>NZ_JCAMPD010000004.1:0-523452 GCF_059511845.1 Flavobacterium sp. PLA-DH12
TTTACGATTCAACAAATGATTTGAGAAATTTATCATAAGCTCAACTCCTTGATAACGGGTCTCAAGCCCAAATTTCTATCTGAGTCTTTGATAAAAGGGAAGCTAAAGTCTTAATCGAAATATGAGTCTCAAGCTCAGAGGAACGAATAGTTTACTTTTGCTTCCTTTCTCAATCATAAATCTACTTAAAATTTAAAAAACAAATCTAAAGGAGGAACGAAGAATCACACGCGGGATTCGACAAAGATTGGCGATTTAGATTGCGGAGTTTCTTGTGTGATCTCTCCTTTGTCGAGATGACAAACAGTACTGAAATGTTCTTCTGAAAACGATTGCCCGCGAGAGGGATAGGAGCAAGCTACCGAAGTAGCGCGGATAGCCCGACAGTATTAGGAAGAGTGGGCGTATATAGACAAAGTTAAATTGCCCACTTTTTCTAATACTGGCTCACCCAAATTAATTAGATAATTAGTTAATGTGGCAATTAGAAAATTAGGGAATGTGTCAATTTAAGAATTAGATAATTTTTTACGCTACTTTAAGTAATTATCAAATTATCTAATTGACTAATTTTCTCATTTAAGAATCGGAATATTAAAAGTAATTCTCGTTCCTTCGCCTGGGATTGAGTTCATGAAAACGCGTCCGTTAATGTATTGGATTCTTTCTTTCATAAACAAAAGTCCCATTCCAGATTCGCTGTTGCGCTTTTTGTCGACTGAATTTACGTCGAAACCTTTTCCGTTATCGTCAACAATAATACTTAGTAAAGTTTCACTGTGCGAAAGTTGTACAATAATATGCGACGATTCGGCGTATTTTATGGCGTTGTTGATTGCTTCTTGAGTTAATCGATAAATATTGATTTCGATTAAGGAATCAAGACGTTGATCAAAATCGGTTTTGTTATAAAAAAGGATTTCTTTTCCAGTAAGTTTTGAAAGTTCTTGTGTTAGTTTTGCTAAAGAAGAAACGATGCCGTGATCGCTTAATTCTGGTGGCATTAGGTTGAAAGTTGCCGTGCGAACCCCTTTTATAATGTCTAAAGAAAGCTTCTTTAAATATTCAATTTTTTGCTCTGATTTTTCTCTGTCATCTAAATTGATGCTTTCTAAACTGAATTTTAAACCGGTAAGCATCTGGCCAATTCCGTCGTGAATTTCTTTGGCGATTCGGTTTTGCTCATTTTCTTGATTTTCAACAATTTTACTTGAAATAATCTTTTGCTGATTGATTTTTTCCGTTGTGTTTTCAAGGTTTAAACGTTCGACTTCTCGTTGTGCTTTTTTGCGTTCAGTAATGTTGAAACAAACAATTAAGAGTTCTAGTTCGTCTTTTTTGATCATAACCGGAACCATCGATAAATCTAGCCAAATAGTTTCGTTTTCTTTGTTTAAAATACTGATTTCGCCTTGCCACCCACTTCTTTGTTTTTCAAATATCAAGCGGTCAAAATTAGTCTGTTCTTTTTCATCAACAGTTAAAACTTCAGAGAATTTTTTGTTGGATGAAAACTTGGTGTAATTCAGTAATTTGGCAAATTTTTCGCCAATATGAATGATGGAGCCGTCAGGTGCAATTCGGCAATACAATAAAGTATTTTCCATCGCATAATTAAGCGATTTTAGTTCTTTAACCGAATTTTCTTTGATTTCGCTTAGGATTTCAGTGTCGTATGCGAGCTTTAAAGCTTTCTTTTCGGAAGATAAAAGTCGTGTAATTAATCGCTCGATTTTCTTATTTGTAGGTCTGAAAATGAAGAAGAATTCTAAAACAAGAATCAAAAGTGTGAAACCGAAAATCCAATATTCTATTCGGCGTTGTTCGGTTACTTTTTCGTGTGCTTCGAGGTCGTATTGGGTTACGATTTGATTCATTTTAGAAAGGAAAATGCCTTCGTTTTCTAAAATAATCTGAACTAATTTTTGATTATCAGAAACTGATTTTTTCTGCTGTAAATTCGACAAAAAAGAATCTGTAGTTTGTGCAATTTTATTGAAAATCGGATTGATTTCAAGATATAATTTAGAAAGTGTTTCTGATTTTTCTTTTGGAAAAGCTAGACTGTCGTTGCCGTTTTCGAGCGCATTTTGGTTTTTCTTCCAAAGTGATAAAACTTCGTTTAAATGCGAAATTTGTTTTGCAGAAACTGTATCAGAAACATAGTGCAGGATCAGAACTTCTTTGACGATTTTCTGGCTCAGCATTCTTTGTTTACCAGAAAAATTGATAATCTTAGAATCGCTTAACTGCTGATTCAGATTGTATTGTACTAAAAACTGACTGATAATTATAGTTAAGGCAATAGTAAGAAGCGCAAAAAAATACAGACGACGTAAATTTTTGAATGTGATTTTTTCTGCAGCTTCCTGATTGCTTTTCTTCATATCTTTTTTACAATCCTAAAGAAGCTTTTATCAAGTTTAAGTTTTCTTCAGAATATTTGATCTTTAAGGCTTCTTGGTGTCCTTTGTCGGACATTTTATCCCAAGTTTTTTTGATGATGTTTTTTAGTTTTTCTTCGTCGTGTTTATGTACGAAAGGTTCTAAATAATATTCTAAAAATACCAGACAGATCACGTCTTCAAGTAATTGGGTTTCATGATCTTTTTTAAGTAATTTTTTCTCTATCAAAAATGAAACACGATCGATAAAAGTTTGATCGTAACCAGCTTTTTCCAGAATTTCGGCGGTAGTTTTTGCGTGGAATTTTTTCAATTCTTCTCTCCATTTCAAATAACCCACACGATCCATTGGGTAGGATTCACGAGCTACTTTCCATCGGCAGATGTGTTGTGCTTTTGAGGCAATCTGGATTTCCTCGGATGCATTTGGTTCGAATTGCATCAATCTTTCGTACATCCTGTTGGAGTACAATAATTCTTTTGGATATTCTTGGTTTTGGTCGATTTCAATATTTGGATCTTGAGCGTTTTCAGCATCAATCCATTCGCTTGCTTTTTGAAAAGGTGTAGTCATTTTTTGGTTTGATAATAGAATTTCAAAGATACGGAATTAAGTAGAAAAGTTGAAAGTCGAAAGTCAAAAGTCGAAAGTGAGATGAAAGAAGCAAGAAGCAAGATGATAAAAGTTTTTCAAATCTTACCTCTTGCTTCTTGGCTCTTTAAAAGTCTAATCTGCAAATCCAACAAAAACTTCGTTATCAACAATCTTAATCGGGTAGGTTGCAATGTTATAGTCTTCACCGTTTAAGTTCGAACCATCAACAAGTGAAAAAGTTTTTTTATGCATCGGGCAGGCAATTTTCGGAATATCATCGGCAGAGCCTGTCATTCCTCTGGATAAAACCATTTCCATTTTATGTGGGCAGGCGTTTTGGCAAGCATACCATTCGTTGCGACGAGTGAAGTTGAAAATAGCGATTTGTTTGTTTTTGTATTTGATGCATCCGCCTCGGTTGGTTGGGAAATCTTCAACTTTACCTGCTTTGAACCAAATTGTTGCATCGCTCGCATGAACTGTTTCGTATTGATTTAAGATTTCTTCCATTTTTATTGAGTTTTGGGTTCCTGTTTCTTAGCCCTCTTTTTACAATCAAGAGAGATTTGATGGCGCAGTAAAAAAGAGGGTAAGAGGACAGCAAACGTTTAATGATTTTTTTTCTTTTTTTGGAGCTTTATGGTGTTTTGCCACTAAGGCGCAAAGACGCTAATTTTTTTTTATTTTGACTTTGCGACTTTGTGCCTTTGTGGCAAGATATTTTTTTAAGACCAAGCTTTCGGCATTTTTTGATCTCTAAGCGGAACAAAAATGGCATTATCGTCTTTTTCGTCTGAGTTTATAAAGTGATTGAAACGTTTTAATAATCTCGGTTTTTCAAGAACTTGTTTCCATTCACATTCAAAAGTATTGACTAAAGTCTGCATTTCGGCTTCAAGCGTTTCGCATATTCCCAAACTATCTTCGATAATTACTTCTTTCAAATATTCTAAACCACCATCTAGTTTTTCCAGCCAAGTTGAAGTTCGAATCAGCGGGCCAGCGGTGCGGATGTAATACATTAAGAATCGGTCCATATATTTTATAACCGTTTCTTTATCAATTTTTTCGGCTAATAAAACAGCGTGTTTTGGATTTGCACCGCCATTTCCTGCGATGTATAAATTCCATCCGCCTTCAACGGCGATTAATCCGAAATCTTTTCCGCGGGCTTCAGCGCATTCGCGAATGCAAGCCGAAACACCACCTTTCAATTTATGCGGAGAACGAATTCCTTTGTATCTATTTTCCAGTTCGATGGCAAATCCGGCGCTGTCGTCCATTCCGTAACGACACCAAGCATTTCCAACACAGCTTTTTACAGCACGAAGCGATTTTCCGTACGCATGACCGCTTTCAAAACCATTATCGATTAAGATTTTCCAGATTTTCGGCAAGTCACTTAAATGCGCTCCAAATAAATCAACTCTCTGAGCTCCAGTAATTTTAGTGTACAAATCGAATTGTTTTGCTACTTCGCCTATTACAATTAATTTCTCAGCTGTAATTTCGCCACCCGCAACTCTTGGAACGACAGAATAAGTTCCGTTTCTCTGAATATTGGCCAAAAATCTATCATTTGTATCTTGAGTTGTAACGTGTTTATTAGCCGTATCGTTATAAATACTAGAGAAAATAGAGGCTACTACTGGTTTGCAAATTTCGCATCCATCACCTTTTCCGTGATGATCTAGAACATCGTAGAAATTCTCGTATTTATTGATTTTTACCAAATCAAATAATTCTTGGCGATTATAATTGAAATGCTCGCAGATTACTTCTTTTACTTCTTTTCCTAAAGATTTTTGAGTGGCTTTTACCAAATCAGAAACCATTGGTTTACAGCCTCCGCAGCCAGAAGTCGCTTTTGTAGCTTTGACAACATCTGATAATGAAGAACAGCTTTCGTCTAAAATTTTACAGCAGATCGCGCCTTTTGTCACATTTTCGCAAGAGCAAATTACGGCTGTGTCTGGCAAATCCATTACACTTCCTAAACTTGAACCTTCAGAGCCATCACGAGAACCCAAAATCAAATCTTCTGGATTTTTTGGCAAAGCCATTCCGTTATTGTAGATCTGGAAAAGCGAATTGTAATCGCTAGAATCGCCGACTAAAATTCCGCCTAAAAGCGTTTTAGAATCTTTGGTAACGTTAATTCTTTTGTAGATTCCGCTTAGTTTATTCTCATAAATAATGGCAGTTACGTTTTCATTTTCGACAAAAGGATCACCAAAACTCGCTACTTCAACACCAATTAACTTCAATTGAGTCGACATATCGATGGTTTCTCTCATGGTTTTATTGCCATTTAAGATTTGCTCGGCCGCAACATCGGCCATTTCGTAGCCTGGAGCAACAAGTCCGTAAATATTTTGGTTGTAAAGTGCCGCTTCGCCAATTGCATAAATTGAAGGATCTGATGTCTGCATTTGACTGTTTACTACAATACCACCTCTAACGCCCACTTCAAGCCCTGAAACTCTTGCTAGTTCGTCGCGAGGTTTAATTCCGGCAGAAATAACCAACATATCAACTTTTAACAATTCCTCATTCGCAAACATCATTCCTGTTATACTTTCTTTTCCGTCAATATATTGCGTTGCTTTGTTTAGATGAATTCCAATATTTAGTTCTTCGATTTTAGCTTGCAACATATCGCTTGCGCCTTGATCCAATTGTCTTGGCATCAAGCGTGGCGCAAACTCCACCACATGCGGATTCAAGCCTAAATCTCTAACTGCTTTTGCTGCTTCGAGACCTAATAATCCGCCACCTAAAACGGCAGCTTCAGTTGCGCCTTTTATTTTTATTTTTTTGGCGTAGGCCATAATAGCGTCCAGATCTTCAATGGTTCTGTACACAAAAACACCTTCTTTTTCGACACCTTCAATTGGTGGCACAAAAGCGGAAGAACCTGTTGCCAAAACTAAGTAGTCGTACGTATGTGTTTTGTTTAAGTGAGTGTGAATCGTTTTTGCATCACGATTAATATCTGTAATTAATTCAGATGTATTTAAAATAATATTGTTTTCTGCGTACCACTCGGTTGTCGATAATGATAAATCATCAGCTGTTTTTCCTCCAAAGTACTCGCTTAAATGTACGCGATCATATGCTCGTCTTGGTTCTTCGCCAAATACGGTAATCTGATACTTTTCTTGTCCTGATTTTGCAATGAACTTTTCGCAAAATTTATAACCAACCATGCCGTTTCCAACTACTATTACTTTAATCATGATTTCTTTAATTAAGTATTACTACGCAAATATAAGTATTTATACTTATAAAAATACGTATGTATTTAGATTTTTTAAAACGTATAGTTGAAATTGGTTACGTATTTCTTCGTAAACTGTTACGTAGTAAAGGTTTTTGCGAGATTTAATATGTGGGAAAAATTTAAATTTGAAAAGATTCTAAATAAGTAATTCAGAAAAAAGTCGTAAATTCATAAGAATTTTACTTGTATTTTGTTAAAATGATCTTCAAAATAAAACGTTATGAAAAATATATTGTCATTTTTGCTTTTACTTTTTTTAGTAATAGGCTGTAAATCTTCAGCCGATAAGACTTCGAATACACATAATACTTCAGAATATGGGGCCCAAGAAGATGAGATGAAATACTATTTTAAAGCAACTGGAAACGAGCCGTTTTGGGCAGTAAGAATGGGAAAGGAAAATATCGTTTTTACATCTTTAATTCCAGGGAAAGAAAAACTTGTTTTTCCTGCTGTAGAAGCTATAAAAGCGATGGATGCGAACGTGAAAATGTATAAAGTAAGCAATGAAACTTCGTCGGCAACAATTACGATTCAGCAATTGGATTGTCAGGATTCGATGTCTGGCGTAATTTCACCATATAGTGCGAAAGTAGAAATCAAAAATAATGTAGATTTAGAGACGAAAAAACTCGAAGGCTGCGGTAAATATAATACAGATTATCGCTTGCATGATATTTGGGTTTTGGAAGAACTGAACGGCTATAAAGTTTTTGCAACCGATTTTCAAAAGGAATTTCCTCGAATCGAAATCAATTCTTCAGAAAACAGATTTTCTGGTTACGGAGGTTGTAACGGAATCAGCGGACAAATTTTTTATGAAAAAGATGTATTGCGATTTACAAAAGTGATTTCAACTCTTATGGCTTGCGCACAAGGAAATAAAGAAGGTGAATTTTTGAAAGCGTTGCAAAGTACGACGACTTATTCTATAGAAAATAACAGACTGACGCTTTCGAATCCTTCTGGGAAACTTTTGGTTTTTAAGAAGGTGGATTAGGTTTTATAAGGGCTTCGACTTCGCTCAGCCTGACATTTCGTTTGTCTTCCTGAGCGAAGTCGAAGGATTTATTCTAGTTCTTTAGTTTCTTCTTCATCATCACCTTCAATAAAATCCAATTCCAAAGCTTTTACACTTTGAACCGCATTTCCGGCAATACCTCTAATAGAACCGTACATTCCTAGTGTATTATGAACCACTTTTTCGATTTGTTTTTCGCGTTGTTTCCAGATTCTCTGCATCGCTCTTTTTTCAGAATCTAAGTCGTTTTGCATTTGTGTAAACCCTTCTACAATTCCTTCAATTTGCAAACGAAATTCATTGCTGGTTAAGAAATCGTACAACATCGACATTTTATCGCCTTTGTTTTCCTGCGCTTGTACAGCTTGATTGATCTGAATTAAAGATTGACGTAAAACGGCGCTTAAACCTTTAAATTCTTCATAGGTACAAATCCAGATTCCGTCGCGCATCCCCATTCTGTCCATGCCGTTTGGCATTACTTCGGTAACCAAAACACCAATATTGGCTCTTTTGATTCTGATATCATTTTTGAATTTTTCAATCCATGAAGGCTGAAAAGCTTTTGTACGTTTACTTTCGTAATAAATAGAACCGCAATTTTGATGCTCGCGGGTGTTTACAATTTGAAGACAATCTGCACCATTAGCGCCTTTTTTAACTTCATCAATACTGTCAAGAGGGAAATTATTGGCAAGCCATTCTTCAATTGCCAATTCCATTACTTCGCCTTGCAATTGCATAGAACCTTGTTCTTGCTTGCGTTTCATTTCTTCCGTCAGCTTTTTTTGTTCTTCAAGTTGTTTCTGAAGTTCTTTGAATTTCAGTTCGTTTTTATCGTCTTCCTGTTTTCTGATTTTTTCACGTTCCAAGGTCAATTGTGCGTTCAATTGCTTTTCGGCTTCGGCTTGAATCGCTTCTTTCATTTCCAGTTTTTCGCGTTGCAACTTTGCGATTTCACCTTCCATTTTATTTAATTCCCTGATTTTTTCCGATTTTTCAGAGAGTTCTTTTTCCATCAAAAGCAAACGATCTTTGTTTTCTTCTTCAAGTTTGGTTTTAAGTTTTTCAGAAATTTCTTTTTCCGCAATTTTTCTTTCTCGTTCCAAACGCTCGGCAAAAAGTTCGTTTTCTTGTTTCTTTTTGGCTTCAAATTCGGCTTTGGCTTTGTCCAACTGTTCGTTTTTAAGCTCTAATTCTTTATTTTGAATAGTGGCTTTTTGTTGAAATTCTTTACGGATGCTGTCTTCCAATTGATGTTTCAAAACATCATTGACATCGATTGGAGTTCCGCAGTTTGGACACTGAATTGAAGATTGTTCAGCCATTTTTATAGTAGTTTTATTTTGTAGAATTTTGATTTGCTAAGGTATTTAAAAGTTCTCTTTTTATAATGTGAATTTCTGTACTAAATTGTAACGAATTTTTGTTATGGCCACGAAGACGCTAAGGCGGAAAGTTTTTTTTGCCACAGATTAAAGGATTAAAAGGATTTATTGAATTGCCTCCAGCTTTAGCTGGAGGTATAAAAGTTGAATTGGAAAAGGCTTTAGCCAAATTCGTAGTTTTTTGGCTAAAGCCTTTAAACTTAATTATTTCCCCATCCAGCTAAAGCTGGACGCAACTTTTAAATAAAAACTTTGCGACTTCGCGTCTTTGCGAGATTAATTTCACCACAAAACTTAGCGTGAACCACTTTTATTCAATAAAAAATTAACAGCAGATTTTATGATCTCAGAGTCATCTTCTTTTGAAGTTATAATCGAAACATCCGTGCGTAAATTCACTTTTTTCAATTCGATAAAACTAATCTCAGAATCTTGATTGTTTTTCGCAATATTTGACGGAACAATCGAAATTCCTAATCCGTTTTTGACTAATTGTACAATGGAATTGATGTTGTTGGCTTCGTGGATAATCTTTGGCGTAAATCCGTAAAAAGCGCACAATTCCAATAAAACTTCATGATAATGCGGTGCATAATCTTTGTTGAAAAACACAAAAGTTTCATCTTTTAAATTCAATATCTCTTTTTCAGATTTTAGCTGAATATTCGTTTTATTAAAAACAATTGAAAAACCATCCTGAAACCATAAATGCGATTGTATTTTGGGAGATTTTATAGGGGAACGAATAATTCCCATTTCAATTTTTCCTTGTTCTAAAGCATCGATCTGTTTGGTGGTTGAAATTTCAAAGAGTTTGAAATTGACATAAGGAAATTGTAATTTTAAATGTTTTATCAATTCTGAAATTGTTGCAGAATGTATAGAACTTATGTAAGCAATCCTAAATTCTCCCGACACATTCTCTGCGATCTTTTTTGTTTTTAGCGAAGTGCGTTCCAAATCTTGAAAAAGCGATTTGACTTCTTTTTCAAAATATTTTCCAGCTTCGGTAAGTTCTACTTTTTTATTGTTTCTGATGAAAAGCTTTGCTTGAAGTTCTTCTTCCAATTCAGCTATTTGTCGACTTAGAGGTGGTTGCGAAATAAATAGTTTTTCAGAAGCTTTGGTAAAGTTGAGTTCTTCGGCTACAGCCAAAAAATATTTTAAGTGACGTAATTCCATGATACTTTTAAAGTATTATTAATTGATAAAAATAGTATTTTTAAAGTATTTATGAAAGAGGTAGTTTTGATTTTGAGTTAAATGTTAGAAGTGAATCGTTAAAAGTGAGAATTGTAACGAATAATTGATAACAAAAACTTTTAATTCTTAAAATAAAAACAATTCTCTCGCGGATTATGCAGATAGGGCAGATTACAGATTAATTAAAATTATTTTTATTCTTAATCACCAATATTCCGATCAATAATAGCAAAAAGATCCCCTAAATCTGCTAGATCTGTGAGAGTATAAAAAACAAGAACTATGAAAAAATCAACTATTGAAGAAATCAAAGAACGATTTGACAATGATGTCGAACGATTTTCGAATTTAGAAACAGGACAGTTGTCTACTATTGACGCTAAAATTTCTTTAGAATTAATTACAGAAGCTTCAAAACGAATTGTTCCAAATGCCACTAATATTTTAGATATTGGCTGTGGCGCAGGAAATTATACTTTGATGATGCTTTCGAAATTACCAAATTTAAACTGCACTTTAGTCGATTTGAGTTTGCCGATGTTGAATAAAGCTTTTGAAAGAGTTTCAGCAGAAACAAACGGAAAAGTTGAGATCAAACAAGGTGATATTCGTGAAGTTGAATTGCCAGAAAATCAGTTTGATATTATTTTGGCTGGAGCGGTTTTGCACCACTTGAGAGATGACCAAGATTGGGAAACAACTTTCGAGAAAATATTCAAATTATTAAAACCCGGCGGTTGTTTTATGATTTCAGATTTGATTACTCAAGATACAGAATTATTAAACGAATACACTTGGCAACGTTACGGAGAGTATTTAGAAGGAATAGGAGGGGCAGAATATCGACAAAATGTATTCGATTATATTGCCAAAGAAGATACGCCAAGATCAATGAATTACCAATTGGATTTAATGAAAAAAGTAGGATTCTCAAAAGTCGAAATTTTACATAAAAATATGTGTTTTGGGGCTTTTGGAGGGATAAAGTAGTTTTTTTTTAGCCACGAATTCACGAATTAATTTAAAAATGTTTGCGCATAGATTTTAAAAAATAAATTCGTGAATTTGTGGCTATACAACTATGTATTAACCGGCATTGGATATTTGTTTCGAAGATCGAAAACTAAGTCGGATGGACCGTTTCGCTGAAGGTAATCTAATTTTTCGACAGCTTCTTCAAGATTAGGAATATGGCCTTTTGGAATCCACCACATTGCTGTGTGCGCTTTTCCGAATTTCTGAAACCATTCTTTTCGACGTTTTAAAAAATCGCTGTGAAAGGTTTTGTACATATAATGTTCCAGCGTTTCAATGCTTTCCCAAACCGAAACGTTTACAATGATCTGTTCGTCGTTATACGGATTTAAGTTTGTCGCATTATAGCTGTCGTCTTTAAGTCGCCAGACAAATCCGTCGCTGTTTTCGGCTAAGGTGTTTACAAGATCTAAATTGTCTACAAATTCTTTCATGATAGGGTCATTGATGTCGACTCCTTTCATTTTTGCAATATTGATTTCGGCAAGATGATAATTGCTCATAAAATATAGATTTCTGAATTTTAGGCAATTTAGCTTTTTTCGGAATAATTTAATAGCCACGAAGTCACGAATTTATTTTTTAAAATCTATACGCATAGATTTTATATTAATTCGTGAATTTGTGGCTATTGAAAAAAAACTTATAAAGTCTGTACGGTTTTGTAAACCTGAATTGGGCTTGAAACCAGCGTTTCCGTTTTTTTGATGAATTCTTGCAAGTAGGATTGATTGTTATGCAGGTCTAATCCTGGTTGGTCTTTCCATTCTTCCCAAAGGATAAAAACATTTTCGGAAGTGTGTAAATCGTAACGAATACATGCAACTTCTTTTCTAGTTTCGGTTACTAGATGTGTCAGCAGGTTTTGAACTTCATTTAAATGCTCTGGTTTACTTTTTAAAATTGCTGTAATCGAAATCATAATTATAAGTTTTTAAAAGTTTGCTCTAAATGTTTCGTGTAATTCTCTTTAAAGATAGCAATATTTTCTGGTGTTGCACCTTTTTCGACATCGTGAAAATGGAAGCTGTTTATTTTTTCCATTCCGGTGAATTTGTTCATTTTATGAAAACCAAACATAGCGCCATCATCAACCGAAGTTTGATCGAAGAATTCTCCTGGAAGTGTAAAAGCGGTTGCAGGCGCATTCCAGCTTGTGGTAAGCATGTATTTGCGTCCGTGTAGAAGTCCGCCAGTTCCGTAATTGATGTCTGGATTTACACGGCTTCTTCCGTCGCTTTTGTAAATTCCTTTATTATGGCCAGCTGTAAAAACATCATCGATGTATTTTTTGAAAAGGTTTGGAAGTTGAAACCACCAAACTGGTGTATGATAAATAATTACATCTGCCCAAACAAATTTTTCTACTTCTTGGTCAAGATCAATATTGTCCTCTACGTGGGTTGTTTTGATTTCGTATTCGTTGTTTTTGGAAAGAAAATCAATTGTCCAGTCTTGCACTGTTTTGTTGAATTTTCCGCCTGAATGGGCAAATTTTTGTCCACCGTTAATTATAAATATCTTTTTCATTTTACTTTATGTTGTTATGGATACGTGATGCGTGAGGGATAGTAGCGATATCCTTTTACTTTTTTCTTTAAAAAGTAAAAGATTTAGCGGATAGCCCTCCCGATAGTTATCGGGATTGGGACACGCCCAAATTCTAATTATTTAATTTTTGAAATTGCTTGATTGATAAATTCCAGTTCTGAAGCTGATAAATCGAAATCCATTGTTTTGGCGTTTGAAATGGCTTGTTCTGCGTTTCTTGCTCCAGCTAAAACAATTGAAATTCCTTTTTGCAAAGTCGTCCAGCGTAAAACCAATTGCGAAATTGAAATGTGTTTTGAATGCGCTAAAGAACTTAATTCTTCTATTAAAGTTTTTACCTGCTGTAAATCGAATTTTCCGAAATAGCCGTTTCTGTGGTCGTTTTCTTTTAATTTGCTGTCTGTGAAATATTTTCCAGTCAATAAACCTCTTTCCATTGGGCTGTAAGCAATGATTCCGATGTTTTCTGCCACTGTAAACGGAATTAAATCTGCTTCGATTCCGCGATTCAGCATACTGTAAGCTACTTGGTTTGAAGCTATTTGAACTGTTTTTTGTGCTTCCTGAATTTGTGCAATATTATAATTACTTACTCCGAATGCTCTGATTTTTCCTTGCTGAATTAAAGTTTCAACAGCTTCCATAGTTTCAGAAATTGGAGTTGTTGAATCTGGCCAGTGAATTTGCAGTAAATCTATATAATCGGTTTGAAGGCGTTTTAAGCTTTCTTCGACTTCTTTAATGACGTTTGCTTTTGATGAATATTTGTAAATTGGAACTTTTTTACCGTTGTCGTCTGCGTCGAAAAAGAAATCGCCTTTTCCATTATTGCTTCCGTCCCAAACTAAACCGAATTTAGTAAGTAATTGAATTTTAGAACGATCGTAAGGTTTTATGGCTTCACCGATCATTTCTTCACTTAAACCAAATCCGTAAAAAGGAGCAGTGTCAATTGTGGTAACGCCGTGGTCAATTGAAGCCTGAACAGATGCTATTGAATCTTTCTTTTCTGTTCCTCCCCACATCGTTCCGCCAATAGCAAATGCACCGTATGTAATTGCTGATAATTCAAGTTCTGAGTTGCCTAGTTTTCTATATTCCATGATTGTGATTTTTTATGTTTAAAATTGATGAGGCAAAATTATACTGTTTTTATGATTCTTATTTGGTATATATTTGTCTTTTTTAGGTATATTTGCATCTTCAAATAAAATGGAATTATGAAAAAAGAAAACTTATATGAACCTTTTACGGTTTCTTTTGAAACGCTGAATGAATATCCAGATGTTGGAGATCGTCATAATTTTTTCGAATTGGTTTATATTTTAGAAGGAACCGGAAGGCAGTGTATCAATAAGAATATTTTTGAATATGATCCAGGGCATTTGTTTTTATTAACCCCTGAGGATTGCCATAATTTTACAATTGAAACCGAAACGAAGTTTTTCTTTTTAAGGTTTAATGATATTTATTTGAAAAATTCGAGTTTACAGAATGAAAATATTCAGCGATTAGAATATATACTTCAAAATGCCAATCATCAGCCGGGTTGTATTCTAAAAAATGATCCTGATAAATGTTTGGTGAAAGTGATGATTGAAGCTATTTGTCGCGAACATCAGGATAAAGATGTTTACAATCAGGAATTGATTCAGCAGTTGGTGAATACGCTGATTATTATTGTGGCGAGAAATATCGCGAAATACTTGCCTGAACAAGTAACCATAAATACTGAGGCTAAAGCAATGGATATCCTGCAATATATTCAGAATAATATCTACTATCCTGAAAAAATCAAAGCGGAATCAATTAGTGATTATTTCGGAATTTCGAATACTTATTTGGGACGTTATTTTAAAAAACATGCGAGCGAAACGATGCAACAGTATATCAGTAATTATAAAACGAAACTGATTGAACATCGTTTGCAATTTAGCGAGAAACGTATTAACGAAATAGCCTATGAATTTGGTTTTACAGATGAAAGCCATTTTAATAAGTTTTTTAGAAAGCAAAAGGGGTATAGTCCGTCTGAGTTTAGAAAGACGATTCGATTGAGTGCTTAAGGTTTTGTTTGCTACAAATTTCCTGAATTTGCGCTAATTTTTTTAGCCACAGATTATAATGATTAAAAGGATTTTTTATTTCACGCAGATTTTAAATGATTTAGGCAGATTTAAAATAGATTTTTTAAATAAATCTGCTCAATCTGTGAGAGAAAAGAAAAAATCTGTGTAAATCCGCGTTTTCGCAAAGCGAATCTGTTTTATCCGCGTACTTTAATTCTATTTTTCGATACGAAATAAAAGTTAGATGATTTTTTTAATCACACGAAGTTTATGAGTGTGTTTGTTTATTTCTGGATTATAAATTCCGCTGTGGTCCAAACGGTCAATACGTACTTTTCCACTTGCGTGGATGATGTAGTTGTTTTCCATAATGATTCCAACATGGATGATGTTTCCTTCATCATTGTCAAAAAAGGCTAAATCGCCAACTTCGCTTTCCTCAATAAAACTTAAAGGCTCGCCTTCAAGTGCTTGTTGTGAAGCGTCGCGGTGAATTTTATATCCGTTTAGTTTATAAACCATTTGCGTAAAGCCTGAACAATCAATGCCGAAAGGTGTTTTTCCTCCCCACAAATAAGGTGCATTCAAATACATGAAAGCAGTATTTATTAAGGCACTTTTTGGTTTGATGCCGCTGGTTTTTGTTCCTTCAAAATCAAAATTTGATGTATTGATTTCGCTGTTGTTTAAAAAAGATAACGAAGCTCCAAGCGGAATAGGAAGCAGTAGGTTGTTAGGAGCTGTGATATAATCAATCAAATCAGCATTTAAGATGATTGCCTCTTTGCTTAACTGATTAAATTGCTCTTTAGTAATTTCCTGATATTGTTTAGAATCTACCCAACCAACATAATCGTCATACTGAATTCTTATTTTAGCCCACTGATTATAGCGTTCTAAAATTTCGATATGCTCGCCAAACAAGAGCTGTGTAACAATTTCACTTCTGTCGCTGGCTTCAGCTCGAACAGGTACTATGGCTAAATTGCAAATTCCAAACATTTAAGGAAATTTATAAGTTGAAAATCAGGAGTTATATTAATAACTCCTGATTTTTTGAGATATTGTTTTAAGCTCTTTCGATAACAATTGCCGATGCGCCACCTCCACCGTTGCAAATTGCAGCAGCTCCAGTTTTTGCATTGTTTTGTTCTAAAACATTAAGTAAAGTTACGATAATTCGTGCTCCAGAAGCTCCAAGAGGGTGTCCTAAAGAAACAGCGCCACCATTTACGTTTACTTTATCATTGTCTAGATTTAATATTTTTGAATTGGCTAATCCCACTACAGAGAAAGCTTCGTTGAATTCGAAATAATCAACATCTGAAATTGAGATTCCTGCTTTGTCTAAAGCTTTGGGTAATGCTTTTGCTGGACTTGTTGTAAACCATTTTGGTTCTTGCGCAGCATCTGCGTAGCCTTTTATGTAAGCTAAAGGTTTTAAGCCTAATGCATTTGCTTTTTCTTCAGACATTAATACTAAAGCAGCGGCTCCATCATTTATTGTTGAAGCATTTGCGGCTGTTACAGTTCCGTCTTTTGTGAAAACTGGGGCTAAAGATGGAATTTTATCTAATTTCACATTAGTATATTCTTCATCTTTTGAAAATATAATGGGTTCGCCACGTCTCTGAGGTACTTCAACAGGAACAACTTCATTGTCGAATTTTCCAGCATCCCAAGCTTTTGCACTTCTTTCATAAGATTGAATTGCAAATGCATCTTGTTCTTCACGGCTTATTTTGTATTCAGATGCACACAAGTCAGCGCAAACTCCCATTGCGTTATTGTCGTAAGCATCTGTCAAACCATCTTTTTGCATTCCGTCCAACATAGTTGCAGGGCCAAATTTGTTTCCAGCACGCATTTGCACATAATGTGGAATTAAGCTCATGCTTTCCATTCCGCCCGCTACCACAATTTCAGCGTCACCGCATGCGATTGCTTGAGCAGCAAACATTACAGCTTTCATTCCAGAAGCACATACTTTGTTTACTGTTGTAGCGGCAACTTCTTCAGACAAACCAGCAAAAAGCGCTGCTTGTCGTGCTGGAGCTTGTCCGACACCTGCCTGAATTACATTCCCCATGAAAACTTCATCGACTAATTTTGGGTCAAGATTAATTTTTGAAAGCGCTCCTTTTATAGCAGCAGCGCCTAATTTTGGTGCAGGTACACTAGATAACCCGCCCATGAAACTTCCGATAGGTGTTCTAACGGCAGAAACGATAACAACTCTTTTGTTCATTTTCTGTTTAATAATAGTTAGTAAGCAAATTTAATGTTTATTTGAATAAATTCAAATTTTGTATTGAATAGACGAATTTTAAATTTAAGGTGAAATTTTTGTTAATTCTATTTGTTTGATTGTGAAGTGGTTTTGAAAAAAGATGAAAAAAAACTAAAAAAACTCAAAAAAAAGCTTGTGAGAAAAGGAATGTTGTTATACATTTGCACTCGCAAAACGGAAGCAATTCCGCAAGCAAGGAGAGGTGCCAGAGCGGTAATGGAGCAGATTGCTAATCTGTCGACGGGTAACCGTCGCCAGGGTTCGAGTCCCTGTCTCTCCGCTTAAATTTTGCCTCGGGGTGTAGCGTAGCCCGGTTATCGCGCCTGCTTTGGGAGCAGGAGGCCGCAGGTTCGAATCCTGCCACCCCGACTACAATTGAAATAATGGACGCATAGCTCAGCTGGATAGAGCACCTGCCTTCTAAGCAGGCGGTCGAAGGTTCGAATCCTTCTGCGTTCACAAAAAGCCATTCAAATTGAATGGCTTTTTTGTTCTTATGTATATAGTTTTGATTTCTATTTTTAGAAATTTTGAAATACTGGTTCCATAGCTCAGCTGGATAGAGCAACGCACTTCTAATGCGTAGGTCGAAGGTTCGAATCCTTCTGGGATCACTTTATTAGGATGATCATTTTTGATCATCCTTTTTTGTTTTGGGCCTATTTTGTTTATTTTTAGTTGTTTATAGTTAAAAAATAGTAATGGTATGAGAATAGCAATACTTGGAGCTCATAAGGTTGGTAAAACCACATTTGCAGAAAAACTGCATGAAGCTCTTCCTGATTATCAGTTTTATTCAGAACCGTATTTTGAACTGCAGGAAATGGGTTTTGATTTTTCTGAAATTCCTACTTCAGATGATTATATAATCCAGTTAGAACATTCTTTAAAACAAATAGTAAGAAGTAACAGAAACGCTATTTTTGACCGCTGTCCGATTGATCTTTTAGCATATGCTTTAGCGGTTGATGATAAATTGAATTTTTTGTCAATATTTAATAAAATTCAAAATGCAATTAGAGAAATTGACGTTTTTGTATATGTTCCTATTGAAAAGCCAGATCGAATTTTGTGCTCAGCCTCTGATTTGCCTGAACTGCGGTATGAAGTAAATGATATTATCGGAGAATTAATTGATGATTTTGATTTGGAAGTAATTGAAATAAAAGGAAGTTTATCTGAAAGATTAAATCAAATTCAAAATAAAATAGAACATTAAAGAGATAAAATAAACAAAGACCAAACATTCTTGAACGCTTGGTCTTTATTCGTTTGTAACATTTGTTTTTAATGCAAATTACATTTATCAATAATTGTCAAATTCTCTTCGTTTGTAAAAAGTATCGTCATTACTTTCAGAAGCAAGGCGCGATTCCTCAGTAGGATAATAAGAATTTAATACTCTTCTTTCGTACTCCCGATCAAAATCATTTTGCCAGTTATATCTGCTTGTTTTTCTAAATGTATCATATCCAATATTGTTGGCCATGACAATTTTAGTGTCTTTATTTATACTCACAGAGCCGATTGGTATAATAATGTGGCTGTCTCCATCTTTATAGATAAATTCCTTTCCATTTTCATTCGCAATTGCATCATGTACTTCATTACGACTGTCTTCTATTAATCCTTTATCAAGATTAACGTCTAGATAAACAACACGTTGCATGTCTTTATTAACCCATAGGTTATCAATTTTTCCTATTGTGCGGTTGTCTGAGTCTACAATTTTCCAACCTCTTACATCAGAATAGTTTGAAGCAACTTTATAATCGGAAAGCTCATCTAATCTGTATAAATTTCTATCTTTATTTTCCATAGTTTCTTAATAATTTGCTGTGCTGTCTACACTAGAATTGTTTTCGATTTCCATTCTGTTTTCATTTTGCACTTGATCATCTTTTATAAAGACATAGTATACAAGTGCTGAGATTAATAGGATTGCTACAATCCATGGCCAAATTGGCTTCTTTTTCTCAATTTTAATTTCTGCCATAACCTGTATTTTTATTATGAATATTTAGTTTTATAATAAAGGTACAAATGGAGATTGCGTTTGAAAGTATTTAATTTCATATAGAAGTTATACAATTTCCAGTTGGGTAGAAAATTGATTTACAATGTTTTGTAAGCTTAGTTGCTTGAAATGCATTAATTGAAATTGTTTTTGTCTCTTTAGTTAAATCAATGTTTATAGGAGTTTCTTACGTTCTTAAAATGTTTTGCAGTAAATTGCTTCTTCATTTTTAATTCTAATAACAAATAAAAATTTTTACTACGCCCCATGAATGAAGAAATAAAATTTTACCGAAATGCCAAGAAAACGAGAAACTTACTTTTATATGCTGGCGCAATTAGTACTTTATTAGCAATTATGCTTTTATATGGTATAGGAACTTTTGATGGAGTATTTAAAATAAAACTTTCAATAGTTTCGGGTGCAATTCTTTTAATAATGCTTGTTTTAACATTTAAAGTTCTTGCTGGAATAAAAGATAAATCTCCATTAATTCAAATAGATTCAAATGGTTTTTCTGGAAGAACAACGCCAGTGGCTAAAGCTTTTGGAAGAATAGAGTGGCAAGATGTTACCGATTTGCAATTAACGAAAGTAGGTGGTGATACTTTGGTTGCCATCACAATTGATAATATAGCCAAATATGAGGCTCACGTTTCTAAATTTCTGTGGAAAATGGCTTATGATGAACAAAATTCGAAATTGAATATAATGTACTCCGCTTCAGAAATTGAAATTAATGCGGAAGAATTATTTAAGCTGTTTTTAAGATATTGGAAAAAATAAAAGCAGTTTGTTGTAAAATTTAAAGAGCCACTTTAATGAAGTGGCTCTTTTGTTAGTTCTAAATGCAAAATCGGATAGGGTTTGCCGCATCCATCTAAATCGGATGTTGATTGTATTTCAAAACCAAAATGCTTGTAAAATGCAGTGGCTGTTTGGTTATCTTTATTTACATCAACTTTTGAGATTTTAAGTTTTTCAATTGCATATAATAATAGCTTTTTTCCGATTCCTTTTCCAATTTGGTCTGCTGTTACAAACAACATTTCTAAGTTTTCATCATGAGTTCCAACAAAACCAATAATTTGTTGTTGGTCATTTTTTATACAGTGTAAAGAAACATTATCAAAAAAAATTGGAATAAGTTCTTTGTAAAATATAAAATCTTCAGGTTTTAAGAAGTCATGTGTTGCTTTTACCGAAGATTCCCAAACCGAAATCAGTTCGGGATATTCTGTTTTATTTACTTTTTGAATCACAGTCTTGATTGTTTTATTTTTTGATGACTGGCAAAAATAGCAATTAGGTGGAATACTGAATTATTTTTTGCCTGCCACCCAGAAAATTGAATTTCGAAGTAGGGTAGTATATGCTTCGTTTTGGAATAATTCTGGTGCGTGTCCCATAAAAATGTAAACATTTCGCGAAGGAAATTTATCGTTTGTCCACACTACTGGATGATCTCCCATTTTTATTTTTGAATCTGGCTGATAGGTAGACTCATCAACTGAAGCCAAAACATGCACATTTGGTCTCGGACTTTTGTCATAAATATACCATTCCTCTTTTTGGATAATGAAATCAGATGGAATTCCTTTGGTTACAGGATGAGATTTATCTTCTATATTTACTTTTCCGCTCGCAAAATCTGGAATGTAATTAACGAATCTGATTCCGCCCATAAAATCAGAAAACCATTTCCACATAGAATATCCATCAAACTCTCCAAGCAGAGTAGCATGATGCAAACCAACCCATCCGCCTTTTCCGCTGTTCATATATTTCTGAAATACCTGCATAGATTCTTCACTCCAAGTGTACGGAGGATAATCTAATTGAATAAAAACTTGATATTGCTTTAAAAGTGCCTCGTTGATTGTTTTAGTACCTTCGATATAATCAATTGTAAAGCTGCTGTCAATGGCAAGTTTATTTAACCATGGTTTAGCCGCTTGGGTAAATGGGAGATGATGCCCACCATTTTCATATAAAACCAAAGCTTTAAAACGTGATTTTTTATGTTTTTGAGCCAGACAGTCCTGCTGAATGAAACAGCTTAAAAGAAATAAAGTGGATACTATTAAATTTTTCATCAGAGATTTGCTAAGACAAATTTGTTAGATGGCAAATTACAAAAAAGTTGAAATTTAGCTGAAATAATGTTTTGATGCTAAAATTTCAAAATTACAATACGAATTAATTTTATTGGTTTTATGAAGTGATTAAAAAAAGAGATGATGTGTATTTGATAGAATTTTATTGATAGATGATATATTCCTAATTGATAATTCTTTTCACTTTTTCAATTTGGCTAAAACATTTTAAATGAATTTCAAGTCCTTCTTTATATTGTTCAGGACTCATTCCGTACAAATAAGCAATGTTTTTGAAATCATTTTTATCTGAAGATAAGATTTCAAAATGATTGTGAATAGGCTTTTGTTTAGGGTTTTCTTTTTTATTATTATTTCGGGTTGTCATAAAATGAGCTTTGGTTGTAAATTGTTTTCTTTGTTTTTGAAATTATGAGGTTAGAAGTTTAATTTTTTCGATTGCCTCTTTGTTTTCATTAGCTACTTCTACCAGTGCGAGTAAGATGTCATTTCGAAGTACGGTTTTGTTTCTAACATTTCTAATTAATGCTTTACTTGGAGCTGGCTGTCCTTTTTTTATGATACAAGCAATAGTAAGGTCAACATAGGTAACAGGTAAATGCTTATCTATAAATTCATAAGCTTTTTTATTGTGAGAATTATCTTCTTTAAAATTGCTATTATTGATTAATTTTGACATATATTTGCTAATAATTATTTGTATGTATTTTATTACGAGTAAATGTAAGAATAATATTATACTATTTATTCTTTTTAATGTTAAAAAATATATTTTACCTATATTTCTTTGAATTTTAATAATGATGTATCACGAGAAACTAAGTAAATTCTTTAAGGATAAAGGATTAAAGCAGAAGGAAGTCGGGGCAATTCTAGGATTTAGCCCTGCAATGATTGGAAGATATTTACATGGGACAGCTAGTATAGGTTCTGAATTTATTATTAGCTTGAGTAAAAATTTTCCGGATGTGGATTTGAATGATCTTTTTGCTCCTGATGAGCAAGATATGGTTACTGAAGTCGGCGCAATTTATGAAAAACAAAATATTCTGAATGATTTACAAGAGATTGAAGGTCGTATTCATAATATTAGATTGCGATTGGCAGATAAAAAGTTTGAGGAATAATAAAAAGTTTTCCAAAAAATATCTAACAATTTTAAATGTCAAATTAATTTAAACCACTCTAACAGAGTGGTTTTTTTGTTTAAAATACTCCATTTTTATTTAATTCTACACTTACGATTTAAGTTTTTTTTTACTAAATTTGGTTAACAATTTCTAGCAGTAACCAATATGGAAAAATTAAAACGACCGGTTTATGTTAAACCAGGAGCAGATGATTTTTTTAAAAAGATGCGTTTAGAAGTGAATGAAACGGTCTTAAAAAACTCGTCTTTGTATGTATTAAATGTCGTGAAGTCTTTAGGACTTCTGGCAGTATTTTTTTTGTTCTACGCCTGTATTTTAATTTTCGGAAACCAGACGCCCTTACTATTTCTTTTTTACATTTTGTCTGGCATTACAATGATCGTTTTGTTTATAAATGCTTTTCATGATGCTGCACATGGAGCTTTGTTTAAAAAGCCTAAGCATAATGAATGGTTTTTATATGTTTTAGAATTATTTGGCAGTAATCACTGGCTTTGGATGCGACGCCATATAAGTCTGCATCATGCTTATCCAAACGTGCCAGATTGGGACATTGATATCAAGCAGAGCGATATTATTAGAATATTTCCAAACAGTCCGCTGTTTAATTACCACAAGTACCAGCATATTTACATGTGGTTTATTTATCCTCTTTATAGTCTTAATTGGCTTTATATTAGAGACTTTAAAGATTTTTTTGGAACAAAGGATAATTACGTAAAAAGAGTGGTAGATAAAATACCGAGACAGGAAGTGTATAGACTTTTTGCGGCAAAGATTATTAATCTTATTTATTTGCTTTTTATTCCTATGATGTTGTTAAGCCAGCCTTGGTACATGGTTTTGTTTGCTTGGCTTTCTATGCATCTATGCGGCAGTGCGATTGGAGTTGTAGCTTTAGTTTCTACACATGTTGATGAAGATGCCCATTTTCCGCATGCCGATGAAGATGGAAATCTTTCTGACACTTGGGTAATGCATCAAATGATTGTGACTAAAGATTTTAGTACTGAAAGTAAATTGGCTAATTTCCTTTATGGCGGATTTACGCATCATGTGGCACATCATCTTTTTCCTGCTGTTGGACATACTTACTATCCTTATATTACGCCAATTATAAAACGTTACGCAGAAGAATATAATCTGCCATATACCTCGTATCCGTTTTATCATGCTGTTCGGTCTCATTTTAGAATGTTGAGAGATAAGGGTGTAAAGGAAAATATTTTGATTACAGGAGAGATATAGTTATTAAGAGTAATTTTATAAAAAACAGAAGTCTGGTTCAATATTGAACCAGACTTCCGTTTTTTAACAAGCTCGAAACGGGCATGCTGTTATTTTTTATTTAGGATATTTTGCTTTTTAATTTCGAGATCTTTTAAAAAGTTACCATTAATTTCAATGTCAAAATTATCTTCTTTTAAAACGGTTAGTTTAGATTCGGAAAATTTGTAGACATTGATTTTATTGTTTTTAACATCGATGTACAAATCATAAGAATAATTGCTGCAGTCATGCTGTTTGCATCCCCATGCATGAAGTATATTATCTTGTTTTTCAAAAGGGGTTTCTGTGTTCCAATTTTTTACCATTTGATCATAATCTGCTCCTAATAATTTTTTTAATCTCGGGGCTATACTGCTTTTGGTTAGAAATTGCGTTCCAATAACACTCTTATCTACTAAACCATATAAAGAATCATTCGGGTTTAACACTATGCTGTCTTCTTTTAAAGCTTCTGTTTTTATAGAAGTAGAATCTGTTTTAGGAACTTCTTTTATAATTTCTTTTTTGCAGGAAAACAAAATTAAACTGCTTACGATTGCTGCTGAAATGTATTTAGCTCTGTAATTCATAACATAATTGATTTTTAGAATTAATAATTTAATTTACAAAGACGTAATGGTCTAATTCTCATAAAGATATTAAAAATAAACTTTGGTTTGAAAGTAATTTATGACGAATTCTGGATTCAAAAAAATAGGTTTTTAGTTTTAAAGGAAAATCTTAGAATCGGTTTTTAAGAATTTTTTGTTTAATTTCAATTTTTAAAATCGTTTAACCATGAAATATACTCTCAAGATTTTAGTTTTTTTTCTTTTTGGAATAAGAGGTTTACATGCTCAAAATGAAACGTATACTGCATCAGCTGAAGTGAAAATTTCGGATACTACTTTTGTGAATCTACGAGATTACAGCAACGATTTTGTTTATGATATGAAATATGCGACCGAGGATAATTTCTTAAAAACAAAAGTTTACGATTGTGCAGAATGTATGCTTCGTTTAAAAACTGTAAAAGCGCTAGTTGAAGCCAATAAAGATTTTTTAAAAAAAGGATATAGAATTAAAATTTACGATTGTTACAGGCCTTTGGATATTCAGAAGAAAATGTGGGAGATTGTGTCGAATCCGATCTACGTTGCCGATCCAAAAAAAGGCTCCATCCACAATAGAGGAGGAGCCGTAGATATTTCTTTGGTCGATATAACCGGAAAAGAAGTGGATATGGGAACTTCTTTTGATTTTTTTGGAATTATGGCGAGCCATAATTTTAAACAGCTTTCAAAAGAAATTCTTTCTAATAGAGCTTATTTGAAAAAGACCATGATTAAAAATGGCTTTAACTCTTTTGATTCTGAATGGTGGCATTATAATTTAAAAACAGGTTTAAAAGATAAAGTTTCTAACCAGAAATGGAAATGCGATTAATTACTCAACGCACCTGATATTATCCATAAAATAAGTATTCGGATTCGTTACCTTTCCAGTTAATTCAGAAGTAAGTTCTCGTTTTACAATATAATCTTCTGTATTGGTAAGGTATTTTATTCGCATTATAGAAATTGGAGATTTTTTCAGTTCTTCATAATTGTCTTTCATAAACATAAAAATCCCTGTATTGATACGGTTGTCAAAACCTTTTTCGTCACGAACAAGTGTTCCGCAATTCTCTTGATTGATGTGCATCAATGTCACAATCTTTCCGTTTTCTAATTGCAAAAATATTTTTGAGTTTTTATCAAAACAGTTTGCCTTAATAAAATCTTTGCTTTTTTGGATAGATTGTAGGTTCAATGTTGGTAAACCATCTGTTTGAGCCAAAGAGAAGAAGATATAATTAAAGCTTCCGCCGAAATATTTCTCACTCATCAAATATTCATTTGTTATTTTATAAGATCCAATAGAGTCGTTTACATTTACACTGTATTCACAAGGTTTTTGGGCAAATGTGGTAAAGGTTAATAAAAATAGAGTTAGCGTAATTAATTGTTTCATTGTGTTAGATTATTTTGGTGCAAATTAAAACTATTTTGTTATCTTTTACATCTGTCGTAAAAAAACAATACAAATTTCCTCCATTTTTTATTTTCCATTTTTTTCTAATGTTCTCTACAGTCTCAGGAAAATTACGAGTGGTGATATTAGCCTGCTTATTGGCTAGTTCATTTTTCATTTCATTTTTATTGTATGAAAGGACTTTTTGAACCTCAAATTTTCTTCCAGGAAAATCAATTAAACTTTCTGAAGTATATAAATGAGAATGTTTGTGCAATTTATTAATCTGAAAAGCATTGCTAACTTGATCAAAACCGCCAGATTTCATGATTGCCGCATTTGGCTCGTAAAGATATTGTAATGGAAAACCGTAAGAAAGTGATGGAGTTTCGCTGTCTAAAACAAACTCAAAAGTTTCAGTTTTATCTTTTAAGATATTGGCCGTTTTTAAAGTTATTTCGCCTGCATATCCTCTATGAATTTCGAAAAGCAGTTCTTTAACTTCGTTTTCTAGTGCAATGATGTGAATGTTCTTTACATTTTTTAATTCTGATAATCCTGCTGAAATATCTAATAATGGAGCAGTTTTAATTAAAATGGAATTTGATTTTTCGAAATAAAAATCAAGTAATTCAGGAACATTTGGTAAACAGTCTTTCAGCATGAAAACTTTACCTTTGCTGTCATTTCTTCGAGATGGATCAATGTAGATCCAATCGTATTTTTGGTTTGATTCTTCTAATAAATGGATGGAATCTCCAGTATAAAATGTACAATTTTTAACTTTTAGTTGATTAAAATTGTGGGTTACAATTCCAGATAATTCTTCATTTATTTCGCAATGCGTTATGGCTTTAAACTTCTTCGAAAAATAATAATCGTCAACGCCAAAACCGCCAGTTAAATCAATTAAAGTTTCACCTGAAATCAAAGAAGCTTTGTAAGCTGCTGTTTTTTCTGAAGAGGTTTGTTCTACAGAAATTTTACTCGGATAAATGATGTTTTCGGTTGCAAACCAAGTCGGAAGTTTTTCCTTTGCTTTTGTTCGTGCTTCAATTTGATTTAATATTAAAATCCAGTCTACATCGGGAAATGGATTTTTTTGGAGCGCCAATTTTGTTATATCTGCACCAGTATTTTGAATTATAAATTCTTGAATATCTGGATGCAAAATAGGATTGTTCAAAGCTAAATTCTTTCGGTTAATACGGAGACGATTTTGTTGTCAGGGAAAAACTCTTTTAAAATTACTTTAATCATTGTAAATGCAGGAATTGCGATAATCATTCCGACAATTCCAAACGTAATACCGCTGATTAATATAACCAAGAATATTTCTAACGGGTGCGAATTTACACTTTTTGACGAAATTATTGGCTGGCTAATATTGTTGTCAATTGCCTGTACCAATAAAAAGCCAATAACGACATAGATTGTTGTTGGCAGAATTTCTGATTGAAAATCCTTTCCAATCATGCTTATCATAGTCAGAATTGCAGCTAAAGTTGTTCCAATAATAGGCCCCAAATAGGGAATTATATTTAAAATGGCACATAAAAAAGCAATTACAAAAGCATTTTTATTTCCGAAGATTAGCAATACAACTAGATAGAGAATGAATACAACAATTAATTGTAGTAATAGACCAATGAAATAGCGAGTTAGCAAATGGTTTATTTTTGTGACTGAATTTAAAATTTTATCTTCATTTGAATCTGGCAATATTCTTCTAGCCTGATCTTTAAAGATATCCTGATCTTTTATGAAAAAGAAAGTAATAAAAAATACAGATACCAATCCCATTCCCATATCGGCCATAAAGTTGATTATAGTGTTGATGAATCCTGTAAAATAACTGAAATCTAAGAATGAAATAAGTTTAGAATCTTTTATAACTTTATTCAAATCTATATGCGGAATATTAAAGTATTTTTCAAGACTGTTTTCTGTTTCTATAAATTGAGCCTGTAGATGTGCTGTATCAAGAAGTGCCAGATTATTTGCTTGAGAAATAATTAAAGGAACAAACAATAAAATAAAGCCCACAATTAGAAAAATGAAAAAGATAATTGTCGTTGTAGCGGCAATCGAATTGCTGAATTTTAATTTGTTCTTTAAAAACAACACCATCGGATTGGCAATCAAACACAATATTAGCGAAATGCACAAATAGACAATTACAGTTTGAATTTCATATAAAAAATATAAGACGATGCCAATTATTAAAATTGTAGCTAAGGCTCTTAATATTCCATTAGAAATAGTTTTTGATGTGATCATGCTTAAAATTTAGACTATAAATATAGGAAAAAGCATTCTAAAATTTATGGATAAACAAAAAAAGCGAGATGATTCATCTCGCTTTATTGATATTTTTAGTTTCAGCTTATTGTGCAAAAGCGGCTCTTGCTCCTCCAGTTGTAAAAATAGCCGAAATTCTATTTTTCTGTCCTGTTGAGAACATGTACATTGCTGCATCATCAACATAATCCATGTAGTTCATTGTCATTTCTACAGGAGTACCTGTACAAGTGCTGTAATGAGGGTAAGCAGGAACTCCGTAGTTTGCTGTGTTATGAGTAGGAGTATCAGAAACAAGATCGCTTCCGCAAGTTGCATCTCCCCAAATGTGACGTAAGTTCATCCAGTGACCAACTTCGTGTGTAGCTGTTCTTCCTAAGTTATATGGAGCATTTGCAGAACCAGATAATCCGAAGTATTTAGGATCAATTACCACTCCGTCAGTAGCAGAAGCGCCACCAGGGAATTGTGCATAACCTAAAATTCCGCCCCCAATAACACATGACCATAAGTTTAATTTTGTAGTTGGAGAAGTAGGAGCAATTCCGCCCTGAGCTGTTTTCTTCATAGCGTCATTTGTTCCCCAAGAAGTTTTAGTTGTCGATTTTCTGATAACCTGATCTAAAACAAAAGTAATTCCGATGTTAGCTTTTACTCCTGAGAATAATGCTGGTACATTATTGTAATCGGAGTTTAAAGCATTAAAATCTTTGTTTAAAACATCAATTTGTGATTGAATTTGTGCATCTGAAATGTTTTGTGCAGCAGTTTTGTATAAAACGTTTACTACAACTGGAATTTCAATTTTTCCATTTACCAAACGACCAGTAAAATTTGAACCTGCGTGTTGTGCGGTAAAAGTCTCGATTTCGTTCATTCTAATTGCCAACATAGGATCGGCTTTCAATTGAGCTTCTAAAACTTCTTGTGTTGCACAGCCTCTTCTTGCAGGAACACTTGCATCTGCATTGGCAGAATCAGATTGTTCATTTTGACATGCAAACAGCATTAATGCTGCAAATGTGGTAATAATAACTTTTTTCATAATAATTTGAGTTTTTGTTATAAAAATGTTGATTAGTTAAACATTGCAGCAATTTTATAACAAAAAATTATTGTGGAAAAATATTACAAAGAATATTTTGTCAGAAATTTTACAAAGCCTTACAGGTGCTGATTCCTACAAAAAATGAAATAAAAATATTAATAAGTTTTTTCTTTCTTTTATGTTTTTTGAATGTGTTTTGTCTTGATTATCTGTACTTTATCGATAATTTAAAACGGTTAAATTGATGCAAAAATGAAACAAAATACTTGAAGAATGATTTTTTACAGAGATGTAATTTCATAAAGTGCAATACTCGCAGCCTGCACCACATTCATACTGCTGTTTTTGCCAAACATATTGATATGCACGATTTGATTAGAAAGTTTAAGAAGTTCTTCAGATATTCCGTTAATTTCACTTCCAATCAAAAGTGCAATTTTTTTGTTATCAGGAATCGTAACTTCTTTCAAAGGTTTACTGTTTGAAGTTATTTCTAAAGCAATAATTTCAAAGTCATTGACAGTTAAAAAGGAGTAAATCTCATTGTAGTCTTCTATTACAGAATGCGAAACATGAAGATGTGTGCTTCTAGAAGTTTTGTTGATTTTGCGAGGTGTAAGCGGAATATCTTTTCCAAAAAAAATGATGTTTTCAACTCCGAAAGCTTCAGAAATTCTGAATAAAGAACCAATATTCTGCTGAAAATAAATATGATCACATATCAAAGTAATGGGAAATGTTTTTCTTTCAAATTGATTTTCTTCGTGAGTAAGCTGCACTTTCTAAAATTTAATTGGTAAAAATATAATTGATAATGTTTGCGCCCATTTTTAGGGCTTTGTCTCTTACGTTTGCCGGATCGTCATGAACTTCGAGATCTTCCCAGCCATCGCCCAAATCACATTCATAAGTATAAAGTAGAACCAATTTATTGTCTATAAAAATGCCAAATGCCTGCGGACGCGTTCCGTCATGTTCATGAATTTTTGGCAATCCGTTTGGGAAAGGAAACGGTTTTTGAAAAATAGGATGATTCGCAGGAAGCTCTATTAAATTATTATTTGGAAATATCTTTTTGATTTCTTTTCGAATGTATTGATCCATTCCGTAATTGTCATCAATATGCAGAAAACCGCCGGCTGTAAGATAGTTTCTTAAGTTGGCTACGTCAGAATCGCTAAAAACAACATTTCCGTGACCTGTCATGTGCACAAAAGGATACGAAAACAAATCTGGATTACTTGGTTCTACAGTCGAAGGTTTGCTTTTAATACGAGTATTTATATTGGCATTACAAAAACTAATTAGATTAGGCAAAGAAGTTGGATTTGCATACCAATCGCCACCACCGCTGTATTTTAGCAAAGCAATTTCTTGAGAAAAAGAAGAGATTGAAATTAGTAAAAATAGATAGAATATTTTTTTCATTCTTTTAGATCTTTATTTGTCATTTCGCCGAAGGAGAAATCTCCACAAGCAACTCTACAAAGTTTGGCTTTTCGTTGCGGAGCTTCTCGCAGAGATTTCTCCTTCGTCGAAATGACAATATTGAGTTGATTTGTTCTCTTGAAATGATAAATTTAATTGTCCTTACATTTATTTATTCATTAAAAAAAACAACACTATGACAAGCTACAACAGCAGCTGTTTCTGTTCTTAAACGGGTATTTCCTAAAGTTACAGGTTTGTAATTATTTTCTAATGCCAACGCAATTTCTTTTTCGGAAAAATCGCCTTCCGGTCCAATTAAAATGGTAACATCTTCATTTGGTTTTAGAACTTCTTTTAGCGATTTTTTGTCTGTTTCTTCGCAATGTGCAATTAGCTGTAAGCCATTTTGTTTTTGCTTAATGAACTCTTTAAACGAAATAGCTTCATTTAATTTTGGAAGAAAAGTTTCGTTGCACTGTTTCATTGCCGAAAGAATGATTTTTTCAAAACGATCACGATTAATCACTTTTCGTTCAGAACGATCGCAGAAAATTGGCGTGATTTCCTGAATTCCAATTTCGGTTGCTTTTTCCAAGAACCATTCAAAACGATCATTCATTTTAGTTGGCGCAACGGCCAAATGCAAATGAAACTTTGGTTTTTCAGCGTTCGTAATGTTGAGAACTTCAACAATACATTTATTATCTGAAGCCAAAGTAATCTGAGTTTCAAACAATAATCCAGAACCATTTGTAACATGCAAAATATCGGCATCTTTTTTTCTAAGGACTTTTATAATATGACGGCTTTCTTCTTTGTCAAAAGAAAAACTTTCGGTTGTTTCGTCTATATTCGGATTAAAAAATAACTGCATGATTTAAAATTGGATTCTTGCTTTAGAAACCACAGCAGAAGTTTCAAAACGATTAGATAAGTATTTTTGGTAACCTACAATTCCAATCATTGCAGCATTATCGGTTGTGTACTCAAATTTCGGAATAAAAGTTTTCCAGCCATATTTGCTTTCGGTTTCTTTTAATGTATTTCTAATTCCAGAATTTGCCGAAACTCCTCCGCCAATTGCAATTTGTGTAATTCCAGTTTCTTTTACAGCCAATTTAATTTTATCCATCAAAATTTCGATAATGGTATGCTGGATAGAAGCACAAATATCATTGAGATTTTCTTCAATAAAATTCGGATTCTGCTGTTTGTTTTTTTGAATGAAATATAGAATAGCCGTTTTTAGTCCAGAGAAACTAAAATCTAATCCCGGAACTTTCGGTTTTGTAAAAGGAAACGCTTTCGGATTTCCTTCCTTCGCATATTTATCAATCAAAGGTCCACCAGGATAAGGAAGTCCAAGAATTTTGGCACTTTTATCAAAAGCTTCGCCGACAGCATCATCGGTCGTTTCTCCGATAATTTCCATATCAAAAAAACTATTCACTTTTACAATTTGCGTATGTCCGCCACTTATCGTTAAAGCTAAAAAAGGAAATTCTGGTTTGTCATAACCTTCTTCGTCAATAAAATGAGCCAATATATGAGCATGCATGTGATTTACAGCAATTAACGGAATATTTAAGGCTAATGATAATGATTTGCTGAAAGAAGTTCCCACCAATAATGACCCCATTAGACCTGGACCTTGTGTAAATGCGATTGCGCTTAACTGTTCTTTTTGTACATTTGCTTTACGAAGTGCAGCATCGATCACAGGGACAATATTCTGCTGATGTGCTCGGGAAGCCAATTCAGGAACAACACCTCCGTATTGATTATGAATTAATTGATTGGCAACAACATTTGACAATACTTTGTCGTTATGTAAAACCGCGGCAGCAGTATCATCGCATGAACTTTCGATGGCTAGAATAAAAACCTCTGGATTTTGCATATAAAGGCACAAATTTTGAATTATATTTGACAAATCAAATGATTATATTTCTTTGATTTAAGCAGTGCCCCAAAATTAAAGAATTTTTATCAAAAACAGCCGCTCTTTGTCTGTTCAAAATAAATTATAGAAAAACTAAAATTAAAGAAGCTATCAAAAAAGTAAAGAAAATAATATCAAGAATCCTAATGGGGTTGATTTTACTTTTGTTAGCGCTCGCTATCATACTATCTCTTCCTGTCGTTCAGACACAGATTGCTAATTACGTTACCAACTCATTAAACGAAGATTACAAGGTTAATATTAATGTTGAAAAAACGGCGATTAATATTTTTGGCGGAGTAAAATTGAAGAATGTGACGATTTTAGATCATCATAAAAAAACGATGATTTATTCGGATATCATTACGACTGATATTGCCAGTTTCAGTAGATTGTTGGACGGAGATTTAATTTTTGGAGATTTACGCCTTACAGGTTTAATCTTTAATCTGAAAACGTACAAAGGCGAAGATGAAAATAATATTAATAAGTTCATTCAAGCTTTTGAGGTAGAAAATACGCCAAAGAAAAAATCAACAAAACATTTTCTTTTAACGGCTAAAAACGCGTACATAGAAAAAGGTAGATTTTCTGTTGTTGATGAAAATAAAACGATTCCTAAATTTCTAGATTTCACAAAACTAAATGCTTATATCAGTGAGTTCAAATTATACGGACCAGATGTGAATACAAACATTCACAGATTTTCATTCATGGATCACCGTGGTTTGTATGTTTCTAATTTTGCTGGAAAATTTAGTTATACCAAAAAACAGATTAAAGTTGAAAATCTGGCTATTAAAACCAAAAGATCTTCAATTTATGGTGTTGCAATCTTAAATTATAAACCATCAGATTTTCTTGACTTTACAGATAAAGTTCGATTTGATGTTTTGATAGATTCTTCTTCTATTGCAACCAACGATATTCGTCATTTTTATGATGGTCTGGGTAAAAATCAGCATTTTAAATTGAAAACCAAATTAGATGGTCCGTTAAACAATATGACGCTTACAGGATTGAGGCTAAGCGATACAAATGGATCAAAAATTAATGGAACAATCAATTTCAGAAATCTTTTGGGTAGTAAAACGCAGAAGTTTTCTATGGATGGAAAGTTTAGCAAACTACTTTCCAGCTATGATGATTTGGTGGTTTTGCTTCCTGGAGTTTTAGGAAAAAGACTTCCTACGGAAATGAAGCGAATTGGTAAGTTTAATATTGTCGGAAAAGCAAAAGTTTCAACCACAGCATTGGAAACTGATTTCAAAATTGCCACTGATTTAGGAAATGGACAAGTGGATCTTCATATGAATAATATGGATTTTATTGACCGAGCATCGTATTCGGGAAATATTATTTTAAATAATTTTGATGTTGGTGCTGTTTTAAATCGAAAAGATATTGGCAAAACAACGTTGAATCTTGATGTTGACGGAGTTGGTTTTACTGAAAAATATTTGAATACGGTTATTAAAGGAGATATTGCAAAACTGGATTACAATAAATACACTTATAATAATATTGTAGTCAATGGAAATTTTAAACTTCCATATTATAAAGGACAAATTGCGATAAATGATCCGAACTTAAATTTGAGTTTTGATGGATTGCTTGATTTGAGTAAAAGAGAAAATCGTTATGATTTTCATATTAATGTTGAAAATTCAGATTTGCGAAAACTTAAATTCGTGGGCGATTCGATTTCACATTTTAAAGGAGATGTTGTGGTTCAGCTGTCTGGGAATTCTATTGAAAATCTGCAAGGAGACATTTTTATTAATGATGCAGAATATCAGAATCCAAAAGCGACTTATGTTTTTGATCAAGTAAATTTGAACTCCAGTTTCGATGCAGATCGTTTGAGAACAATAACTATTAGCTCGAATGATGTTGTTGACGGGAAAATCGTGGGTAAATTTAGATTTGACCAATTGGATAAATTGGTTATGAATTCTGTGGGAAGCTTATATACCAATTATAAGCCCTATAAGTTGAAAAAAGGGCAATTTTTAACCTTTAATTTCCGCGTTTACGACAAAGTAGTCGAAATGCTTTATCCAGAAATAAATATTGATTCATCTACAGTTGTACGAGGAAAAATAGATTCTGATTTACAGGAATTTAAATTCCGTTTTAGATCGAAAAAAATTACAGCAGACAAAAATACATTTGATAATATTCGCATCAATATTGATAATAAAAACCCGCTTTATAATGCTTATGTCGAATTAGATAGTATAAAAACACCTTATTATAAAATACGTGATTTTAACTTGATTAACGTTACAGCAAATGACACGCTTTTTGTTCGTTCTGAGTTTAAAGGTGGAGATAAAGGAGAAGATTATTTTAATCTAGATTTATATCATACGATAGACAAGAGTAAAAATAATATTGTCGGAATCAAGAAATCGGAAATGAAGTTTAAGGACTATATCTGGTACTTAAACGAAGATGCTGAAAAAGATAATCAGATTATTTTTGATCAGTTCTTTAAAAATTTCACGTTTGATAATATTGTTTTATCTCATGAAAATCAGAAAATTGATTTAAACGGAGTTATAAAAGGAACAGATTATAAAGATCTCGAACTGACTTTTGAAGATGTTGATATTAATAAAATAACCCCCGTCAATTCTAAGTTTGTATTTAATGGTAATTTGAATGGAAATGTCAATTATAAGCAGAATAAAAATATTTATCAGCCCACAGCATCCATAAAGATTGATCATCTTGTGATGAACAAGACAGAACTTGGTACGCTTAATTTTGATATTTCTGGTGATGAATCTTTTAAGAAATTCACCGTTAATTCATCGATTCAAAATGGTTTTACAGAATCATTTAGAGCAAACGGAACTTTTGCTGTAGAGAATAAAGAAACCATTTTAGATATGAGCCTAAAACTAGAAGGTTTCAATCTTGCTACTTTAGGAACTATAGGAGGTGATGTTTTGTCTAATGTTCGCGGTTCTGTTTCTGGAAATGCTGCTGTTGTTGGTAATTTGAAAAAGCCAGAAATCAACGGGCGTTTGTATGTTGAAAAGGCAGGAATGACGATTCCGTATCTTAATACCGATTATGAATTAAGTGATAGAACAGTTATTGATTTGACTAATGAAAAATTCCTCTTTAGAAATAATCAGTTAACAGATACTAAATATGGCACAAAAGGTCTGTTGAATGGAAGTATCGAACATAATAATTTTGGTGATTGGAAATTAGATTTAAATATTACTTCTAAACGTTTAGTGGCGCTGGATACAAAAGATAGTGATGATGCAGCTTATTTCGGAACAGCATTCATAAACGGAACGGCCAGTATAAAAGGTCCTGTAGAGGGATTATTTATTAAGGTAGATGCAAAATCTGAAAAAGGTACCGAAGTTAAGATTCCAATTAATAATACACAAAGTGTTGGTGAAAGCAGCTGGATTCATTTTGTAACGCCAAAAGAAAAATATAATCTAGAGAACGGAATTGTCGAAAAAACAAGAGATTATAACGGACTTGAACTAGAATTTGATTTTGATATTACGCCAGATGCGGAAGTAGAAGTTATATTAGATCGAAATTCGGGACATGGTATGAAAGGAAGAGGATATGGATCGCTTTTATTTAAAATCAATACGTTAGGTAAATTTAATATGTGGGGGGATTTCCAGGCATACGAAGGAACTTATAATTTTAAATACGGTGGTCTTATCGATAAAAAGTTTACGGTTAAAAAAGGAGGTTCGATTATTTGGGAAGGAAACCCGATGCGTGCTCAGCTGAATTTAGAAGCAGTTTATAAAACTCAGGCCAATCCGGCTGTTCTTTTAGATAATACGTCTTCATTCAATAAAAAAGTTCCAGTAGAAGTTGTAATTGGATTAAGAGGAGATTTGGCGAGTCCAGAACCTAATTTTGATATCCAATTCCCATCGGTAAGTAATGTTTTAAAATCTGAGATACAATATAAGTTAGACGATAAAGATATTCGTCAGACACAAGCACTTTATTTATTATCGACTGGTTCGTTTATGAGTACCGACGGATTTAGCCAAGGAGATTTTTCTGGAACATTGACAGAAACAGCTTCGAGTTTATTGGGGGGCATTATTAAGTCGGATAACGATAAAGTAAATATCGATTTAAATTATATCGCTGCAGACAGAAGAACAGGGCAGGAAGTAGATGGACAGTTTGTGGCTAATATATCTTCTCAGATTAATGAAAGAATCACGATCAACGGAAAATTAGGAGTTCCTGTTGGAGGTGTTAACGAATCTGCAATTGTTGGAGATATCGAAATTCTATATCGTGTAAATGAAGATGGTACAATGAACCTTCGTTTGTTTAATAAAGAAAATGATATTAATTATATAGGACAGGGAATTGGTTATACGCAAGGTGTCGGTATTTCTTACGAAGTAGATTTTGATACCTTTAGTGAGCTTGTAAACAAGCTGTTTAAAAACCATAAAATTGAAAAAGCGGTAAAAAATTCTTCTCATGATGAACTTCAGGATTCCTATCTTCCTGATTATATGAATTTCTCTAGTAAGAAAGATTCAGATAAAAACAAGAAGAAAGCCAAAGAAGAGGAGGAGAAAAAGAAAAAAGAAGAAGAAAAGAAGAAAAAAGAACAGGAACATACACCAAGCAATAATCAAGGACTAATTCCAGACAACGATTATTAACACTTTGTTAAAAATAGCCTTTTATAAAACCATTATTCTCATAATGGTTTTTTTTGTGCTAAATTTAGGCACTCTTTTAAAATTTTCCATGTGAGCGGGAAATTCTATTTTTATAACACTTCATTAGGGTATTGTTAATTTTGACGATTTAATTAAAAAAATAGCGTTTTATTATTTTTAATGAAATTTTTTCCTAGAAAAAACTTATTAACGAAAACGTTTGAATTTAACAGATTTTATTAATTTATGATAATCGTAACCCGAAAAGTGCTGAATGTTTGCTAATTTTACACTTTAATACTTAAATAATGCCAAAAACAATAAAAAAAGTAGGTGTTCTTACCTCAGGAGGAGATTCACCTGGAATGAATGCTGCAATACGATCAGTTGTTCGAACTTGCGCATACCATAATATAGAATGCATCGGAATTTATAGAGGGTATCAAGGAATGATTGAAGGAGACTTCAAAGAAATGGGACCACGAAGCGTAAATAATATTGTAAACAAAGGTGGAACGATCTTAAAATCGGCTCGTTCAGTTGAGTTTAGAACCCCTGAAGGTAGAAAAAAAGCACACGAGAATCTTGTTAAGGCTGGTGTAGATGCTTTGGTTGTTATTGGTGGTGACGGAAGTTTCACAGGAGGATTAATTTTTAATGCAGAATTTGGTTTCCCTGTAATGGGAATTCCAGGTACAATTGATAATGATATTTTTGGTACAAGTTTTACTTTAGGGTATGATACCGCTTTAAATACTGTTGTAGACTGTATCGATAAAATTAGAGATACAGCAAGTTCTCATAACCGTCTTTTCTTTGTAGAGGTTATGGGGAGAGATGCTGGTCACATTGCTCTTAATGCAGGTATTGGTGCAGGAGCAGAAGAAATCCTTATTCCTGAAGAAGATTTAGGTTTAGATCGTCTTTTAGATTCACTTCAAAAAAGTAAAGCATCAGGAAAATCATCTAGTATAGTTGTAATTGCAGAGGGGGATAAAATTGGTAAAAATGTTTTCGAATTAAAAGATTACGTTGAAGCTAACTTGCCTGAGTACGATGTAAGAGTTTCTGTTTTAGGACACATGCAGCGTGGTGGTTCTCCGTCTTGTTTTGACCGTGTTTTGGCAAGCCGTCTAGGAGTTAAAGCAGTTGAATCTTTAATTGAAGGAAAATCAAATTATATGGTTGGACTTCGTGAAGATAAAGTGATCTTAACGCCATTGGAGCAGGCTATCAAAGGAAAATCAGAAATTGATAGAGAATTATTAAGAGTGTCAGACATTATGTCTACATAATCAATATAAAAAGTTTAAAAAGAAGAGAAGTTTATTGTGAGGAAATTAGACTTTGAAATAGTGTAATAAAAACAAAAGCAAAAAATTTAGTAAAATGTCAAAAGTAAAATTAGGAATAAACGGATTTGGACGTATCGGAAGAATCGTTTTTAGAGAGTCTTTCAATAGAGATAATGTAGAAGTTGTTGCAATCAACGACTTGTTAGACGTAGACCACTTAGCTTATTTATTAAAATATGATTCAGTTCACGGTCGTTTCAACGGAACTGTAGAAGTTAAAGAAGGAAAATTATATGTAAACGGAAGAAATATCCGTATCACTGCAGAAAGAAATCCAGCTGACTTAAAATGGAACGAAGTTGATGTAGATGTAGTAGCTGAATGTACTGGTATCTTCACAACTATCGAAACTGCAAGTGAGCACTTAAAAGGTGGTGCTAAGAAAGTTATCATTTCTGCTCCTTCTGCTGATGCTCCAATGTTTGTAATGGGAGTGAACCACGAAACTGCAAAAGCTTCTGATTTAGTTGTTTCTAACGCTTCTTGTACTACAAACTGTTTAGCTCCTTTAGCTAAAGTTATCCACGATAATTTCGAAATCGTTGAAGGTTTAATGACTACTGTTCACGCAACTACTTCAACTCAAATGACAGCTGACGGACCTTCTAGAAAAGACTGGAGAGGTGGACGTGCTGCTGCAATCAATATCATTCCTTCTTCAACAGGTGCTGCTAAAGCGGTTGGAAAAGTAATCCCATCTTTAAATGGAAAATTAACTGGAATGTCTTTCCGTGTACCTACTGCTGACGTTTCTGTTGTAGATTTAACTGTAAAAGTAGCTAAAGAAACTACTTACGAAGAAATCTTAGCTGTATTGAAAAAAGCTTCAGAAAACGAAATGAAAGGTATTTTAGGATACACTGAAGATGCTGTTGTATCTCAAGATTTTATCTCAGACAAAAGAACTTCTATCGTTGATGCTGGTGCGGGAATCGGATTAAACTCTACTTTCTTCAAATTAGTATCTTGGTATGACAATGAGTACGGATACTCAAGCAAATTAATCGATTTATCTGTACATATTGCAGGTTTAAAATAATAATATATATTTTTGCAAAATCCCGTTACTTTACAATAACGGGATTTTCTTATTTTGTTACTTCTATGATTAATGTAAATATCACACTTTTAAATTAAAAAATAGAAAAACCTAATTCCAAAAACGAAACAAATGAAATTAATAGTTGACAGTGGATCTACTAAAGCCGATTGGATTGCGATAGATGATAATGGAAAAGTATTATTCACAACACAAACTTTAGGATTAAATCCTGAAATTCTAGACGAGCCAGAAATTATCGAAAGATTAAATGACCGTTTTGATATCTTACAAAATAAAAAAAATGCTACACATTTATTCTTTTATGGTGCCGGCTGTGGTACAGACAGAATGAAAGAGTGGCTGAAAAGAATTTTTCAAGAATATTTTTCTAACGCAATTGTAGACGTTCAGGAAGATACTTACGCTGCTGTTTATGCGACAACTCCAAAAGGAGAAGAAGCGATTGTTTCTATCTTAGGAACAGGTTCTAACTGCAGTTATTTTGATGGAAAAGTATTGCATCAAAAAGTTCAATCGTTAGGTTATATCGTGATGGATGATTGTAGCGGTAACGTTTTTGGAAAAGAATTAATTAGAAAATACTATTTTAATAAAATGCCTAAAGAATTGGCTGTTGAGCTTGAAAAAGAGTACGACGTTGATCCAGATTTTATTAAAAATAAATTATACAAAGAACCAAATCCGAATGCTTATTTAGCTACTTATGCTAAATTCTTGATCAAGCATAAAGATACAGAGTTCTGCAGAAAAATTATCTTCAAAGGAATGAAGTCTTTCGTTAAGAATTACATCAAACAATTTGATAACTGCAAAGAAGTTCCAGTACATTTTGTTGGTTCTATTGCATTCTATTTGAAAGATGAATTACAAGAGACATTTAATAAATATGAACTTCAATTAGGTAATGTTTTAAGAAGACCTATTGATGGACTAATTGCTTACCATGTCGCTAATCAATAGTTCTGGTTTTATGGAAATTGCCATTATTGCTCATGATGGAAAAAAAGCGGATTTAATTGATTTCTTAATCAAAAATGAAGCTGTTTTGCACAATGAAAAAATAAGATTAATTGGTACAGGAACTACGGGAGGAAAAGCGGAAGCTGCGGGGTTTAAAACCCAAAGAATGCTATCTGGTCCTCTTGGAGGTGATGCGCAAATTGCAGGAAGAGTTGCGGAAGGAATTACGCAAATGGTGTTCTTTTTTAAAGACCCATTATCAAGCCATCCGCACGAAGCTGATATTAATATGCTAATTCGTGTTTGCGATGTGCATAATGTGCCGCTAGCAACCAATGAAGCAACGGCACAATTATTATTAGATGCTATTGCACTGCAATTATAGAAATCTCAACGTTAACATTTTTTGGCAAACAAGCCACTTGAACCGTTTCACGAGCTGGAGCGGTTTTTTCGTTAAAATAAGAACCGTAAACAGTGTTTATTGCTCCAAAGTTGTTCATGTCCATGATAAAAATGGTTGACTTTACAACGTTCTCAAAAGTCATGTTTGCAGCTTCAAGAATAGCGGCAATGTTTTTCATAACTTGATTGGTTTCATCATTAATATTGTCTGTAACCAATTCTCCTGACTCAGGAATGATTGCAATCTGTCCGGAAGCATAAAGTGTGTTTCCAGATAATACAGCTTGATTATAAGGTCCGATTGGCGCCGGAGCTTTTTCGGTGAAAATGATTTTTTTCATAATGAAATTATTTTGATTCGAAAGTAGTTTATCTGTTTGAAACGCTACGCTTGTTCCATTTGATATCGCTAAGCATACCAGATTTAATTCCAATAAAGAAGTTCCAGTTAGAATTTGTTCCTAAAGGCTGCCAGTTAAAAGCCATTCTCCAGCTTAACAAGTCTCTTTCAAAACGGAATTGTGTAAAGGTAACTCCTTTTTGAACAAAATCGTAACCTGTTGAAACTCCCGCTTTCCATTTAGGCGTAAGATCGGTATTAATAGAAACCATGATTGAGTTTCCAGAAATAGTGCTTTCCCTCTTTACGTTTGAGTATGTTAACGAATACGCAAGTGTCATATCCCAAGGGACTTTAGAATTAAAGAATTCTGTAATGACATCATCTTTTTCAGGCTCATTGGCAAACTGGCTATTACGGCTGTCATTTAAGTCTGTATTTGTACCAAATAAATCATCGCTTCGTCCACCATTCCGTTGGCTTTGCGTATTTTTTTCTTTTTCTTTTCCAGTTCCTTTATTCGAGAATGAATAGTTTAAAGTTACGTTTGCACTTGTCATTCTAAACAAACTTCCGCCATTGTCAATGTTGAATTTGTCAATTTTGTTACCTCCGTTGTCAATCGCATATGGATCTAATGTTGCACCAAAATTCATATTCATTTTGTTGTCAAAAAACTGCGTTCCACCGCTAACTAATACAGGCTGCCATCCAAATGTAGATTTTCCGTCAGCATTGAAATTATAGCTTGTGCTGAAGTTTAAGTTGTTTAACAGCATTATTTTTTTAGGTTCTGTTTTTGTGCTGTCACGATCCCTTACCTTGGCTTCAAAAGTGTTGCTTAAAGCAAAACCAACAATGTTAGAGTTGTCTTTTCCTGGAGCTCCATATAATCCGTTTTCGAATCTTGTATACTCAGAAGTAATTCTTCCAGAAGCATCAACAGCATAAGTGTCGTAGTATTTTTCAAAACTTGGCGTATAAGCATATGTTATACTCGGACGCATGACGTGTCGAATAGATTGGATTTTTTTATCGGCTCCAAAATTGAAAGTTCCGTAAATAGTGGTACCTAAATTGGTGCTGAAATTATAAGTTCTAAAAGCATCAAAACCATTTACGGTTTTATTAATGGTTTGTGCAGAAGTAGGATCGTAAACTTTTTGAATGGTTTTATTTACCCATGTTTCTTGATAAGTGGTAGAAGCGCCAGCGCTAAAGTATTTGAAAATCTTAAAGTTAGTGCTCAATGGAATAGTCTGCTGCAATCCTAGCTGTGCATCGTCAAACATTTGAGGCTTAAAAAACAGCGAATCTTTCGTTTTGAAATAGTTTTTACCGCTTACATTATATTGTAAGTTGATGTTTTTGATTAATCCTTTCTTTACGCCATTTTTTCCAACAAAAGGATATACACGGTCAATACTTCCTTGTAAAGACGGAAGTGTCATAATAATGTCTTCTGTCTGCGTATTCTGGCTATGAGTGGCTGATAACGAAATACGTGAACCAGGAATGGTATTAAATGTTTTATTGTATGAAATGGATGAACTTAAAGTGTTGTTTAAGTTTGATCCTATATTGGCTTGGTTAATAGATTGTTTGAAGTACTTACTGCTACCCATGTTGACAGAAGCAGAGAAAGTAGAGTTGGGGTTTGATTTTGTGTCTTTAGAATGTGACCACTGAATATTGTAAATGCTTTGTTTTGAATAATCAGGATAACCACGTTCGCTATTGATTAAGTTCTCAAAACGAATATTCACATTTCCTCTATACTTGTATCGTTTTGCGTATGCCGATTCAAATCGCATGGCGTAACTTCCGTTGGTATAATAATCTCCTAATACGGTTAAATCGTAATTATCACTTAATGCAAAGTAATATCCTCCATTCTGCAATGAAAAACCTCGAGTATTAGAATCGTTATAACTCGGGATAATAATACCCGATACGCTCTTTTCCTGACTCATTGGGAAATAGGCAAAAGGCAGCGCTAGAGGAGTAGGGACATCAGCAATTACCATGTTTGTTAAACCAGTAATTACTTTTTTTCCTGGTATAAATTTAACTTTACTGGTTTGGAAATAGTATTCAGGATGATCTACATCTGTTGAAGTGGTAAAACGTGCTCCTTTTAAAAAGTAAACAGAATCGTTTTCTTTTTTAGTAACTGCGGCTTTAATTTTAAATTCACCTTGTTCTGTTCTGGAATTGTAGATTAAGGCTTTTTTTGTTTTAAAATTAAATCGGATAGAGTCTGGCTGTACCTCGCTCGATCCTTGTTTGAAGTTTGGGTATTGAGTTAAAACGCCAGCAGAATCTTTAATTCTTCCTGCATACACTTCGTCTTTTTCATAATTAAGTACAATGATACCCGATTTTAATTCGACATCTTTGTAGTATAATTCAGCCTCATTATATAAAGTAATCAGCTTTTTTTTCTGGTCAATTTTAGCATAATCTTTTGCTTTATATCTAACTTTTCCGTCCAAAAAAGTCTTTTTCGGTTTAACAGTATCTAGTTTTATGGTGTCTGTAATCGCAACAGTTTCTTTATCTGTTTGTTTTACAGCAGGTAAAGGCTTTTTTTTGTTTTTTATTTCTTGCGAATATAAATTACCACAACCTATAGTTAGGAAAAATGATATTAAAACGATATTAAATAAGTTTGTATGCAAAGGTTTAAATGCTATTTTTGTAAAATTATGGCTTGTTTTTTGACACGTCAAACTTACATATAATTTTTTGGCAAAAATAATCAATTCTAAAAATTATAACAGCTGCGTTTTATTAAAATTAACTTTTAGATTTATGAATGGAATTAACAAATTTAAAGTAATATTTGCTTTATTTCTAATGATATCGTCTTTTTATGCTCATAGTCAGTCAAATGTGTTTAAAGTGACACTTGATGCTGGACATGGAGATCATGACTTTGGAGCTGTTTACAGTGGACGGATTGAAAAAAATATTGCTTTAGCTATTGTTTTGAAAGTAGGAAAGATTTTAGAGCTTAATCCAAATGTTAATGTAATTTACACTCGTAAAACAGATGTTTTTGTTGATTTGGTCGAAAGAGCAAATATTGCAAACAGAGCAAATTCGAATATTTTCGTCTCGATTCACTGTAACGCCAATAAAAATACTGCAGCCGACGGAACCGAAACTTATGTAATGGGACTAAGTAAGGTAGCATCAAACCTTGAAGCTGCCAAAAAAGAGAACTCAGTAATTACATTAGAGAAAGACTACAAACGTAAGTACGAAGGTTACGATCCAAATTCGCCGGAATCAATGATTGGTATGACTTTGATGCAAGAAGAATATTTAGATAACAGTATTACCTTAGCAACTAAAATCGAAGAAAACTTTGAGAAACTAGGGAAAAAACTTCGTCATGGTGGTGTAAAGCAAGCGCCTTTTATGGTACTTCATAAAGCATACATGCCTAGAGTTTTGGTTGAAACAGGCTTTGTTTCGAATCCAACAGAAGGAAATATCTTGAATTCAGAAGAAGGTCAGGATGATATTGCAAAAGCAATTGCAGAAGCTATTTTAAGTTATAAAAGAGAATACTTTGGTTCAGGAACTGAATCAGAGGATAGTCGGCCCATAAGAGATACTACTCCTTCAAAATCTAAAGCAACAACTCCAGTTGCTGTTGCGAAGAATGCTCCAAAAGGAACATTTTTTAAAGTACAGCTTATTGCAAGTATCAAAAAAACACCTTTAGAACCTAAAAACTTTAAAGGACTTAAAAATGTAACAATGGTATACGAAAACAATATTTATAAATATTTCTACGAAGAAACTACAAGTTACGAAACAGCACAGAAATATCTGCAAGAAGCTAAAAGTAAAGGATATGGCGCAGCATTTTTAGTAGCAACTAAAGATGGTGAGAAAATCAGTATTCAGGACGCGATTAAATAATAATCGCAAGTTCGAATATTTATATTAATTTTGTACAAACACTTAGAATTTTGAAACTAACAAGAGAAATTAAAACGGCTATATTAGTCATCGGATCCATTCTACTATTTATTTGGGGATATAGTTTTTTAAAGGGAAGAGACCTTTTTACTAATTATACAATATTATATGCTGAATATGATAATGTTGAAGATTTATCACCATCTGCACCAGTAACAATTAACGGACTTGCGATTGGTAAAGTAAATAAAATTACAATTGATGAAATTACAGGAAAACTATTAGTGGAGCTTCAGCTTAAAACAGATTTTCCGATTACTAAAAGCAGTACAGCTTCTATTTATTCTCCAAGTTTAATTGGTGGGAAACAAATTAAAATTATTCCAAATTTTGCCGATAAAGAATTAGCTGAAGACGGGCAGAAATTGACTTCAACAGTTGAATTAGGATTAACAGAATCTTTAGGAGGAAAAATTGAGCCAATTCAGCAAAAGCTTGAGAAAATGCTTTTGAATATTGATGTTTTAGTTAGTGGATTAAATAATACTTTAGACAAAAACACTCAAGAAAACCTAAAGAAGACTATTGCGGAATTAAGCCAAACAATGTCGCAGTTTCATAAAGCTTCAGGCAGTATTAATAATATTTTGGATACTAATAAAGGACAGATTAATGGAGCGGTTTCAAACTTCAATAAAATGTCTAGTAATTTCAATAAAATTTCAGATTCGTTAAATAAAGCAGATTTAGGCAAAACAGTTCGTAACTTGAACCAGACTTTAGCTAAAGTAGATGCTTTAATGGCTAATTTGAATTCTGGAAAAGGAACAGCAGGTAAGTTGTTGAACGATGATGCATTGTATAATAACTTGGCAAAAACTTCAAAAGAGCTTGAATTGTTATTGCAAGATGTTCGCCTTTACCCAACTCGTTATGTAAATGTTTCTCTTTTTGGAAAGAAAAATAAGCCATACGTAGCACCAACAGAAGAAACAAACTCAACTGATAAAAAATAAGTATAAATGAGTTATTTAGATAATATTTTATTCGCAGTACTTCTTATAGTAGGTTTCGGTTTTTTTGCAGCGAGCGTAAAAAAAATCATCCGAAATATTAATTTGGGAGTCGATGTAGATCGAAAAGATAATCCTAAAGCTCGTTGGAAAAACATGGCATTGATTGCTCTAGGGCAATCAAAAATGGTGAGACGCCCTGTTGCAGGAATCCTTCATATCATTGTATATGTAGGTTTCGTAATTATTAATATCGAATTACTTGAAATCATCGTTGATGGTTTATTTGGTACTCATAGAATATTTGCGCCTTATTTAGGTGTAGTTTATGATGTTCTAATTGCTTCATTTGAAATATTAGCTATACTTGTAATTTTTGCTGTTACGGTATTTTGGCTAAGACGAAACTTTATTCGATTAAAGCGTTTTATACATTCTGATTTAACTGGTTTTCCAAAAAGTGATGCCAATTACATCTTGTATTTTGAAACTGTTTTGATGATTTTGTTTTTATTGATGAATGCTTCCGATTTTCATTTGCAAAATGTTCCAGGAGGATATTCTCATTTCCATAAAGCAGGAAGTTACCCAATAAGTCAGTTTATTGCGCCAATTTTTAATGGTACATCTAATGAAACAGTTGGATTGTTATTTGAAGTTTTCTGGTGGTTGCATATTGCGGGTATTTTAGTTTTTATGAACTATTTATACTTCTCAAAACATTTACATATTCTTTTAGCATTTCCAAATACATATTTTGCGAATTTAAACCCAGAAGGACAATTTGATAATTTAGCTTCGGTTACAAAAGAGGTAAAATTAATGATGGATCCAAACGCTGATCCTTTTGCAGCAGCTCCAGCTGATGAAAATGCGCATCCGGCTAAATTTGGTGCAAGTGATGTTCAGGATTTAAACTGGGTTCAGTTATTAAATGCGTATACGTGTACAGAATGTGGACGTTGTACTTCTTCTTGTCCAGCAAATCAAACTGGTAAAAAATTGTCTCCACGTAAAATTATGATGGATACAAGAGATCGTTTGACAGAAGTTGGTAAAAATATCGATGCCAATAAAGGTGTTTTTGTTCCAGATAACAAAACATTATTAAACGATTATATCACGCCAGAAGAGTTATGGGCTTGTACGTCTTGTAATGCTTGTGTTGAAGAATGTCCTGTAAATATTAGTCCATTATCTATTATTATGGATATGCGTCGTTATTTGGTTATGGAACAAAGTGCCGCTCCAATGTCATTAAACGCGATGATGACTAATATTGAAAATAACGGTGCTCCATGGCAGTATAGCCAGCAAGACCGTTTAAATTGGAAAAACGAGAATTAAGATTTATTGATTAATCGGTTAGTTGTTTAACCGTTTAATCGATTTTAAAATAATATTTCGGTTTTTATAGGATTGTCATTTTGCTTTTAGCGATCAAACAATTTCACGACTAACCGATTAAACAAAAGTGAGAGAAATGTCAGAAAATTTAGTAGTACCAACAATGGCAGAAATGCTTGCCGAAGGAAAACAGCCAGAGGTTTTGTTTTGGGTAGGTTGCGCAGGAAGTTTTGATGATAGAGCAAAAAAAATTACTAAAGCGTTTGTGCGAATTTTAAATCGTACTAATGTTTCTTTTGCAGTTTTAGGTACAGAAGAGAGTTGTACTGGAGATCCTGCAAAAAGAGCTGGAAATGAATTTTTGTTTCAAATGCAGGCCATGATGAATATCGAGGTTTTGAATGCTTATGAAGCTAAAAAGATCGTTACTGCTTGTCCGCACTGTTTTAATACTTTAAAAAATGAATATCCTGAGTTAGGAGGTCACTACGAAGTTATTCATCATACAGAATTTTTGAAATCATTAATTGATGATGGAAGATTGACTGTTGAAGGCGGACAATTTAAAGGAAAGAAAATCACTTTTCATGACCCTTGTTATTTAGGAAGAGCAAATAAAGTGTACGAAGCGCCTAGAGATTTAATTCAGAAATTAGACGTTGAATTAGTCGAAATGAAACGTTCTAAAGCAAACGGTTTATGCTGTGGAGCTGGAGGAGCACAAATGTTTAAAGATGCAGAACCTGGAAACAAAGAAGTAAATGTTCTGCGTACAGAAGATGCATTAGAAGTAAAACCAGATATCATTGCAGCGGGATGCCCATTCTGCAATACGATGTTGACGGACGGAATTAAACATCAAGAAAAAGAAGGACAGGTTAAAGTTCTGGATATCGCTGAGTTAATAGCGAATGCACAGGATTTGTAAAAGAGGTGCTAAGGTTCTAAGATGCTAAGCTACTAAGTTTTGAAACCTGAGGCCTGAAACAAAAACAAACAAAAAGAGAAAAAATGTATATACCTTTTGAAAATTTACCAGGTGAATCTAGAGTCTGGATTTACCAGTCGAACAGAAAATTTTCTGAGGAAGAGTTTTCTGAAATAGAAACGGACTTAAAAGCTTTCGTAGAACAATGGGCTGCACATGGCACAAGTCTGGAAGCTTCATTTTTATTGAAATACAACCGATTTATAATATTGGCAGTAAATCAAGAAGTACAAGCGGCAACTGGATGTTCTATTGATAGTTCTGTTGAATTTATTCAAAGTTTAGAGAAAAAGTATAATGTTGATTTGTTAGATAAAATGAATGTTACTTTTAAACTAGGCGAACATATTGCTCATAAACCATTAATTGATTTCAAGAAAATGGTAAAAGATAAGTCAGTTTCTGAGAATACAATTGTTTTCAATAATTTGGTAAACAATATCGAAGAATTCAACGAATCTTGGGAAGTTCCTGCTGCCGATAGCTGGCACAGCAGATTTTTCTAATAGTATTTAAGATATATTTAAAAGGCATAAAATGTAGATTTTATGCCTTTTTTTATGGTTTCAAGTTTTAAGTTTCAGATTCCAAGTTTGAAGCCTAACAGGTTTTTAAAACGTGTCAGGTTTCGTTGCTTAAAAAACTTTTGAAAGGGATGAATTATAAAGTCGATTTGCGCATTTTTGTCAATTTCGACGAAGGAGAAATCTCCGTTAGAAGCTCGACAAAGATTTGTTCTTCGTTGCGGAGCTACTTGAGGAGATTTCTCCTTCGTCGAAATGACAATGATTGTGGTTATTTTGTGTAATACTAATGTTTCTTACAACCTTGGTTTTAAACCTTGGCAAAGTAGGTAAGATAGGTTTTTCTGAAAAACAAAAACGTCTAATCTAGCTCCGATGGGAGCGGTATCTCCCGATTTAGAAAAACAAGGCTTTTTCAGCCGTAGTTTTTGTTAATCGGGAATTTAGCGGACAGCGGGACTGCAAGCTGTTTTAACCGATATTGTTCTGCTTCTAAAAAATATTTATCAACCAGAGTTAATCTAATTTTGTCAAAAATCTAACAATTTAAACGGTTAATTAAACGCTATTTTTGAGTATTTTCGTAGAATTAAATTTTATCCATGAAAATAGCAATCGTTTGTTATCCTACTTTTGGAGGTAGTGGTGTAGTAGCCACAGAGTTAGGTCTCGAATTAGCCAGAAGAGGACACGAAATACATTTTATTACATATAGCCAGCCAGTGAGATTGGCACTTTTGAATCCGAATGTTCATTATCACGAAGTAAATGTTCCGGAGTACCCTTTGTTTCACTATCAGCCGTACGAATTAGCGCTATCGAGCAAATTAGTCGATATGGTTAAATTGTATAAAATAGAGCTTCTGCACGTTCATTACGCCATTCCGCATGCTTATGCAGGTTATATGGCAAAACAAATGCTTAAAAACGAAGGAATTAATCTTCCGATGATTACAACGCTTCACGGAACTGATATTACGCTTGTTGGAAATCATCCGTTTTATAAACCTGCGGTGACTTTTAGCATTAATAAATCAGATTATGTGACGTCAGTTTCTCAGAGTTTGAAAGATGATACTTTGAAATTGTTCAAAATCAAAAATAAAATTAAGGTGATTCCGAATTTTATTGAATTGGACAAAGTCAAAAAAGATCCAAACGCGCCTTGTCACCGTTATGTAATGGCTAATGAAAACGAACGTATTATTACGCATATTAGTAACTTTAGAAAAGTAAAACGAATTCCAGATATCATTAAGATTTTCTATAATGTTCAGAAAGAAATTCCAGCTAAACTGATGATGGTAGGAGACGGACCTGAAAAAGAAAAAGCAGAAATTTTATGTCAGGAATTAGGAATTTTAGATAAAGTCATTTTCTTTGGAAATAGCCACGAGATCGACAAAATCTTATGTATGACCGATTTGTTTTTGTTGCCCTCAGAAACAGAAAGTTTTGGTTTGGCAGCATTGGAAGCAATGGCATGTGGTGTTCCGGTAATTTCAAGTAATTCTGGTGGATTGCCTGAAGTTAATTTTGATGGCTTTTCTGGATACTTAAGCAATGTTGGAAATGTTGAGGAAATGGCACAAAATGCATTAAAGATTCTAAAAGATGATGCAGTTTTAAGTCAATTTAAAGCAAATGCTCTGGAAGTGGCAAGGAAATTTGATATTAAAAACATATTGCCTAAATATGAAGCTTTATACCAGAAAGCGGTTGACGATTACAAATTGGAGAAGCACTAATTAAAAAAGATAAAATGAAAAAAGTAATTTCTGTTTTAGCGATTTTTGTTTTGGTTTCGTGCGGAGTGAAGAAAGTTGAAAATTCAAATGCATTGTACGAAGTTTTAACAACGCAATCGGACGGTGGAGGAAATATTAAATTTTTCGAGATTTTAACTGAGCCTAACGAAATTAAAATGCTTGAAAATGATCCACTTTTGGCTAATAAGATGAAAAATCCAGATGTTCACGATTATAATTATGTAATTTTGAATATGGGCGAAAAAAATACAAGTGGTTATACTATTGATGTAGAAAAAGTCGAAGAAACAGATAAAAATATCATTATAACAGTAAAAGAAAATAGCCCTGCAAAAGACGCGATGACTATGTATGTTATTTCATATCCTTATACCGTTGTGAAAATCCATTCTAAAAAACCGATTATCATTAATTAAGAGCTAAAGTGTTTTGAAGTAATAAAAAAAAGCCTGTCGCTTAAACGACAGGCTTCTTCTTACAATTATTTTTTATTTTTATTTAGAATCTGAATTTGACACCTAAACCAACATCAAATCCGAAATTATCATCGTCATAATAACCTGAACCAATTTCTGGTCTTGCGTCCAATGATAAAGTAAGTGGCACTTCTTTAAATCTATATTCTATACCGATATCTCCAGCTGCAAAAACATAAGTTCCGCTATCGTTATATTTGTAGTTGTTATTGTAGTAATCGTGATCCCAAGCAGCTAGTCCACCTCCGACACCAGCATACCAGTTAAAACCTCCGTCGATATTCCAAACCCATTGGTAAAGAGCAACTCCTTTTATTGCGTCTACATCACTGCTGTTTCTCCATCCTAAATCAAATTCAAGTCTGTTTTTTTGATTTAATCCTAATTGGTATGATATTTCTCCTCCAAATCCGTTGTTGTCCCCTAAACGTAATCCTAAAGCGTGCTTCGAAATTTCTTGCGATTGAGCCGTAAATGCTAAACCAAGAAGCATAATGGCAGATAAAAGTATCTTTTTCATAAAAGTGGTAAATTAATTTTTTTCAAATGTATTATTACAGTCAGATAGAGAACGTATAATATTTTTGAAAATTGTTATATAATTTACATTTTTGGAAATTTGAAGCGTTAAAATTCTTAAAAAAACTGTTTCTGAGCGTCCTATTTTAGTATTATCGAAGAAATTAGCTGAGAAGTGAGAAGATCTTCCATTTCTAATAGATTTTCTTCTTCGGCAAAATTGCTGGCTTTATAAGAAAACAGTTTCCAGCGTTTTTTATGATATTCTAAAGCGGTTAAATTTTCTACCCAGTCACCAGAATTCAGGTATAGAGTGGAACCATGTTTGTTTTCTTTTGTGACGATTTTAGGCTCATGAATGTGCCCACAAATAACATAATCGTAATTTTTTTCTATGGCTAGATCGGTTGCAGTAGTTTCAAAATCGGAAATAAATTTTACTGCTTTTTTAACGCTTGCTTTTATTTTTTTAGAAAAAGAATAGGGTTCACGTCCTAGTTTAGCCAAACACCAGTTAGCAAATCTATTGGTTAGAATTAGATAATCGTAACCTAATCCACCTAGTTTTGCAATCCATTTTGAGTGCTGAACAGAGGCATCAAAAACGTCTCCGTGAAAAATCCAAGCTTTTTTATCGTCCAATTCTAAAACCAATTTATCAACAAGAGCAAAATTTCCCATATTCATATCACTGAATTTTCGAAGTATTTCGTCATGATTTCCAGTGATATAATACACCTTTGTTCCTTTAGAAGCCATTCCGATAATACGTTGAATAACTCGTAAATGTGCTTTTGGAAAATAAGATTTACGAAACTGCCAAGCATCAATTATATCACCGTTTAAAACTAAAGTTTTGGGTTTAATGCTTGAAAGATAGTTGTTTAGTTCTTTTGCGTGGCTTCCGTAAGTTCCTAAATGAACATCAGAAAGAACGACCAATTCGACATTTCTTTTTTTCAATTTTTCTTGATTTGAAGTTTTACAAATGAAAGAAAGTTTGTGAAATTTGAGTTTATTAAAAGGTTATTAAAAAGAGGATAATTTTACCAAATTGTGATTTTTATCCCATTTAATGTTTCGTTAATAATACCAGTTTTAAATTTTTTAATTTAATTCATAAAACTTACATTTGCTCAAAACAAAACACAATGGCAGGAAACAGCTTCGGCACACTATATAAAGTAACTACATTTGGAGAATCTCACGGTGAAGCTTTAGGCGGAATTATTGACGGATGCCCTCCAGGAATACAATTAGATTTTGAAGCAATTGAAGTAGATATGGCTCGTAGAAAGCCTGGTCAATCGGCAATTGTTACACAAAGAAAAGAACCAGACAGCGTTCAGTTTTTATCGGGAATATTTGAAGGTAAAACTACCGGAACTCCAATTGGTTTCATTATTCCAAATACAAATCAAAAATCAGACGATTACTCTCATATAAAAGATAACTACAGACCAAGTCACGCCGATTATGTTTACGATCAGAAATACGGTTTTCGTGATTATCGCGGTGGCGGAAGAAGTTCTGCAAGAGAAACAGCAAGTAGAGTAGTAGCGGGTGCAATTGCAAAGCAAATGCTGCCTGAAATTAAGATCAATGCTTATGTTTCTTCAGTTGGTCCAATTCATTTAGAAACACCTTATCAGGAATTAGATTTTTCTAAAATTGAAAGCAATCCAGTTCGTTGTCCAGATGAGAAATCTGCAGTGATCATGGAAGAATATATTCGTGACATCCGTAAACAGGGAGATACTGTTGGCGGTGTTGTAACTTGTGTAATTCAGAATGTTCCAGTTGGCTTAGGAGAGCCGGTGTTTGATAAACTTCATGCAGAATTAGGAAAAGCAATGCTTTCTATTAATGCAGTAAAAGGTTTTGAATACGGAAGCGGTTTCTCTGGTTCTGAAATGAAAGGAAGTGAACATAACGATTTATACAATCCTGACGGAACTACAAAAACAAATCTTTCTGGCGGAATTCAAGGTGGTATTAGCAACGGAATGGATATTTATTTCAGAGTTGCTTTTAAACCTGTTGCAACTATCATGCAGACTCAAGATTCTTTAGATAATAAAGGAAATATTACACCAATGACAGGAAAAGGACGTCATGATCCGTGTGTAGTGCCTCGCGCAGTGCCAATCGTAGAAGCGATGGCCGCAATTGTTTTGGCAGATTTTTATTTAATCAACAAAACATATTAATAAAAGGTAAGACAGTGAGGGTCTTATATTTTAATAATTAAAAAATAATTTAATGCAAGAAGTTACAGAAACTAAAAAACAATCATTTTTTTCGGGATTAACAGGGCAGATTATAATTGCAATGGTTCTTGGAGCCATCTTAGGAATTATATTGCATAATACCATTTCACCCGAAGCGGCGCAGGCATTTAGCAGTAAAATAAAAATGCTGGCCACCATCTTTATTCGTTTGGTGCAAATGATTATTTCCCCATTGGTTTTTACAACTTTAGTGGTTGGAATCGCGAAATTAGGTGATATTAAAACTGTTGGAAGAATTGGAGGGAAAGCTATTGGGTGGTTTTTTACAGCTTCATTTATTTCTCTTCTAATAGGATTGTTTTACGTAAATGTTTTACAGCCAGGTGTTGGTCTAAAACTGGATCACGTTGATATGGCAGCAGCTTCTGAAGTTACTGGTAAAACACAAAACTTGTCTTTTGATAATTTTGTTGAACATATCGTACCAAAAAGTATCGTTGAAGCAATGGCAACGAATGAGATTCTGCAAATTGTGGTTTTCTCGATTTTCTTCGGATTGGCAGCGGCTTCTTTAGGGCCTACTGTAAAGCCAATAATTAGTGCTTTCGATAAATTGTCGCACATCGTTTTAAAAATGGTAAACTATGTAATGAAATTTGCGCCAATTGGAGTTTTTGGAGCAATTGCAGGTGTGTTTGCGATAAGAGATGCAGAAGAATTGGTAATTACTTACTTTAAATTTTTCGGTTCGTTTTTAATTGGTATCAGTACTTTATGGGTTATTTTAATTGCCATTGGATATATTTTCCTTAAAGGAAGAATGACTGAATTGTTAAGACGTATTACTGGACCTTTGGCTATTGCTTTTGGAACAACAAGTAGCGAGGCCGTATTTCCTAAATTGACAGAAGAATTAGAAGCTTTTGGAGTAAAAGATAAAATCGTTTCTTTCATGTTGCCACTTGGATATTCATTTAACCTTGACGGAAGTATGATGTATATGACTTTTGCGAGTATTTTTATTGCTCAATTCTACAATGTACATTTAGATTTAGGAACGCAAATGGCAATGCTTTTAGTTTTAATGCTTACTAGTAAAGGTATTGCAGGCGTGCCAAGAGCAAGTTTGGTTGTAGTGGCTGCAACCTGTGGTATGTTTGATATTCCGATTGAGGGTATTGCGTTAATTCTTCCAATTGACCACTTCTGCGATATGTTTAGAAGTGCTACTAATGTATTAGGAAATGCATTAGCGACTTCTGTTGTAGGACAATGGGAGGAAAGTAAAGAATAAAAATAGTACTGAGATTTTAATTTTTTATCTTAGTTATTGAAATAATATTTGAAAAGCTGTATTTTTTTATGAAATGCAGCTTTTTTTTATTTTAAAGTGTATATTTGATCAAATTAGCCGATTAATGCCCCACAAACGGATTTTTTTACTTTTTCTATTGGTTCTGAATTGCCTTGCCAATTCAGCAATCGCGCAATCTAATTGTAACCTCGATCCTAAAATTGAGAACAATGTAAAGAAAGCGCTTTTAAATTTTAGAGAATCCAATTTCGAAAAATCACTCATTTATTCCAGAGTTGCCCTTAATGCTGCAACAGCAATAAAAGATTATTGCCTTACGGCTCGCTCGTATAATATTATAGCTGCCAATTATAACGAATTGGAAGAGTATGATAAAGCCATTTTTTTCTATAAAAAAGGTTTGTATTATGCTAATAAAACTACTAACGATTCTTTAAAATGTAACCTTTATAATAATTTAGGGAACATGTATTGTTTTGGAAAAGAACAATTTGATGAGGGAATTCGGAGTTATAAAAAAGCAGTAGCTTACGCTTTGAAAATAAATGATTTAAAAGAGGTTTATTTTACAAACGTAAATATTGCATGGGCTTATTTTGATATTGGAAATTACAATCAGGGATATCTATTTTTAAAGTATGTAAATAGTACTAAAATAAAGTACAATGACGAATCGACAGAGGTTATTGTTGCTATGTTGAATGGTATTTACGCCAGCTATAAAAATGATAATAAGGAAGCCAATGCTTATTTTTTGAGTGCTATTGAATCAGGTAAAAAATGTCAGGAAAAAATAGATCTGTCACGTGCTTATTTAGAATATTCACATTTTTTAAATAAAACCAACAGACATAAAGAAGCTTATGATGCACTTGTTAAACATTATGATATTTCAAATAATCTATACGATGTTAAGAAAATAAAAAAGGCATCTCAAGCTGGTTTAAGTCTAGAATTGGACGAATATAAAAGACAGATTGATAAAGTTGAGGGAGAAAAAGTAGAGCAATCTCAAAGTTTAAGGAAATCAAAAATTATTGTGATTCTCTTTGTTTTGATTTCACTGATTCTTTTAATTTTGATTATTACGCTAATAAAGAACATTCGATACAAGAAAAAACACAATTTAGAGCTTCTTAAAGCGAAAGAAATTGCAGAAGAAGCCTCTTTACTTAAAACGCAGTTTATATCGACTATAAGCCACGAATTGCGTACTCCGCTTTATGGTGTGGTCGGAATAACTAATATGTTGCTCGAAGAGCATAAAGAAATTTCAAGAAGTCAGCATTTAAGTTCTCTTAAATTTTCTGCTAGATATTTGTTATCCTTGGTGAATGATATTCTGCAGATTAATAAAATTGAAGAAAATAAAATTGTTCTCGAAAACTTGACTTTTAATATTTCTGATGAAATTACAGTAATTAAAAACTCGCTTTCTTTTCTTTCCCAAAAAAATAATAATAGAATTTCTACCAATATAGACTCAGATATTCCTGAGTATTTAATAGGAGATAAACTGCGTCTTGCCCAAATATTAATGAACTTGGTAAGTAATGCATTAAAATTTACTAAAGATGGACAAGTTGAAATTAATGTAAAGCTGAATAAAGTAGAAGGGAAGCTGTATTATTTAGATTTCTTAATTAAAGATAACGGTATTGGGATTGCGATTGCAGATCAGAATAAAATTTTTGAGAAGTTTGTTCAAGTTGGCAGAAGAGACGAAGATTATCAAGGGACAGGTTTAGGGCTTAGTATTGTAAAAAGATTGTTAGGGCTTTTTGGAAGTACCATTACATTGGATAGTGATCTCGGAAAAGGAACTGCGTTTTCGTTTACAATTGCTTTTGAACATGATTTAGCGAAAACTAAAAGTATTATTAATGAAATAGAAGTTGATCTGACTTCAAGCGAAATTTATAAAATTTTAGTTGTCGAGGATAATCTTATCAATCAGCTTGTGACGAAGAAAATTATTGAAAAGAATAATTATTCTTGCAAGGTTGTAGATGACGGTTTTGCTGCACTTAAAATTTTAGAAGAAGAAGCGTTTGATCTGATTTTAATGGATATTAATATGCCTTTAATGAACGGATTTGAAACTACCAAACGAATACGTCTTCAAGGTATAGAGACTCCAATTGTAGCCTTGACCGCTTTTGATAAAGATGAAATTACAGATGAAGCGATTTCATCTGGAATGAATGATATAATTATTAAACCTTTTGAGCCGGTTAAATTATTTAAAATAATCAATTTCCTTATAAAAGAAAAAAACGCTGTTTAATACCAGCGTTTTTTGTTTTTCTTAGCGTTTGTTGATTTTCTAGATTTATGAGCACCGCCGCTTCTGTTTGAGCTTTTAGGCTTTTCTCCAGCTTCCGGACTTCCAGAATGCCATTGATACGGATGATCTGCAATTGTTTTTACATCAACCTTGATTAATTTCTGAATGTCTTTCCAATATGGAAGTTCGTCTTTTCCGCAGAAAGAAATTGCAATTCCGCCGTTTCCAGCACGACCTGTACGACCAATGCGGTGAACATAAGTTTCTGGAATATTCGGCAAATCAAAATTGATTACATAAGGTAATTGCTCGATGTCAATTCCTCTTGCCGCAATATCAGTTGCAACTAGAACACCAACTTCTTTATTTTTAAAAGCGTCTAGAACTCTTTGTCTTGCATTTTGTGATTTGTCTCCGTGAATTGCTTCTGCAGGAATATCTTTTTTGCGAAGTGCTTTTACAACATTGTCTGCACCGTGTTTTGTTCTAGAAAAAACAAGCACGTTTGATAAATTTTCTTCTTTAATTAAAGTATATAGCAAGTTTCTTTTTTCTGTTTTATCAACAAAATAAACACGCTGCTCTACATTTTCGGCAGTAGATGAAACGGGAGAAACTTCTACTTGCGCTGGATCTTGAAGGAACATTTCTGCCAGTTCGCGAATTGCGATTGGCATTGTTGCAGAGAAAAGTAAAGTTTGTCTATTTTTAGGGGTAAGCTTTACGATTTTTTTTACGTCGTTTATAAAACCCATATCCAACATCTGATCGGCTTCATCAAGCACTAAAGTGTGCAGATGGTTTAGATCAAGAAAACCTTGTTTGTGAAGGTCAAGCAAACGTCCCGGAGTGGCAATTAAAACATCGACTCCGTTTTTTAAAGCATCTACTTGGGGATTCTGAGAAACTCCTCCAAAAATAGTCAGCTGTGTTAAATTGGTATATTTTGCGTAAGTGTCAAAGCTTTGCCCAATTTGTACCGCCAATTCACGAGTAGGTGTAACTACAAGCGCACGAATAACTTTGGCTTTTTTTGACGAGCCAACAATTCGGTGCAATTGGTGTATGATTGGAATAGCAAATGCTGCCGTTTTTCCTGTTCCTGTTTGCGCACAGCCAATTAAATCGCGACCTTCTAAAACAATCGGAATTGCTTTTTCTTGAATTGGGGTCGGATTTAGATAGCCTTCTTCAAATACGGCTTTTTGTATACTTTTTGAAAGTGATAGATCTTCGAATAACATATCTTGGTGATTAACTATTTTAGTTTTAAGTCTAAAATGCCGTGCAAAGATAGGTTTATTCAGTCAATCGTTTGTTTGAATTGGCTTTTATTTGGCAAAAACCAATTTGTTATACTCGCAATTGGCTTTTTTAAATCAGTCTTTTTCGATGTTTGCTTTGACAAAATCGGTTACTAAATAACCAATTAATTTGCCGATTAAGTTATTGTTCGGAGAATTGTCTAAATCTGGCGCGCCTTCGCAAATATGCAAATAAGCTGCGTTTTTATGTTCACCAAAGAAAGAAACAAACTGTCTTAGCTCTTCAACCGAAAATCCGCTTATCGTCATGGCACTGCTGGCAATATTCGGAATTGCATCAAGGTCAACTTCGATTCCAAAAGCATCATTTTTAATAAAATCCAAAGCTGTAATCATTTCGCGATTAAAATCTTTTTCTTTTCTAATATTAACGCTATCGTAGGTATTATAGCGAACACGATCTTCCAGTTTTTTTATAATATCTAAAACGCTTTTTGAAGTGTAGTTTTCGTGAAGTCCAAAAATGAAATATTTCTTTAAAAAACCTTCTTCATAAGCATACGAAAAGCCATTTCCGCTATGACGGCCTTCTAAAATCCTGAAATCAGAATGTGCGTCAAAATTTACGGCGTTTACAGGTTTCCCTTTCGCAAGAGCGGCACCTTTAATATTTCCGTAAGCATTATTATGGCCTCCACCAATAATTATGGGTGTTTTTCCCGCTTTAATTATTGTAAAAATAATATGAGATACTTCTTTGTCTATTTTTTCAACCAGCTGGCTTAATTTTGAGCGATCATCAATGTCGTTAAAATCAAGATTTTCGACATCGCGCATTTCTTGAGAAACATTAATTTGACCTAAGACAATAATGTTACTGCCTTTGCAAAATCTATTATGCTGAATATTGGCAATACTTTTTATAGCAGACTGCCATGCCGAAGCAGCTCCAGGTCTTCCGTAATTGGCACGCACACCAATATCTTCTGGAATTCCTAAAAGCACATATTTAGCTTCGCTTTCTTTAAGAAAATTAACTTTGTCAACTCCTGGCGGAATGACAATCATCTTTTCTCCGAACTTTATTTCACCACTTCTATGATTTGTGACTTTTGCCAAATCATTTATAGTGAAAGGGATTAATTTTTCCATGAAAAAAATTTATTTTCCAAAAATAATATAATTGTAGAAACTTACGTTATTACCTTATATTAATTCTTAAATTTGTTATTAAAGAAAATTATTTAAATATGGAAAACCCAAAGAACAACAATTCAAGTCTAAAGGCGGTAATCGCAGTTTTAGCAGTCCTACTAATCGGTAGTTTAGTGTATATTTTTAAATTATCTTCTGATACAGAGGTAGTTAAAACAGAGCTTACAACAACTTTGACTGAGAAAGAATCTGTAATGAAAGATTTACAGGAGTTAAAAGCGACTTATGATGCTGCAATTGCTGAAAACACTTCTATGTCTGACGAATTAATCCAAGAAAGAGATAAAGTAGTGGCTTTAATGGATGATTTGAACAAGTCTAAAGGAGATGTTTCTAAATACAGATCTCAAGTTCAGGCAATGCAGAGCAAAATGAAAACTTTAGTTGCTGAAAACGATGAGTTGAAAAAACAAAATGGTGTTTTAACTACTCAAAGAGATAGTACTATTGTAGTTTTAGGAGAATCTAAGAAATATAACGAAGTATTAGTTGGTCAAAACGAAGAACTAGCTAAAACTGTAGAAAAAGGTTCTAAATTATCTGTATTAAATACAAAAACTTCAGCTTACAAATTGAAAAGCTCTGGTAAACAAATCGAAACAGATAAAGCAAGCCGCGCTGATATTTTGAAAGTTAGTTTTACAATTGCTGAAAATCAAATTGCAAAATCTGGAGACAAAACGTATTATGTTCAAGTTATCGATGCTAAAAACAATGTTTTAGGCGAAAAGAAAACAGAAAGCTTTGGAGATAATACATTAACTTACAGCTTCAAAACTACAGTGAAATATGAAAACAAAACTGTACAAGTTAGTGAAGACCTTCCAGGAAAAGATTTCGCAAAAGGAACTTACTTCATCAATGTTTTTGATAATGATGAATTAGTTTCTAAAACTAGTTTCAGTTTAAGATAATTTGCCAAAGGGATAAAATACCACTTAGATATTAAAGGTCTGTGATTTTCACAGGCCTTTTTTTTTATGAATGAGATTGAATGGTTTTATTGTTTGAAAAACAATACGTTTCCCGTGGTTGAAACCACGGGCTGTACTTAAATCGTTGAAATGATTATTCTAAAATTTTACCTTCAACAAAAACAGATTCAATAAGATTGCTTCCAAATGCGTAAGGAATTTGGTAGTAAGATGAAATCGGTTTTGTCAAGATTAAATTGGCTTTTTTGCCTTTTGTAATGCTTCCGTGAGTTTCTGAAAGTCCCATTGCGTATGCTCCGTTTATTGTTGCGGCATTAATTGCTTCTTCTGGAGTCATTTTCATTTTAATACACGCCGTTGCAACTACAAAATTCATATTTCCTGATGGAGTAGAGCCAGGGTTGAAATCTGTTGCTAATGCTATCGGTAAACCAGCTTTTATCATTTCGCGGGCAGGAGTATATGGAATACTTAGAAAATAAGAACACGAAGGTAATGCAACAGGCATTGTTTCAGTTCCTTTTAATGCTTCAATATCTTCTGGGTTCATTATTTCTAAATGATCTACAGAAAGGGCGTTAAATTTAATTCCAGCCTGTATTCCGCCAATAGAATTAAATTGGTTGACATGGATTTTTGGTTTTAAGCCAAAAGCTAAACCTGCTTCCATTATTTTTTCGGTTTCTTCTACAGAAAAGTAGCCACTTTCGCAGAAAGCATCTACATAATCAGCAAGATTATTTTTTGAAATTTCAGGAAGCATTTCATTGATTATTTCATCAATATATCCTGCTTTGTCGTCTTTGTAGTGAGTAGGAAACGCATGTGCGCCTAGAAAGGTAGCTTTTATGGCAATTGGGTAATTTTCTGCCAGTTTTTTTATAACTCGAAGCATTTTTAATTCTCCGTCAACAGTTAATCCATAGCCAGATTTTATTTCTACTGCGCCAGTTCCTAAATGCATTACTTCTTCTAAACGAATTTTAGATTGTTCGTAAATTTCTTCTTCTGAGGTTTCATTTAGTTTTTTAGCCGAATTAAGAATTCCACCGCCACGATTAGCAATTTCTTTATAAGAAAGCCCGTTGATTCTATCTACAAATTCTTGTTCGCGATTTCCTGCGTATACAATGTGTGTATGGCTATCACACCAAGACGGAAGCACAACTTTTCCAGTTGCATCAATTGTTTTGTCGGCATTTATTTTTGGAAGATTGTCCATTGAGCCGAAATCTTCAATCAGATTGTCTTTTAGTATTAAAAAAGCATTTTTAATAGTTGGAAGCTTAGCCATCTCAGAACCTGACACTTTAGCAATTGAAGTTTCGCGAACCTGTAATAGCTCTTGTATATTTATGATTAATGTTGTCATTATAGATATTGTTATAAAACACAAATTTCACAAATTTTCACGGATTAATATGTGAAAACTTGTGAAATTCGTAAAATTGTTTTTCTCTAAAGATTATTCAGAAACTGTTATTTCGAATATTTTATCCCAATATTTACCTGTAACAAAAATGGTTTTCGTAGCAGGGTTGTAAGCTATACCGTTTAAAACTTCAGCATTTTTGCTTTTTACAAATTTGCGTAGTCCAGATAAATTGATAATTCCTTCAACTGCACCAGATTTTGGGTCCACAACGGCAATGGCGTCTTTTTGCCAAACATTAGCATAAAATTTTCCATTGATTAATTCTAATTCATTTAATGCTTTAATTTTTGAACTGCCAGAATAAACATTGATGTAATCAATTAGCTTTTGATTAGCAGGATCCATTTTCCAAATTTTCTCTGTTCCATCAGAATGATAAATGTATTTGTCATCATGCGTCATTCCCCAACCTTCAATATCTTTATCGTATTTGAATGTTTTTTCCAGTTTAAAAGTTTTAGCATCATAAATAAAACCAGTTTTTTCCTGCCAAGAAAGCTGATATAATTTTCCATTGAAGAAGGTGATTCCTTCCCCAAAATATTCTTTCGGAAGATCAACTTGTTTGATTACTTTTCCCGTTTTATAATCTACTTCCCTGAAGTATGAATCTTCTTTTTGCCCTGTACTTTCAAAAAGTTTTCCGTCATGAAATTCTAAACCTTCAGTAAAAGCTAAAGAGTCATGTGCAAAAGTATTTACGATTTTATAATTTAAAAGTTTTGGTTCAACGTCAGAAACAACTTCAATTCTTTTAGTAGCATCAGAAGAATCTCCACCAAAATAAACAGTAGCTTTTAGGTATTGATAACCTAATTTTTGATCTATTAATTCAAATCTAAAATTTTCTTTGCCTTTTGTACCTCCAACTCTTTGGTCATTTATGAAGTAAGCAACGCTGTCGATTTCTTTCGAATTTGGGTTTAAAATTCCAATATTAAGCACTTCTTTTTGCGTAAAATGAGCTGGAAAAGCAGAATCGTCGATAGTAAACAAAGAATTTTCACCTTTTTTTGTGTCTCCACATCCAATTAATGTGATTCCTAATAAAATGACAGCTAGGAAGTTATATTTTTTCATAGTTTAAAATTTCAATAAGCCAATATACGATGTTATTTTTATAGCAACAAAGCTCTTGCAAAAATATAAAAAGATTGTATATTTGCACCGGCAAGTCCTACACGACCAGCTCCTGCAGACTCCCCCAGGATGGGAACATAGCAAGGGTACGTGGTTGAGCGGTGCGATGTAGGTCGCTTGCCACTTTTTTTAGAATTTAATTAGTTTGCAATCTTCCTTTCAGGAGGATTTTTTTATTTTTGACCCTATCCAAAGTTAGAAGTTATATGTGAAAAGTTAGAAGTTTTTCTCAAATTGCATTAAAGTTCTCTTTTAAGGATAAATAGCATTTAACTTATAACATTTAACATCTAACTGCAAAATGAGCAAAGTCGTTTTAATTACCGGAGGATCATCAGGAATTGGAAAATCAATTGGTGAGTTTTTACATCAAAAAGGTTTTGTTGTATACGGAACAAGCAGAAATCCTGAGAAAGTTTTAAATTCAGTTTTTCCTTTAGTAGCTTTAGATGTCCGAAATGTTGATTCTATTAAAAACGCAGTAAACAAAATTATTGAAACTTCTGGAAGATTAGATATTGTAATAAATAACGCTGGAGTTGGAATTACAGGACCTCTAGAAGAAATTCCGACCGAAGAAATTAGAAATAATTTTGAAACGAACTTTTTTGGGCCGATTGAAGTTATGAAAGCTGCGCTTCCTCAAATGCGCAAACAGAATTCGGGACTTATCATCAATATAACTTCGATTGCTGGTTATATGGGATTGCCGTATAGAAGTGTTTATTCGGCTTCAAAAGGAGCTTTAGAATTGATTACTGAGGCTTTGAGAATGGAAGTGAAGTCTTTTGGAATTGAAATTACCAATGTTGCGCCTGGAGATTTTGCAACCAATATTGCAGCTGGACGCTATCATGCACCAGTTATTAAAGATTCGGCTTATGAAAAGGTGTACGGAGATGTTCTGGCAACTATGAATGATCATGTTGATGCAGGAAGCAATCCTAACGAAATGGCAGAAGCAGTTTATAAAATCATTCAGACTAAAAAACCAAATGTGCATTATAAAGTGGGCGCTTTTATGCAGAAGTTTTCGATTGTATTGAAACGTGCGCTTCCAGATAAAATGTACGAGAAGATGCTTATGAATCATTATAAGTTATAAATCGCAATTAATTGCTTGTTTTTAGATTTAAATCACAAATTGATTTGATTTTTGAAATTGTTATTGGTATTGATTTCGTAATTTTGCAGCTGCGTTTGCGTGAGGGATAGAGGCGGTATCCTTTTGTGAAGAGAAACGGAACAAAAGATTTAGCCGAAAGCCCGACCCTTGGGGCACGCCCAGAATAAATCAACACAATTTAAATAATATAAATTATGAAATTTTTTATTGACACAGCTAATTTAGCTCAAATTAAAGAAGCACAAGCTTTAGGTGTTTTGGATGGTGTAACAACTAATCCGTCATTAATGGCAAAAGAAGGAATCACTGGAAAAAACAATATCCTTAAGCATTATGTTGATATTTGCAATCTTGTTGAAGGTGATGTAAGTGCTGAAGTTAATGCTCTTGACTTTGAAGGTATGGTTAAAGAGGGTGAGGAGCTTGCTGAATTGCATGAGCAAATCGTTGTAAAACTTCCTATGACTAAGGAAGGTGTTATGGCAGCTAAATATTTTTCTGATAAAGGAATTAAAACTAACGTAACTCTTGTTTTCTCTGTAGGACAAGCGCTTTTGGCAGCTAAAGCTGGAGCAACTTATGTTTCTCCGTTTGTAGGCCGTTTAGATGATGTTTCTACTGATGGATTGAACTTGGTTCAGGAAATTAGAGAAGTTTATGATAACTATGGTTATGAAACTCAAATTTTAGCGGCTTCTGTACGTCATACAATGCATATTGTAAACTGTGCTAAAATTGGTGCAGATGTTATGACAGGGCCACTTTCTGCAATTTATGGTTTATTGAAACACCCATTAACAGATATCGGTTTAGCTCAGTTTGTAGCTGACTTCGAAAAAGGAAATAAATAGTCCTTAGATACTTATAAAATTAAAATCGTCTTTTTTCTAACGAGAAGAGACGATTTTTTTTACTTTTATATTGAATCTTAAACCATTAGATATGAAAGTTATAGTGCTTATATTGTCTTTTTTTGCAGCGAGTTTTTCTATAAACGCCCAAGCCGCTAAAGTAATTACTTCTGTAAATGAAGCGGGTGATGTTGCTACTTATGAATTAGATTGTTCGGTTAAATTTCAAACTCTCGCAAAAGGTCTTCGGTATAATATTACGAGGTACGAATTTAAAGGGCCAGAATTAAAAAATTCTTATCGTCTTTTGCTGGTAATGGATGGTTTTTATTCGAAAACATTAAATAGTCAAATGACTATTTCGGCAGTTTTAAGTGATGGGACAATTATTGAGGCGAGAAAAACCATAGAAGATGATGGTTTTTTTGACGGAGCCTGCACGTTGAAAATTAAAGATCCCCAAGCGCTTTTAAATGCCAATATAGACAAAGTAATTGTTCATGCTGATAAAGATGTTGTTTATTCTTTAACGGCGCAAAATAAGGCAATTTTCAAGAAGAATCTTGAGAATATTATTAATGCGAAGTAAAGGGGCTAATGGGCTGAGATACTGAGGTTCTGAGGTTTCTCTTCTTTGGAAATAAAAAAAAATCCAAATTCCGTTTTAAAATTGGAATTTGGATTTTTTTATTGATGTTTTTTATTTTTTAGTGTCCTCCACCAGCACTTTCGATGTGGCTGATTCCTTGTCTTTTTAAAATTTTAGGACAATAGAAACCATAGAATCCTAAATAAGCAAAGCCTAGAAGTGGCACAATATATGAGAAGTGTGTGTAAGTGATGCCTAAAATTCCGTTTGGATTTGTTGCATCTAAATCACAGATACTTCCTTGCAATAATGGAATTACTCCACCACCAAGAATCATCATGATCAAGAAAGAGGACGCTTTTCCTGTATTTTTTCCTAATCCAGCAATGGCTAAATCGAAGATTGAAGGCCACATAATAGATAAGAACAATCCTCCAGAAATAAAGAAGAATTTAGCTATTGAAGGATCTGGCCAAGCTAATCCTAATACCATCATGGTTAATCCTGAAATTCCGAAAAGCATTAATGTTTTTCCAGCGTTTTTACCACCAACAAAACTTACGGCGATAAATAATAAAATCCAGATTGGGTAGATGTAGAATGAAGAAACGTCGTGTGCGGCAAAGATATTTGCTCCTATGATTACTCCAAATGCAGCAGCAGGAACGATAAATTTAAGCGCCGTATTTACTAAGTTTGAAGTGTTAAATACGTTCGCTCCACCATTCCAACGACCGATCATTAAACTTCCCCAATAAAGCGCAATAAATGGTGCAACAGCATCTTCTAGAACGTTTCCGAATTCGTGAGTGTGTAATAATGCTGGTAGATTACTGATGATAGTAACCTCAGTTCCAACATAAATAAAAATTCCTAACATACCCAAGTATAATTGCGGATAGTCAAGAATGTTGAATTTACTGTGTTTGTCTTTTATGATTGCTTCTTCCTCTTTTACTGGATCTTCGATTTTAGAAAAATTCATAAATACGGCAACAGCAATAAAAGCAAGACCTAAAATGATGAAAGGCAATTTAATATCTTCTAATGAAAGAGCTGTTTTTTTGTTGTCTCCCATTCCAAATAAAGCAATTCCTAGTAAAATAGCTCCGATTGTTGTTCCGAAAGAGTTGATTCCGCCAGCAAGAGTTAAACGGTGTGCTCCAGTTTCTGGACTTCCCATTTTAATAGCTAAAGGGTTTGCTACAATTTGTTGGATTGAAAATCCTAGTCCTACTGTAAATAAAGCTGTTAAGAAGAAAGGGAAGCTTTGAGTGGTAGCAGCAGGAACGAATAAAAATGAACCAATAGCAGATAGAACTAATCCTGCAGATAAGGTTCTTTTGTAGCCGTATTTTTGTAAAACGTCTACTTTTAACGAAACGATAAAGAATATGATTGATCCAACAAAATAAGCTGCATAGAAAGCCCATGCTACTAATTGAGATTGTACTTGCGATAACGTAAATACTTTTTTGAATACTGGAATCAGGATGTCATTGGCTGAACCAACAAAACCCCAAAAGAAGAAGACGATTATCAAAGAGATAAATTGCCCCCATTTGGTTTGCACATTTTCTGAACTCATAATAATAAGGTTAATTTTTTATTTTATTGTTTTTTGAAGACCGTAAATATATTTGTTAGGATTATCAAAAAAAAATAAAAAGGTATAAATAATGTTAAATTTAAACCAACGACTATGTTTTTTCAACAAAGTGTTAATTTTAACCTACTTAGAAAATGTAATTCGTAATTATATTTATTCCAATATCTTATTTTTAACTTCTTTACTGTAGTTTCTGCCTATCGGAATGTTGTAAGATTGAATTTGAACGCGGTTTCCTTCTATAGATTTTACCTTATTTAGCGCAATTACATAAGATTTGTGGATTCTAAGGAAACGATCTGCTGGTAATTCTTCAGATAATGATGTAAGAGATTTATGAGTAATATAAGTTTTGTCAGGCGTGACAACTTTTATATATTCTTTCATTCCTTCAACAAATAAAATTTCTTCAATATTAATTTTCATCATTTTTTTATCGACTTTAATAAAAATATGAGAATCACCTTTTGAGGTTTCAACCTTAATATTGTTTTTAAGATTGTATTCGGTTGTAATTTTATTGATACATTTTATAAATCTTGGAAGTGGAATTGGTTTAACGAGATAATCCAGTACATCCAAATCATAACTTTCGGCAGCAAATTCTCTAAAAGCAGTAGTAATAATAACTTTGGTTTTATTTTCGATGAGACTAATAAGTTCAAAGCCAGTCATCATAGGCATGTTTATATCTAAAAAGACGGCATCGACAGGAGTACTGTTTATAAAATCGAGCGCCTCTAAAGAGTTATTGAATGTCGCGACAACTTCAAAATCTGTAAAATTGGTAAAATAATTTTGCAGGACTTTGATAGCTAAAGGCTCATCATCAATTAACACGCATTTAATCTTCATTCTGGGTAGGTATTTGCAATCGGATTATGTAGAAATTTAGTTTAGTGGTATGTTTAAGGCTGAAATTGTTTCTGTAAATTAACTTTAACCTCTTTTTTGTATTAACTAAACCGATTCCTCGTTTTGGATTATGATTTTGTGAAATTACAAAATTATTTAAGATTTCAAAATCGAGCGTTTTATTGTCGATAACTCTGCAATTGATCTTTATTTTTAGATTTTTATTGTTTAATCCGCCATGTTTGAAGGCATTTTCTACTAATGAAATAAAAATAAGCGGAGGAACGACAACATCATCAATGTTTGACTCTAGATTTATTGTTACTTCTACATTTTCAAAACGCAATTTTTCAATTTCAATATAATTCTGGATATAATCTATTTCTTTTATAAGCGGAACAAACTTGGTTCCTTTCACATCGTATAGAACATACTCCATCAAATTAGAAAGTTTGATAATTACATCTGGAACTTTCTTTGAAGACTCTAATGATAAAGCGTAGAGATTGTTTAATGTGTTAAAGAAAAAGTGTGGCTGAATCTGATTCTCGAGATACTTTAGTTTTATTTTAAACTGATTTTCTCTTAAGGATCTATTTCTTTCTCGCTCTCTTAACCATGTCAAGGTAAGGTAAACAGATGATGCCATTGCGAGAACATACAATTCTCCAATGCAAACAGCCACAATATGATTGATTTCAAAAGGATGATATTCTCTATTGGCTTCTGGCCAGATATTTTCGGATATTATATAATAGGTGAGGGCAGTTTTAGCCAAATAAATCGCAAATAGGCTGAGAAGCAATAAAAATGTATACATAATATATTTTTGCTTCAATACATATTTTGGGACTAAAACAAATAAATTTAAATACACCAAAGGAATAACCAATGAGAATTCGATTAAGTTTGATTTGAAAGAATAAGGATAATCATTAAAGTAAGCACCCCATCTTAAGAAGTTTAAAGTAAAATAAACACCCCAGAACCAAACATGATTTTGCAGTTTAATATCAAATTTAACTTTTCTTATTTCTTTCAACTGTTTGGTTTATTAGATAAATTTAGTTTTTCTTAACAATATTGAAATATTGTACAACTTTAAACAATTAACTGCAAAGAGGCAATTTTTTTGAATAAAATTTTGCCAAAAAAGGATATTAGTGCTTAATTTTTCAAGTAGAACGTTTTCGTAAAGCGTATTATTGAATGATTTATGTCGTTGGTTTAAATTTTGTTGTCGTTGGTTTAATTTATTTTTTTTAACAATGCCTTAAGAATAATTTTACTTCATAACTAACAAAATAAAATAAACATGAAAAAAATTTTCTTAATCTTTATGATTGTTTTTACGGCGCAAGTTTCGCTTGCACAAGTAAAAAATGTCAAGGGTGTGATTACAGATTCTGACGGTATGCCATTACCAGGAGCTTCTGTTTCTGTACAAGGAGGTCAAAAAGGAACAACTACCGATTTTGACGGATTGTATGCTATTGAAGTTCAAAAAGGTCAGAGTTTGGTTTTTACTTATGTAGGCCTAGAAACTCAAACAATAGTTGTAGGAGATGCTGCTACAATTAATGTGAAAATGGTTGCAGCTGCATCAAATGCTTTGAACGAGGTTGTTGTAACTTCTTTAGGTGTTAAGAAAACAAGAAAATCTTTAACATACGCTGCTCAAGAGCTTAAAGGTGAAGAGTTAACACGTGTAAAAGATGCCAACGTTATTAATACTATTGCAGGTAAAATTGCAGGTGTTGCTGTAACAAAAAGTGCTGGAGGTACTGGTGGATCTACAAAAGTTGTAATTCGTGGTAACTCTTCTATCATGAATAGCCAGCCACTTTACGTTATTGATGGTATTCCTATGTATAATGGTACTTCGAATCAGCAGGGTAATACAAATGCGTCAAATGATTCATTTGGTAGTACTGCTGGAGGTAACCGTGACGGAGGAGATGTTATTTCTTTGATTAATCCAGACGATTACGAAGGAATGACTGTGCTTAAAGGTGCTGCGGCTTCTGTATTATACGGATCACAAGGAGCAAATGGGGTTATTTTATTGTCTTCTAAAAAAGTTAAAGAAAACACAGGAAATTTAGCTGTTTCTTCTGTTACTACTTTTGAATCTGTTCATTCATTACCAGAATTTCAGTATGAATATGGTACAGCTGGGGCACAAAAATCTTGGGGAGGAAAAGTATCTTCAAATGATTTTGTAAAAGACTTCTTTGGTACAGGAGTTACTCAAATTACTTCTGCAGCTTTTACAACTGGATCTGATGTTTCTTCAACTAGTATATCTTACGCTAATACTACAGCTTCAGGAGTTATTGAAGGTAACGGCTTAAAGAAAAACAACTTTGGAATCCGCCAGACAGGTAAATTTTTCAACAATAAATTAACTGTTTCTGCTGATGCAAAATATACATCGCAAACAATTAATAACAGACCTGTAAACGGACTTTACTCAAACCCATTAACTGGAGTTTATTTGTTCCAAAGAGGAAATGACTTTAATTATTACAAAGATAATTTCGAAACATTTATTCCTTCTAGAAACCTATACGGTCAAAACTTCTACAGCGCACCAAATGCTGATATCTATGTTCAGAATCCATATTGGTTAATCAACAGAAATAAATCTATTGATAAAGATAATTTCTTCAACGGAAATTTAGCTTTAGAATACAAAGCAAACAATTGGTTAAGCATTGCTGCAAGATATAGCTATAATAGAGTTGAAAATGATTATGATAAAAAGATTTATGCTACAACCAATACTTCTTTATCTAATATAAACGGTAGATATATAAACGTTGCTAATTTAAGCACACAACGTTACGGAGATTTGATTGCTAAAATTAATACTAATTTCAACGAAGATTTTAGCTTTAATGCTATCGTAGGAGCAAGTATCAATAACACATTGGCAAATCAACAGACTACGTTGGATTCTGGTATTGTTGGCGGACTTGTAAATGCTAACTTATTTACTTTAGGGAATTTTGCAAGTGCAAGTGGTTTAGATAACTTAAGCCTTCAGGCTACAGGTTCTTCAAGAGAGGTTCAATCAATTTTTGCTTCAGCAACTTTTGGTTATAAAAACATGTTATACTTAGATGTTACAGGACGTAATGATTGGTCTTCTACTTTAGTAAATACTGATACTTCATCTTATTTCTATCCATCTGTAGGGGTTACTGCTCTTATTAGTGAAATGGCAACAATGCCAGAATGGATTAACTTCGGAAAAGTGAGAGGAACTTATGCTCAAGTGGGTAATGACGTTTCTGCTTTTGTAACTTCTCCAAAATCGACTATTCAAGGTGGTAATATTATTCCTCCTGTAGTAGGTCCAAGACCAGGAGAAGGATTGAAACCTGAATTGAAATCAGAATTTGAATTTGGTACTGAATGGAGAATGTTTAACAATAGATTAGGTTTCGAAATTTCTTACTATAACTCAGAAACTAAAAATCAATACATTCAAGTTCCTGCTCCGGCAACAAACCCTTACGGTTATACTTTTTACGGGATAAATGCTGGTAGTATAGAAAATAAAGGACTTGAGCTTGTTGTTAGCGGTAAAATTATTGAGGGACAAAAATTCTCATGGGAAACTATGGTAAATTATTCTCACAATAGAAATAAAGTAAAAGAAATTCCAGCAGAATTAGGAGGGAAAATTCCATTAACTCCTGTAAATAATATTAATTACAGATACTCTTTAACCGAAGGAAGACCATTTGGTGTGATTGAAGGAAAAGGTATTGTTAGAAATGATAAAGGAGAAATTGTTTTAGACGACAAAGGAAACTTAGCAGTTGAAGCTGATTTCCATGAAGTTGGTAATGCAAACCCTGATTTTATGTTAGGCTGGTCAAACACATTCAAATTTGGTGCTTTTACAGCTAACTTCTTAATCGATGGACGTTTTGGAGGAGATGTAATGAGTATTACAGAATCTATGAATGATTTTTATGGAGTGTCAAAAAGATCTGGAGATGCTAGAAATGCTGGTGGTGTTGCTGTAAATGCAGTTATGCCTGATGGTACAAAAGTAACTAAAATGGATCCTCAGAAATACTATGAAGCTGTAGGTGGTCTTAACGGTGCTACTGCCGAGTATGTATATGATGCAACAAACGTAAGTTTAAGAGAGGTTTCGCTTGGATATACTTTCAACAAAAAAGCAATTCCATTTGTTAATACAGCAACTTTATCATTAATCGCAAGAAACTTATTCTTCTTTTATAAAGATGCACCATTCGATCCAAACATTGCTTTAAGTACAGGTCAGGGCTTACAAGGAGTTGATATTTATGGTTTACCATCAACAAGAAGTATTGGTCTTAATTTAAATGTAACTTTCTAATTAAAACATCATGAAAACAAATAATATAAAAAAATCACTAATCTGTCTTGGTCTTTTGGCTTTAGTTGGTTGTACAGATAATTTTGACGAGATTAATAGTAATCCTGATGGTTTTACACAAGAGGAACTAACGCAAGACTTTAATCATATTAAAGGGCCTTTTACTACGATGTTTGACAACGTGATGGTAAATGTGCCAGGGTGGAAGTATCAGGTAGCTATTGATTTATCGGGTAACACTTGGGGTGGATATACTACAGCACCAGGTTTTGACGGTAATAATAATCTTTCTTATGCGCTTGCTGACAACTGGAACCTTTGGGGTTGGGAAGCTATTTACACGCAAGTAATGGCAAATTACTTGAAAGTTGAAGCTGCATCTAAAGGAAAATATGATGAGTTTTATGCTTTGGCAACAATAGTAAAAGTACAGACTTTACATAAAGCTGCAGATTCATGGGGACCAATAGTTTATTCTAAATTAGGGACTACAGATGCAGCAATTGGATATGATTCTCAAGAAGAAGCTTATGGCTTAATGTTTAAAGATTTAGATTTTGCTGTTACAGAATTAACAAAAAGAATTGATGCAGGAGAAGCAAGTTCTTTTACAAAAATCGATCGTTCGACTTATAAGGGAGACTATACAAAATGGGTTAGATATGCAAACTCTTTACGTTTAAGATTAGCAATGCGTATTGTAAAAGTTAATCCAACATTAGCTAAAGCGGAAGCTGAAAAAGCAATTAGCCAAAAATTTGGTGTAATGACAGTAAATGCAGACAGCTTTATTGTAAATAAAGATGTTTCACAACACCCACTTAGAGTTGCTGCTTACGAATATAATGATAGCCGTATGTCTGCAGATATGGAGTCTATCATGGGAGGTTACAATGATCCTAGAATAAGTGTTTATTTTAAAACTTCAGAACAGTTTCCTGGAGAATATAAAGGAATCCGTACTGGCGGTATTCTTGGTGATAAGTCAAAACACATTAATTTTTCGAATTTTGGTAAGATAATAGACGAAGACAAACAAGTTGTTTGGTTAAATGCAGCTGAGGTTTACTTCTTAAGAGCAGAAGGGGCTTTAAGAGGCTGGAATATGGGTGGTGACGCTGCAACATTCTACAAAGCTGGTATTACGGCTTCTTTTGAACAGCTTTCTGTAGGTGGTGCTTCTGACTATATTGCAAATAATGTAAAAACAGCTAAAGATTATGTAGATCCAGTTGCTCCGTTCAATAGTGGTTTAGCTGTAAATAAAGTAACTGTTGCTTGGGATGATGCTGCAAGTAACGAAGTGAAACTGCAAAAAATCATTACTCAAAAATGGATTGCTAATTTCCCTGACGGTATGGAAGCTTGGGCTGAACACCGCAGAACTGGTTATCCTAAATTATTGCCAATTCTTAACAACCAAAGTGCTGGTGCAATTACGACTGAATATGGTGTAAGAAGAATAAACTTTGTTTCTACTGAAAAAGATGGAAACCCAGAAGGTCTTAAAACAGGTATTGCAAAACTTAACGGACCTGACAACGGAGGCACCAGAACTTGGTGGGATGTTAATGCTCCGAACTTCTAAAAGAAAAAACAAGAATATTAAGTTTGGTTAGTAGTGTGGTATAGATGGCGAAAGCTGTCTATACCATATCTTAAAACCATGATGGTAATTACTACAAAAAAGAAAAGAAATGAAAAGTGCTTTAGAAATAAAACCTGATATCAGTTATAAAAGCGCGGGAAAATTTGAAGAAACTCGTTTTGAGAAAATTCATAACGAAATCTTTAAAAGTTCTATTGAAGCTTCTGTAATTGTAGCACAGGAAATTGCGCAGCTAATTAGATCTAAACAAGAAAAAAATAAACCTTGTGTTTTAGGTCTGGCAACAGGTTCTTCTCCGATCAAAGTTTATGAGGAACTAGTGAGAATGCACAGAGAAGAAGGACTTAGTTTTAGCAATGTAATCACTTTTAATTTGGATGAATATTATCCGATGACTAAAGAGAACAATCAAAGCTATCATTATTTCATGCATCAGCATCTTTTTAATCATATTGATATCAAACCTGAAAATATTAATATTCCTGATGGTACTGTAGCAATTGATGAAATTAATCAATACTGTATTGATTATGAAATGAATATTAAAAATGCGGGTGGTCTTGATTTTCAATTGCTTGGAATTGGTAGAACAGGACACGTTGGATTTAACGAACCTGGTTCGCACATCAATTCAGGAACAAGAATTATTACCTTAGATCATATCACAAGAGTCGATGCTTCATCTGCTTTTAATGGTATAGATAATGTGCCGAAACGCGCCATAACAATGGGAGTTTCAACCATTATGAGATCAAAGCGTATTGTTTTGATGGCTTGGGGACAAAATAAAGCAGATATCATCAAAAGAACTATTCAAGGAGATATCAGTTCAGAAGTTCCAGCTACTTTTTTACAGAACCATCCAAATGCAACTTTTGTTTTAGATCAGTCGGCAGCGTCAGAATTAACCCGTTTTAAAACGCCTTGGTTAGTTGGCGAATGTCTGTGGACTCCCGAATTAAAAAGTAAAGCAATTGTCTGGCTTTGTCAGAAAACAAAACAATCTATTTTAAAACTGACAGACCGTGATTATAATAATAACGGAATGTCTGATCTTTTGGCTCAGGAAGGTTCTGCTTATGATATGAACATCAATATGTTTAATATTCTACAGCATACTATTACTGGTTGGCCAGGAGGAAAACCAAACACAGATGATTCATTTCGTCCAGAAAGGGCAAATCCGGCAAAAAAGAGAATTATTCTTTTTAGTCCGCACCCAGACGATGACGTGATTTCTATGGGAGGAACATTTTCAAAATTAATCAAGCAAGGACACGATGTTCATGTGGTGTACCAAACTTCGGGAAATATTGCAGTTTCAGATGATGAAGCTTTAAAATTTGCAGAAGTTGCCAGTGATTTTATCGGAGAAGGTCAAGCTGATATCAATTTCAAATCGGTTATCGAGTTTTTAAATAACAAATCTGAAAATCAAATCGATTCTTTGGAAGTTCGAAAATTAAAAGGATTGATTAGAAGACGAGAATCTTACGGAGCAACAAGATACATCGGACTGAAAGATGAAAATACGCACTTTTTGGATCTTCCTTTTTACGAAACAGGACAGGTTAAAAAGAATCCGTTAGGGCCAGAAGATATTGCTATCGTAAAAAACATTATTGCTAGAATAAAACCACATCAAGTTTTTGCTGCTGGAGATCTTGCAGATCCGCACGGAACGCATGAGGTTTGTTTAAATGCCATTTTTGCGGCATTAAAAGAGCTTAAACCAGAACCGTACATGAATGATTGCTGGTTGTGGCTTTACAGAGGAGCTTGGCACGAATGGGATATTCATGAAATTGACATGGCCGTTCCGTTAAGTCCTTCAGAAGTATTATTAAAACGTCATGCCATTTTACATCACCAGTCTCAAAAAGATAGAGTAATGTTTCAAGGAAATGATTCTCGTGAATTCTGGGTTAGGGCAGAAGATCGAAACAAAAACACAGCAATTTTATACGACGAACTAGGTTTGGCTGAATATGAAGCAATAGAGGCCTTTAAGCGTTTTGATTACTAAAAAAATCCGATTCGTTTTTTAATGAATCAAATAGCAAAATTCAGAATGATCTCATAGCAAAAGTGAGGTAAAGCTGAAATCATTCTGAGTTTTGTTTTTAATATAAATTTAGGATAGTCATTAAAAGCTATCCGACCAAAAAAAAGAAAAATGAAATATTTATTTGTACTATTATTTGCAGGTATATCGGCAGGTGCTCAAGTCCAGAAAGAGCAGCTGAATCTTATGCCTTGGCCTCAGAATGTTGTAATTAATGAAGGTAATTTTAATTTAAGTAAAAATTTTAAAGTAAATATTACTGGTAATCCAAATGCTAGAATTTTTGGAGGAGTAACTCGTTTTTTGCGCCGTTTAGATGGTAGAACAGGTATATTTTTTGAACAAGGTTTTATTACCAAATTAAATGAATTTCCAAATGCAGAATTACAAATTAATTGTACTAAAAGCGGTAAAATTGGTTTGTACGAAGATGAAAGCTATCATTTGGATATTGCTGCAAACAAAATCACTTTAAATGCTTCGAGCGATTTAGGAGCTTTGCATGGTTTAGAGACATTGCTTCAAATGCTTCAAAACAATTCGAAAACATTTTATTTTCCAGTTTCAAAAATTTCAGATTTTCCAAGATTTACATGGAGAGGTTTAATGATGGATGTTTCAAGACATTTTCAGCCTATCGATGTAGTTAAAAGAAATATCGATGCACTGGCTGCAATGAAAATGAATGTTTTTCACTGGCATTTGGTTGACGATCAAGGCTGGAGAATTGAAATGAAAAAACATCCAAGGTTTACGCAAGTAGCTTCAGATGGAATGTATTACACACAAGAGGAAATTAAAAATATCGTAAAATATGCCGATGAGCGCGGTATTTTAATTGTTCCAGAAATAGATGTTCCGGGTCACGGATCTGCAATCTTAACAGCTTATCCAGAAATTGGAAGCAAAGTGATTACGCTGACAGGGGGAACATCCGAAAAAAATATTCAAGGTACAGCAATTGCTACCTATGGAATTGAAAGAAATGCTGGAATTTTTTCTCCAACATTAGATCCTTCAAATCCTAAAACATACCAGCTTTTAAGCGAAGTTTTTGATGAGGTTTGTCCGTTGTTTCCGGGAGCATATTTCCACATTGGAGGAGATGAAAACGAAGGAAAAGACTGGGACGAGAATCCTAAAATTCAGGAATTCAAAAAGAAGCATAATTTAAAAAACAACCACGAATTACAAACGTATTTTACAATGCAGTTAGCTCCGATGTTAAAGAAACACGGAAAACAATTGATGGGTTGGGAAGAAATTTTGACTAAAGATTTATCAAAAGAAGCAATTGTACATTCTTGGAGAGGTCCAAACGAAGGTATGCCAGCCGGTCAATCTTTGGTAGAAGCAGTAAAAAAGGGATACAAAACCGTTTTGTCTAACGGATATTATATCGATCTAATGTATCCAATTGCAAGTCATTACTTAAACGATCCGATGCCAAAAGGAGCTAATTTAACAAGTGATGAAAAAGCAAGAATTCTAGGTGGCGAAGCTACTATGTGGACAGAATTGGCTACGCCAACAACAATAGATTCAAGAATCTGGCCGAGAACAGCCGCAATTGCAGAAAGATTATGGTCTGCAGAAGATATCGTTGACGTAGAAAATATGCGCAAACGTTTAGAAACGATTTCTTTTAGATTAGAAGAATTAGGCATTACACATATTCGTAACAAAGATGTGATTTTAAGAAATATCGCAAATAATCAGGATATCAAATCATTGGAAGAGTTTTCAAATGTAAGCGAACCGCTAAAAGGATATACTCGTAATAAAGGCGGAACAGAGTATCAAATGTATTCTCCGTTTACCTTATTTGCAGATGCTTGTGGACCAGACGCAAAAGATGCTCTTGCATTTGATGCAGCTGTAAATCAATATTTAATCAATAAATCTGAAGATAATAAAACTAAAGTGGCAGCATTTTTTACCAAATGGATTGCTGTTCATAAAGGGTTAACAGAATTAAGCAATAATGCACCATTGGTACAGCCTATATTGCCATTATCTAAAAAACTAAATGATGCTTCACAAGAATTGCTATTGGCTTTGGATAATAAATCGGCTTTAAAAGCTGATGATTTGAAAAAGTTAGTAGAAGATTGTAATACGAAGGATCATGCCGATGTAGAACTAGCGGTTTATGCAAGCTTGAAGAAACTATTGTAAAATTACTTTGAATTAGTGTTTAGTATTTTATTGCCTTTATTAATTTGAAATGATTTATCTCTGCCGGAAATATTTTGGCAGAGATATTTACAAAAGACATTTTTCTGGTCTTATTATAAATGACTAGAATCAGATATATTTTCAAGAGTTAATAACAAAGTTCATGAAAATTAAGTGAAGTAAAATTTTTTACTGGGTTAAAATTGAGTTTGGTTATTTATTTTTTAATCTAAATTTTATTTCAAAACAATGTGCCAACTTTAGGTAATTTGTTATTTGGTTTTTGCCTGAATTAGGACATTTTTAAACCTGACAATTCGTTGTCAGGTTTTTTTATGATTTCTTTTTGCTAAAACAAATTATTGAGTTTTAAAATGTCTTTTCCTAAGTAAAAAAAAACTTTTATAGGCTAAACGTGATATTTAGTAGAATTATTTTTATGCAAATTTTTAATAGAGAAAAATGAATATTATATCAATTATTAAATATGTATTTACTGCTATAGGTTTGGCTTTATTGGCTGGAGCACTTTATCTTTATTTAGATAAACAGGCTTTTGTAGAAAAAGCTGAAGTTGTAGATGGTAAAGTGGTTGAATTACTTTCGAGAAGATCCAACAATTCAATAATGTATACTCCAGTTATATCTTTTATTACAAAAGAAGGAAGTAAAATTGAATTTATTTCATCTGTAAGTAGTAATCCGCCAAGTTACGGTATAGACGAAACCGTATCGATTATATATGATCCTAAAGAACCCAATAAAGCAGATATTAATGGTTTTGAATCTTTATGGCTCGCAGTCTTAGTTGTGGGAATTTTGGGGACGGCATTCTTTTTAGTTGGCTTTTGTATTATCTTGTATGGAATTAGAAAACAAAGGAATAAGCTGTATCTTCTCGATAATGGAAAACGTATTTTTACAGCATTTACTAAAGTGCATATAAATTACAGTTTCGAAATAAACGGAAGATGTCCGTATCAAATATCAAGTCAATGGTTCGATAAGCAGACAAATAAAATGTATATTTTTGAAAGCGAAAATATTTGGTTTGACCCAACTGAATTTATAAAAACAGATCAAATTACGGTTTTGATTAATCCAAATGACCCTAAAAAGTATCATATGGATATTTCGTTTTTACCTGTGTTAAACAATTAAATTTTTGAAAATCTCTTTTAATAAACAAAAAAACTGACAGTCCTTACTGCCGGTTTTTTTGTTTAAAGCAATTTCTATTTGTTTTTTAAGCCTCCAAATATGGATCTATAGTTTCTGCAAGTTGATTAAGCCAATAAAAATTATCATCGACATTCTTTATTCCCGATTCTATCGTTTCACATTTTCTCATAACTGATAACGAAAGTGCATTATTTACTTCGGGTATCATTTTTGCCATTTCTTTACAATCTATTTTATCTGTAAAGAAATCGTGTAATCTTGTTTCAAGTTCGGCTGTAAATTTATCTGTAATCATAATCTTATAATTTTTGTAAATATATTGAAATTTGACACAAATTTGTGTCAAATTAAAAAATAATTGTTATGACTTTTGAAATATGGATATTTCAGAAGAAGCTTTTATTATAAATCTTGGAGTTCACATTAGACAATTGCGTGAAAAAAAGGGCTTATCTCAACAGGATTTAGCTGATGATTGTGGTATTCCGAGAAATCAGATTGGTAGAATTGAAAGAGCTAAAATAAATACAGGAATAAAAACTCTTATAAGAATTGCGAATGCATTAGATATTGAGCTTAGTGAATTGCTCCGTTTTCAATCAAAATAAAGAAAAAAACTTAGCGAACTTTAGCGTAAACCTTTGCGCCTTTGCGGTTAAAAAACTTTCACTATTTTTGAAATCAAATACAATTGTTTCAGAATCCATGCAGAAATTCATTACCTTAGTTACACTACTTTTTATTTTTACAATAAGTACAGCTCAAAACAAATTCGGAAATCCAGAAGTAGATCCCACTCAAATTCAAAAAACATATCCAGAATGGTCCGTTTATCAGAATAAAAAAATAATGCTTTCTAGAGACTTTATCGCTTTAGATGCATCTTCAAAAGAAATTACTAAAGAAGTTTTTTTAGATCAATTGGCAAACGGAAATTTTATTCCAGTTCGATTAAAATCAGAAGAAAGTGTATTCGTTTATAAGCTTTTTAAAATCTTGCCAAAAACAGATACGAGTATAAAAGCAACCATCAATCAAATTGGTTTTGATGCTTATAAGAACTATAAAATGGAAGGAACCGCTTTTCCGCAATTCTCATTCAAAAATCTAAACGGAAATCTGGTGACCAACGAATCCATGAAAGGAAAAATTATTGTGATAAAATGCTGGTACATTCACTGCACGCCATGCATTAGAGAATTTCCGCAAGTCAATAAATTAGTCGAAGAATATAAAGACAGAAAAGATATCGTTTTTATGAGTCTAGCCGAAGATTCAGCAGAAGAATTAAAAACATTCTTAGCAAGAAAACCTCTTTCATATTCTGTAATTCCAGACATGAAAGTGTATATGAATGAATTGTTGCAGTTAAATTCGTTCCCAACACATTTTATTCTAAACAAAGAAGGAATGATTGCAAAAGTGCTTCCAAATTTTGAGAGTTTAGAAGTGGCTTTAGCTAAAGAAAGTAAATTGTAATGTATTAATTAATCTCGCAAAGTAGTCCCATTTTTGTCATTTCGACGAAGGAGACCCGAGCGATAGCTATCGGTACTGCGAGAAACCCACACAAGTATAAAAAACCTTAGCACCTTAGCATCTTTGCAACTCTGAACCTTTTTCACTACTTTTGCACCAAATTAATTAAAAAGACATTCATGTTAACAGTCAATAATTTATCAGTTCAGTTTGGTAAAAGAATTTTATTCGACGAAGTAAATACTACGTTTACTCACGGAAATATTTACGGCGTTATTGGAGCAAATGGTGCAGGAAAATCTACTTTCTTAAAAGTAATTTCGGGTGATATTGATCCAACTTCAGGCCACATTCATTTAGAGCCAGGAAAACGTATGTCGGTTTTAAACCAGAACCACAACATGTTCGACGAACACACTGTTTTGGAAACCGTTTTAATGGGAAATAAAGTTCTGTATGCTGTTAAAAAAGAAATGGATGAACTTTATTTAGATTATAATGATGCTAATGCAGACAGAATAGGGGAGTTACAAGTTCAGTTTGAAGAAATGAACGGATGGAATGCCGATTCTGACGCTGCAGCGATGTTATCTAACTTAGGAATCACAGAAGCAGATCATTATACTTTAATGGCTGATATGGAGGGAAAAATGAAAGTACGTGTCCTTTTGGCACAGGCACTTTTTGGAAATCCTGACTTGCTGATTATGGATGAGCCTACCAACGATTTGGATTTCGAGACAATCGCTTGGTTAGAAAACTTCTTGGCAAACTACGAAAATACTGTAATCGTTGTATCTCACGACCGTCACTTTTTAGATGCGGTTTGTACACATATTTCTGATATTGATTTCGGAAAAATCAATCACTACTCAGGAAACTATACGTTCTGGTATGAGTCTAGCCAATTAGCGGCAAAACAGCGTGCTCAGCAAAACAAAAAAGCAGAAGAGAAGAAACAAGAGTTGGAAGAATTTATTCGTCGTTTTAGTGCAAACGTAGCGAAATCGAAACAAGCTACTTCTCGTAAAAAAATGATTTCTAAATTAAATATTTCTGAAATCAAACCATCTAGCCGTCGTTATCCTGCGATTATCTTCGATCAAGATCGTGAAGCAGGAGATCAGATTTTGAATGTAGAAAATTTAGCAGCTTCTGTAGACGGAGAAGTTTTATTCAAAGATATTAACCTGAATATGGCAAAAGGCGATAAAATCGTTCTTTTCTCTAAAGATTCACGTGCTACAACTGCTTTCTACGAAATCTTAAATAACGAACAAAAAGCAGATGCTGGAAATTTTGATTGGGGAATTACAACCAATCAAGCCTATTTACCAGCTGAAAACCATAAATACTTTGAAAACGATTTGAGTTTAGTTGACTGGTTACGTCAGTACGCTAAAACAGAAGAAGAGCGTGATGAGGTATTTATTAGAGGTTTCTTAGGGAAAATGATTTTCTCTGGAGAAGAAGCTTTAAAAACTTCTAGAGTTTTGTCTGGAGGAGAAAAAGTACGTTGTATGTTGTCTAGAATGATGATGGAGCGTGCAAACGTTTTAATGCTAGACGAGCCTACAAACCACTTAGATTTGGAGTCTATTACAGCTTTCAATAACTCATTGAAAAACTTTAAAGGTTCTGTAATTTTTACAACACATGACCACGAGTTCGCGCAAACAGTTGGTAACAGAATCGTAGAATTGACACCAAACGGAGTAATCGACCGTTACATGACATTTGATGAATATCTTGATGATGAAAAGATTCAGGAACAAAGAAAAAAGATGTACAATCTTTAATTTTTGAAATTCCAATATATTAAAATCCCAAATTCCAAGTTTAATCCGGAATTTGGGATTTTTTTTGTCTTAATAATTTTTCCGTGTGAATTTTCATTCAATTATAAAATGTTATATTTGTAAGAAAAATATATTTATTTTAAAAAAAGTAAGTGAGCATGAAGAACATTCAAAAAGGTATAAAAGTACTATTGTTGATGATGGCTACATTCCATGTAGGCATAGCGCAGGAGTATAATAAAATTAATTCGTCGTCGATTTCATATTTAAACAATGGCTTCTTGTCGGATAATTTTATAAGTATAGAAAATGTAAATAAAACGAAACTCAAAAATGGTTTTTATGAAATGAATCTTGATGGCAGGAAAATGCAGTTTTATATTAACGAAAAAGGAAATGTAGACGGGACTTTTAAAGAATATAATTCAAATGGAGTTTTGGCAATACAAACATTACTAAGTAATGGCAAGTTGATAAGTATGACTGCGGTTGATTCTAATGGAAAAACTATCGAGAGTTTAAATGTTGGAAAGGATGCCAAAAGTGGGCATCAATTTTTCAATAGAAAAAAGTATGATTCTTTGGGGGCGTTAGTTGAACAAATCGATTATAATTGGGATAAAAAAGAAATAAAAACGTCAGATTATGAAAATAAGAAACTTGTTTCTGAAATTATCATTTTTGATGAATATAAAATTTGGAATCCAAATGGAGATATAACAGAAGCCAAGTTGACTAATCCGAAAAATACAAGCTATAAAATAGAAAAGAAATACTATCCAAATGGAAAATTGAAAAGCTCTAGATTTACAGACAGTCAATCTATTGAAGGAAAATTGAAAGAATATACAGAAGCTGGCGTTTTGATAAAAAGTAAAAAGAAATCTAATTCAAAAACGGTCAATGCAAGTGCTAAAATTAATAATGAAAAAATATATAAATTAGAAGAAGTTGAGGTAAAACCAAGCTATTCATCAGGAATAGAATCATTCTATAAATTTTTCTACAAAAATTTTGTGAAGCCCAATCAAGAAGGGGTTCAAGGAACAATTTATATGGATTTCGTTGTTGAAAAAGACGGTTCTTTGTCTGCTTTTCGCTGTTTTAAAGATATTGGATATGCTACAGGAGCAGAAGCAATTCGGGTTTTGAAACTATCTCCTAAATGGAATCCTGCCAAGATAGACGGTAAAAAAGTCAGATGTGTTTATGTATTAAAAGTTCCAATTAAATAAATAATAGAAAAATCCCAAACGCCAAGTTTTACATTGGAATTTGGGATTTTTTATTTGTTTATTTTACTACTATTTGCTTCCGAACATTTTAGCAAAAATCCAGATAATAATCGCAATAATAAATATTACGATAAAAATCCCGAATCCCATTCCGGCTTTAAAAATGTCTCCAATAACTTCACAGCTTGTAAATGAAAACAGTATTACAAATACCATTAACAATCTTAGTATTTTATTTTGCATGACTTCTGATGTTTTAAATTGATACTTAAAATTACTTTAGGAATCAGCAAAATGCGTTATAGAATTTTTTGGAAATGTTTTAGGATTTGGAGTTTGAATATTTTTCGTTTAAGTCCTTAATGAAACTTATGCGATTGAACTTTTTTAGAAATCCAGACTTTTCGCCTCTTTCTAATTCCTTATTAAGTTTTTTGATTTTGATTAATTTTTGCTTTGACATTATTATTTTATAACTTTTATTCTCAATAATTATTCTTTAGGATTATTATTTGTTTTTATTTTTGAAAGTTTAGTTTGTAATTTGCTTAAAGAATCACTTTCAATTTTCGTGTCAAATATTTTTTCGTAATTTTTAAAATGATCTTTAATGTTTGGAGTGTTTTTAAATAATAATGATAAATCACTCACACCTCTAAAACGATTAATTACTTTTTTTTCTCTGAAGTAATCAATAGTTTTTTTTGTGCTTTTTCCAACTACTTTACCAATATTGAAATCTTCTATTATTTTTGATAATGATTCCTTATCTACTATATTATCGATTGATTTTTCATATTCTGAGCTTTCAGCTATTTCCCAAAAATTATATAAAATTCTACTGCTTGTTGAATATTTTTTATTGAATACTTCCCAAAAAGAATTTATTTCATTAATAGCATCTAATTGATCTTTCATTGTATCTGCTTCTGCAATTCTTTTCTCATATTTTACTATTGAATTTCTTAAATTTGTAAAATCGTCTCGTAATTGAAAAAGTTTTGTCGAAATTTCAGTAACTTTTTCGCATTGCCCTAGTAAAATACTTACTAAAGGAGGTATTTGTTGATTCTTATAACCTAAATAAGAGTTTATTTCGGAATGATTAATGTTATAGCTTTCTGTCAGTTTGGATATGATGTCTTTTCCTATTCCTCGTTTTGGAATTTCATTTATTTGAAATTCATATGAATAAAATGGTAATACCGCTTGTACATTCGAATGAAAAGTTATTTCATTTATTTTTTGATAAAATTGTTCGGGACTATTTTTACTTTCTACAGCAATAAAACCATCATTTACTTTTCCAATATTTATGAATGAGATGTTTTTTACATCTTCGTCAAGTGTAGCAATTCTTAAATATTTTTCCTTCGCATGAGGTATACTTTTTTTATTATTAATAAAATCAGTAATTGTTTCTTGATAGCTTTTGTTTGGATCAGTTTGCCCTATACTTACAACAGTTCCAATATTATTGCCAATACCCATAATTACTTTCAGACATCCTGTTCTTGAAAGCATTTCTAGAATTGGTCGTCCATTTGGGAATATTGTTTTAGAAACAATCTGTGCATGTTTTAATTCTTGGTCAGAAACATAAAAAATGCTGTTTAGTATAAAAGATTCAATAAAAGAGTTTAAAGTGTAAAGAAATACAATATCTGGTTTTCCATATCCTCCAATTATATAATCTAATTCATCAATGAGGTTTAGACTTATATAAGTGGAATTATAATCTAAGTTAAGCTCTTTCATTTATATGTTTTTGTTAAGTGACTTGTTTATACTCTTAAGATTAAGATCATGATATAAAAGTAAGGTTTTATTGCAGAATATAAAATTTTGAAAATTGTAGATAATATTTTCGTTTTAGGGAGATTTATTAAAATATAAAACATTTAAAACTTCATTTGTTTAACAAATAAAATCAGATTCCGTATATTTGCGCAACCAAACATTACAATCACTTATGAGTCAAAAAGTATTACTTAATTCGAAAGAAGTTACTATCATACTCCATCGTTTGGCTTGTCAGTTAATCGAAAAACATCTTGATTTCTCTAATACAATTTTGGTGGGAATTCAGCCAAGAGGCGTTTTTTTAGCTGAACGTTTAAAACAACTATTAGAAAACGAATACAAGGTTCCTGAAATTACTTTAGGATATCTGGACATCACTTTTTTCAGAGATGATTTCCGTCGTACTGATAAACCGCTTGAAGCCAATAAAACCCAAATCAATTTTATAGTCGAAGACAAAAAAGTCATTTTTATCGATGACGTTTTGTTTACTGGACGTAGCATTCGCTCTGCCTTAACTGCCATTCAATCTTTCGGAAGACCTTCTGAAATTGAATTGTTGGTTTTAATAGACAGACGTTTCAGCCGTCATTTACCAATTCAGCCCGATTACAGAGGGCGTCAAGTCGATGTTATTAATGGTGAAAAAGTAATTGTAAGCTGGAAAGAAAATGATGGTGAAGATGTTGTTCACCTAGTGACGAATTAAGTTTAATCGGTTAACCGGTTAATTGTTTAATCGGTAGTAATTCCGATTAACAAATTTGACAAAAAAACGATTAAACAATTCAACGATTAAACATATAAACACACACAATGAAAGAATTAAGCGTAAATCATTTATTAGGAATAAAATATATCAATGAGAATGATATTAACCTGATTTTTGAAACGGCAGATCATTTTAAAGAAGTCATCAATAGACCGATTAAAAAAGTTCCTTCATTACGAGATATTACCATTGCCAATATTTTCTTCGAAAACAGTACCAGAACCAAACTCTCTTTCGAATTAGCGCAGAAACGTTTATCTGCTGATGTCATCAGTTTTTCTGCAGCTCAGTCATCGGTTAAAAAAGGAGAGACCTTGATTGATACTGTAAACAATATCCTTTCGATGAAAGTGGATATGGTTGTAATGCGCCACTCTAATCCCGGAGCGGCTTATTTTTTATCTAAAAATGTAAAAGCAAGTATCGTAAACGCTGGAGACGGCGCGCACGAACACCCAACTCAGGCTTTATTAGACAGTTATTCGATCAGAGAAAAACTGGGCGATGTTGCTGGAAAAAAAGTAGTTATTGTAGGCGATATTCTGCATTCGAGAGTTGCCTTATCCAACATATATGCTTTGCAGATGCAAGGCGCAGAAGTAAAAGTTTGCGGACCAAAAACATTGATTCCGAGATATATTGAATCGCTTGGTGTTACGGTTGAACCGAATTTAAGAAAAGCGTTAGAATGGTGCGACGTTGCGAATATGCTTCGTGTACAAAACGAACGTATGGATGTGAATTTTTTCCCATCAACTCGTGAGTACGCACAGCAATATGGAGTAGACAAACCGCTTTTGGATTCGCTAGGAAAAGAAATCGTAATCATGCACCCAGGACCAATCAATAGAGGAGTAGAAATTACTTCTGAGGTGGCCGATTCTGATCATTCAGTTATTTTGAATCAGGTTGAGAATGGTGTTGCGATTAGAATGGCGGTTATTTATTTGCTAGCTTCTAAGATTCAATAGTTTTTTAGTTTTCAGTCACAGTCGCAGTTTTCAGTATTGAAATGAGTGTTACAGTGAGCATAAAACTTGAAACCTGAAACTTGAAACAACAAAAAAACTTAGTAAATTAGCATCATAAAATATAAGCCCCCTCAAATTATAAAATGAAAGTAGATCAAAAAGGACATACCGTTACGATTAAAGATACTCAAGGAGATGTAAATGCTTTCTTGGAAAAAGTAACGCAACAATTTAAAACTTTTGAAAAACAAAATATTATAATCGACTTATCAGCAGATTCTAATATTTCAGAAAATGATTTAAAAGCTTTTTTACCACTTTCTAAAGTTCAGAAAAAAGCAAAAAAATCGTTTGTAATTGTAGCTACCGATCTTGATTTTAATGCTATTTCAGATAAATTATTGGTAGTGCCTTCTCTTTTAGAAGCTCACGATATTATCGAAATGGAAGAAATCGAAAGAGACCTAGGTTTCTAATAATTAACAATTGATAATTAAAAATTAATAATTGTCAATTATCAATTTTTAATTGAGAAATGAAGTTAACTATACTTGGCTGTTATGCCGCAACTCCTAGAACGCTTACCAATCCGACTGCGCAGGTTTTGGAGATTAAAAACAGATTGTTTTTAATTGACTGTGGTGAAGGAACTCAGGTACAGCTTCGCAAAAACAAGATTAAATTCTCAAAAATTAATCACATTTTTATCTCGCATCTTCATGGAGATCATTTGTTTGGATTAATTGGCACTATTTCAACTTTTTCCCTTTTAGGAAGAACCACAGATTTACATATTTATGGTCCGAAAGGAATTAAAGAATTGATCCTTATTCAATTAAAACTGACTGAATCTTGGACAACATATTCTTTGTTCTTTCACGAATTAGAATCGAAAGAAAGTGAAGTTGTTTTTGAAGATAAGAAGGTCATTGTGAAAACAATTCCGCTAAAGCATCGTGTTTATACAAATGGATACCTTTTTCAGGAAAAACCAGACGAAAGAAAGTTAAACGTAGAAGCTGTTCAGCGCTATAATATTCATGTAGCGTATTATCAGAAAATAAAAAATGGCGGAGATATTACACTTGATGACGGAACAGTAATTGAAAATGAAAAACTTACTTTTGATCCGCCGCCAGCAAAAAGTTATGCATTCTGTTCTGATACAGTTTACAATGAAGAGATCATTCCGATTATACAGAATACAGACATTTTATACCACGAATCTACATTTTTAGAATCAGAAGCAAGATTGGCTGAAAAAACACTGCATTCGACTGCAAAAGAAGCAGCAAGCATTGCTTTAAAAGCAAATGTAAAACAGCTTATTTTAGGTCATTATTCGACACGTTATGATGGTTTGAAGCCATTTAAAAAAGAAGCAGAAGAAGTATTTCCAAATGTGCTTTTGGCAGATGATGGAGTTAGTTTTGAGTTTTAATCTAAGGTTCTGAGATGCTAAGTTGCTAAGCGACTAAGTTTTGGTGTAGTTATTTTAAGTTTAAGTTGATGGAATCGTAGTATATGATTATCACACTTAGCGAAGTCGAAATGCTTTTTTTGAATAGAATATGCTTTGTGAACGTTCGACTTCGCTAAGCCTGACAGACTTGAAACTTGAAACCTGAAACAAAATAAACTAAAATCAAAAACTATGAACGATTTAAGTAATTATAGAAAATCTTACGAGAAGAGTGAATTATTAGAAACGAATATTCCAGAAGATCCGATTAATCTTTTTAACCGATGGTTTCATGAGGTGGAAGATTTTGGGGGAAGCGGGGAGGTGAATGCCATGACGGTTTCAACGATTGGATTGGATGGTTTTCCTAAATCGCGTGTGGTTTTATTGAAGAAATTTTCTGAAGAAGGGTTTATATTTTATACCAATTACAATTCGGAGAAAGGAAAAGCAATAGAAGCAAATCCAAATATTTGTTTGTCTTTTTTTTGGCAGGAAGCAGAACGTCAAGTAATCATAAAAGGAATTGCGCAGAAAACATCTGAGATTATTTCTGATAATTATTTTGATTCACGTCCTGATGGCAGTAAGCTAGGAGCAATTGTTTCTAATCAAAGCGAAGTTATTCCGTCAAGAACATTCTTAGAAGAAAACTTAAAAAAACTAGAAACCGAATTTGAAGGAAAGCCAATTCCACGACCTGAAAATTGGGGTGGTTATATAGTGACTCCACTTCAAGTTGAATTTTGGCAGGGAAGACCAAATAGACTTCACGATAGAATTCGTTATACAAGCCAGTCAGATTTTTCTTGGAAGATTGAAAGATTATCTTCCTAAAATTGCTTTTACGTAAGAATTTTACACATTAAATATAAAAAATAGTGCATTTCATCGATTATTTTTGCACTTTAACGGTAAATTGAATACGTTTGGTATACAATAATACGAACGAATTTATTCAAAGATAAATTTAAAGGATTTGCCCCAACATTTACTTTAAACCGCTAAAATGCTGATGATTATGAAAAAGATAATGCGCACCATGTTGTTCATTGCGATTTTAGTCGCAATGAACGCATGTTCTGCCGACACCGCCGAAGCAAGCGCGGATACTGCCACTCCAACAGAAGTGCTTGTTGCTAATTATACTTATAATGACACCGAAATAGAAACAATGAGGTTAATAAACGAATACCGCGTGAGTATTGGTTTGAATGCCTTGGAGAGAGTTAATCATATATCTTTTAAATGCGAAGAGCATAACAAATATATGATTGAAAATAATGTGGTAAATCATAACGATTTTGTGGCAAGATCTAATAATATTACTAGTGTATTGGGAGCAAAAAAAGTAGGCGAGAATGTTGCCTACAATTATAAAACTCCTGAAGCCGCTTTAAGAGCTTGGCTAGATAGCCCAGGGCACAAAGAAAATATAGAAGGAGATTATACTCATTTTGGATTATCTGTAACAACGGATCCAGCTACAGGAAAAAAATATTACACTAACATTTTTGTTAAGATTTAAAAGTTTATTGAACAGGTTGGTTTTTTAGAAGTCGTTGCAATTCCTAGAAATGTGACGACTTTTTAAATTAAAAAAAGCTGCCATGTAGGCAGCTTTTTTTATCTATTACGAAATTTATAAAGCGGTTATAATAAATTCGCTTCTTCTATTGGCTTGATGTTCTTCCTCAGTACATGGTACGCCATCGGAACATTTGTTTACGAGTTCTGTTTCACCGTAGCCTTTTCCAGTTAAGCGGTTAGGAGAAATTCCGTTTTTAACCAGCCATTGTATAGTCGATTTTGCTCTTCGGTCAGATAAGGCTTCGTTGTATTGATTAGAAGCCCTGCTGTCTGTATGTGAACGGATATCTAATTTCATAGTAGGATTATCGTTCAGAACAGCCAATATTTTTTCTAAATCTAATGCTGCTTCGGTTCTAATATTTGATTTATCGAGGTCGAAATAAATCATTTTAATTCCAAAACATTTTCCTAAATCATCACCCACAGTAACTTTACAAGTTGATTTTATGAGTGCAATAGGAAGGTTTGTTTTACCACTTGTTTTGTCTACAGTTATGCTAACTTCTTTTGTAGCAAATTCTGGTTTTTCTGCTCTTACATAATATGATTTTCCGCATTCTACATCAAAAGAGTATAGTCCAGAGCCATCTGCAACGGCAGAATTTTTAAGTGCCATTCCTGCGTCATACAACGTTACTTTTGCTCCAGGAAGCGGTACGCCGGTTTCTGCATCTGTAATTGTACCGTATAATACCTGAATGCATTTAAGCTTTCTAGTTTCTAAGAATTTATAAATATCATCAGAACCTTGACCTCCATCTTTGTTGGAAGTAAAAAATCCTCTTCTTGTTTCCGGATCAATAATGTAGGCAAAATCATCTTTTGGAGAATTGATATCTGCTCCAACATTCTGAATATTGCTAACTTTTCCGTTATTGTCAATATTTCCAACAAAAACATCTAAACCTCCCAAGCCTGGGTGTCCGTCAGATGAAAAATAAATTTCATTTTCGCTGGTAACATATGGATAGGTTTCTTTTCCTTCCGTATTAATACTACTTCCTAGATTTTCTGGAGAGCCATAACCTCCGTTTGAATTGATGCTGACTTTATACAAATCTGACTCGCCAATAGTTCCTGGCATGTCAGAAGCAAAATACAGTGTTTTTTCGTCTGGACTCAAAGCAGGGTGAGCTGTACTGTAGTTATTGCTATTGAATGGAAGCTCTGCAATGTTGGTCCATTTGCCATCTTTTCCCAATTCAGCTTTGTAAAGCTTGATTAAGGTGACTTTGTTTTCGTCTTTTCCTTTTTTTCCGTCGATGTAGTTATTTCTGGTAAAATAAACTGTTTTTCCATCTTTTGTGAAGACAGGAGAAGCTTCATGGAATTTGGTATTAATAGCCGATTTAAATTTATTTACTTTTGATGTGGTTCCAGTTGCAGGATCCAAATCAGCATTATAAATATTTGTAAAATATTCTCCTGTCCATTTGTGTTTACGTTGTGTAAAATTTCCTGTATCTCGCGCTGATGCAAAATAAATTTTATTGTTATACACAAATGATCCGTAATCTGAATATTTGCTGTTAATTCCAGCATCTTCTATCTGGTACCTCCCAGAGTTTGCTTTAATTTGATCCAGATAATTTACGTCTTCTTTGTAAAGTTTTCCTCTGCTGTCATTTTTTGAGATAGCATTAAATTCATCCAGAAGTTTATTTGCTTTGGTAATGTCTCCAGTCGATTTTAGAGATTGTGCATATCTAAAATAATATTCTGGTTCAACATTTGTGTTCATTGCAAATAATTCGCCGTACCATTTTGCCGCATTCTGGAAATCTGAATTGAAATAATAAGCATTTCCCAGTTTTTTAAACATGTCTTCAGATTTGTAGCCTTTAGCGGCAACTTTTTCATAGGTCTTTATAGCATCGACATAAGCATAGCCGTCATATTTTTTGTCTGCAGCATTTATTTTAGACTGCTGTGCATAACTGCTAAATGAAAAAGCACCTAGAATTGTAAGGAAAAGTAGTGTATAGTTTTTCATGATACCTTATTTTTTAGAAGAAACGAGGAGTTGTCATTTTACCTTTGTTGGAGAAGAATTCATAACGAAGGAAAATTTCGTGTGAACCTGAATTGTAATTATTTAAATGAGTGGTTTCTCTGTCATAACCATAACCTAAATAAAGTCCGTCTGTAATCTGAAATCCGACCATAGCACTTAATGAAGCGCTCCATCTGTAAGCTACACCAGCCATGAATTTGTCGTAGAACATAAAATTGGCAGAAACATCTACTTGTAGCGGTGCACCTTCGACCATTTTGGTTAAAATAGCTGGTTTGAATTTAATATATTGATATTTGTCTAGATCGAATACATAACCTGCCATTAAATAGTAATTGATTTTGTCTTTGTAAATTGCTACATCATTGTCGTCGTAACGATTTGTTTCAATAAAATTTGGAACAGATAAACCAATGTAAGCCTTGTCTGAATGCCAGTAAACCCCAGCACCAACATTAGGAGAAAATTTATTGCTTAAATCCTGAAATTGCGGATCGCCCTGATCTGCTGGATTTAGTTTGTTTACATCCAAATTGAAGATATTTGCAGTTCCTTTAATACCAAACGAAAGTTTAAAATCTGCAGATGTCTGGACAGTATACGATAGATCAACTGAGATATTGTTTTCGTTTGTTGGACCAATTTTGTCGTTAACCAAAGAAGCTCCTATACCTAGTCTGCTATTGTTTAGCGGTGTATTAATTGAAAAACTGCTTGTTTCCGGTGCTCCGTCAAGACCAACCCATTGAGTACGGTAAAGACCAAAAACACTAAATACCCCACGAGAACCTGCATAAGCAGGATTTATATTTATTGTGTTGTACATATACTGTGTATACTGCGCGTCTTGCTGTGCATACCCTGAACATGTAACTAACAGAATGACGAAGAAAAATAGCTTTGTTCTCATAGTAGATTATATTATTTTAATACTATTGACTTTTAAATCATTGTAATTCAATGTGCTCTTATTCAAGATTGATTCATTTTTTCAGTTTTAAATACGCTGTAAAAGAGCTTTTACAGCGTATTCTGAAAAGAATTATTTTGATAGGTATAAATACCCGTCTAGTTTATGATCTTGAACATTGTTGTTTCCATCTAGAGATTTATAATTAATAATGTAAAAATAAGTTCCAGTTGGTAGTCCGTCAGATTGCTTAACAGTTGTTCTTCCTCTAGAAGTACCATCAAAAGCATTTGTTGTATTATTGTAGTTTGTAGTTTCAAAAACTAAAACTCCCCAGCGATTATATATTTCGACAGAATTGCTTGGATAACAAGTGGTGTCATCGATATTGTCAATTTTGAAGAAATCATTTTTGTTATCGCCATTTGGAGAAAAAGCATTATGAACTAACACGTCACCACAAGCTAAGACTTTACAATCATCATTGATTTCCATGTTTAAAACTATACTTCTTGGACATTTTTCATCAGCTATTGCATATTCGAAAACGTAATTGCCTAATGCTAAACCAAACGGATTAAGAATTGTTCCCTGAAGGGCATTAGTATTATTTTTATCAATCCAAGTTCCTGTTGAAGGACTTCCTTCAGGAAGCAGACTGCTTAGATTTACCAATGTCGAATCATCGTTACAAGCTGTTGCACTAGTTTGAGTGACACCATTTGGAACAACTATAATCGTAACAGTTGCAGTATCACAATTTTCAGAACTTAATTTGTCGCAGATTCTGTAGCTGTACGTATAAGTGCCGGCAGGTGTTAAACTTGATACCGTTACATTTCCAGAACCATCAAAAGTGATATTTGGATTTGATTTAGTGCCAGTTGCTTCAGTAAGAAGTGTAAAGTTTACTAATTCTAATGATGCGCGAGTGATTCCTTTCGTATCATTGCTCAATACATTTCCAACTAGTCCGAAAGAGTTACATCCAATATTACTGTACGTATCGTCATTTGCAACTACTGGTGTAGGTGGCGCTGGCGGATCTAGAACTACTGCTGTTACAATTGCAGTATCGCAGTTTCCAAAATCGGCTTTTTCGCAAATTTGGTAAGTTAACGTGTAAGTGCCACCTGGCGTGTTTGGTGCAACATTTACAGATCCGTCAGGATTTAATGTCAAGGCACCAGTTGGGTCAGGAACAGTAGTTGTTAAGGTAACATCGTTTATATTTACTGACGAACCATTTAATGTGTCATTAGTTAAAACATTCACTATGTTGATTTGTCCTGCAGGTCCTGTTATTGGTGCTGGATTATCATCAGTTGCGACAATGGCAAATGTTGGTCTCGCAGTACAGAAAGGATCTGCTGGTGGATAACTAAGTGTGATAGTTTCACTAGGATTTACAGAAACGGTTAGGTTAGCAGTTGGACGTAATTTCTCAAATCCATCAGCGGCTTCAATCCATTTGTTGTTTTCAAAAATCCAGCCTGGCCAATCAATTCCTTTTCCTTGCCCATCTACAACAGCTCCAGGCCATAATACACGACCGCTCAATGGTAAATTGGTCATTGTTGTTACGACATTGTTGTTGCTATCGGCCCAAGCAATTGTCACACCATTTACAGGAGTGAAGTTTACTGGCGTTACCACATAATCAACGTAAGGAACGTCGTTCACACATATTGATGTTGCTGTAACAGTCATTACTGGTGCTTCAATTGTAATTGTAACCGTTGCAGTGTCACAATTATCTGTCTGATCGGCTTCGCAAATTTGATATACCATTGTCAATGTTCCTACTGGAGCATTTGGTAACACATCAACAGAACCATCAGAATTTAGCTGTAAAAACTCGTTTGGAGTTACAGTCGTTATAATTACATCAGAGGCAGTTATCGCTGCTCCTTCTAAAGTATCATTTGTTAATACATTTAATACGTTAGTTGTGGTATGATTTACACCAGCAATAGGACCTGCACTGTCATCATTGGCAACAATATCTTTGTATTCTTTGCAGCTTACGCCGAAGTCAATGTCTAAGTGAACTAAATCCTCTGGCGTTACAGTTACTACATAACCCGCATCTGTTGTGGTTTGACAAACGGTATGCATTTGCATTTTGCTCGTTTTACCACTTATGTTTTTAGAAGATGAAGAAGGAATAACTTTTACCAGACCAGTAGCGCCTAAAGCAGCAGCCACAGCATCGAAATTAGCATCTCTTACTAATTTTATTGTATAATCTCCATACGGATTTGCAGTTTCTGGACGTTCTCTCCAGAATCCTTCAATTCCGACAATTACATCTGCATGGTAGCCATTTGGACCATCAACAATTATATTTGAACTAAGAGCATTACCGAAACCTGCTGCATTTAGCTCTCCATTATTTTCAGGACCAGTATAGCTTCCGTCTCCGTTAAGATCTATCCATTCCCATTGGTTGTAATCGATAGAGCCATTCGAATCTGGAATATTTTTAGTAACCACTCCATCATTATTGGCATCGTACCATTCATCTTGAATTCCATTATTATTAAGATCATACCAAACATAATCTCCAAGTACAGGAAGAGTAGATTTTCCATATTCGAAATTATGAGTCTGAACTTTACAATCTTCAAGAGTTGTAAAGAATAAACTAGAATCTACAGGATATAATTGATGTGCACTATTTAAGTTTGCATCTTGTACTTGTACTAAGTAACTTCCAGCAGGCATTCCAGAGAAACTGTACATTCCATCAGTTCCTGTAATACGCATTTGTATTGCTCCAGGTGTTGTTCCTTGCGGAATTAAAGTAACAGGTACATTGGCAAGAGGCGTATTGGTATCTACATTTATTACTTGTCCAGAAATTTTTACAGTATATTCTGGTTGAGAAATCACTACTGTAGCTGTAGCAGAACAAGTTTGATTTTCGCCGTTGACTGGTGCCGTTGCAGTAAGAGTATAAGTTCCAGCTGGTAAATTTGTATTGCCAACTATTTCATTTCTCTCATTTGTAATTACTACAATAGAGCCAGGACTGCTTGTTACCGTGATTTTACCATCACTACCGCCAAAACAGCTTGTGTTTGTTGCAACTCCGCTAACAGTAACTTTGCTTTCAACTGTAAAGGTTTGAACCAATTCGGTTTTGTTTCCAGCACAGTCTGTTAAAGTATAAGTTCTTGTTAAGATATAAGGTGTTCCGTCGCAGCCGTTTCCTCCATTGTTAGTGTCCGAAACAGTGATATTTACAGTAGAGCTGCAATTATCAGCCGCGTCTTTAATATCTGACGGATTTCCTGCTGGTATTAAATCAATGCTAGCTAAGTTTGTTATACTTTCTGGAGCTGTTCCAGTTGGAGCAGTTTTATCTCTTACTGTGATAATTTGAACGTGAGTGCTAGTATTTCCACCGCAGTCACTAATTTTCCAAGTGCGAGTTAAAGTATAATTAGATGAACATTCATTCTCAATACCAGATTTTACCTCTGAAAATACTATTGGTAAATTATCATTGCAATTATCTGAAACATGCATTTCTGCTGGTTCAGGAACTGCATCGCATGATACTTCAATATCTAAAGGAAGATCGCCAGTAAACATTGGAGCAGTAGTATCTTGAATTGTAATCACTTGCGTGAAAGTTTCAGAAGTATTTCCACAATCATCTTTTACAGTCCAAGTGTTGGTGTAAGTTCCTGCATTTGAACAATTTTCAGAAGCTACAAACTGTCCGCTTACTTTAGTGATGTTTGAAACATCAGTATCGCATGAGTCAGAAGCTATAGGAAACTGAGCCTGAGCTGCTGCAAGTCCTTGAGTATCGCTGCACTCTAAAGTTGCGTTTAGGGTTCCTGCAGCAGTTGTCCACGTCGGAGCAGCAGTATCCTGAATTGTAATCACTTGCGTGAAGGTTTCAGAAGTATTTCCGCAGTCGTCTTTTACAGTCCAAGTATTGGTGTAAGTCCCTGCATTTCCGCATCCTTCAGACGCTACAAACTGTCCGCTTACTTTAGTGATGTTTGAAACATCAGCATCGCATGAGTCAGAAGCTATTGGGAACTGAGCCTGAGCCGTCGCAAGTCCTTGAGTATCGCTGCACTCTAAAGTTGCGTTTAGGGTTCCTGCAGCAGTTGTCCAAGTCGGAGCAGCAGTGTCCTGAATTGTAATCACTTGCGTGAAAGTTTCAGAAGTATTTCCGCAGTCGTCTTTTACAGTCCAAGTATTGGTGTAAGTCCCTGCATTTCCGCATCCTTCAGACGCTACAAACTGTCCGCTTACTTTAGTGATGTTTGAAACATCAGCATCGCATGAGTCAGAAGCTATTGGGAACTGAGCCTGAGCCGTCGCAAGTCCTTGAGTATCGCTGCACTCTAAAGTTGCGTTTAGGGTTCCTGCAGCAGTTGTCCAAGTCGGAGCAGCAGTGTCCTGAATTGTAATCACTTGCGTGAAAGTTTCAGAAGTATTTCCGCAGTCGTCTTTTACAGTCCAAGTATTGGTGTAAGTTCCGGCATTTCCGCATCCTTCAGAAGCTACAAACTGTCCGCTTACTTTAGTGATGTTTGAAACATCAGCATCGCATGAGTCAGAAGCTATTGGGAACTGAGCCTGAGCTGTCGCAAGTCCTTGAGTATCGCTGCATTCTAAAGTTGCGTTTAGAGTTCCTGCAGCAGTTGTCCAAGTCGGAGCAGCAGTATCTTGAATTGTAATCACTTGCGTGAAAGTTTCAGAAGTATTTCCGCAGTCGTCTTTTACAGTCCAAGTGTTGGTGTAAGTTCCGGCATTTCCGCATCCTTCAGAAGCTACAAACTGTCCACTTACTTTAGTGATATTAGAGACATCAGCATCGCATGAGTCAGAAGCTATTGGGAACTGAGCCTGAGCTGTCGCAAGTCCTTGAGTATCGCTGCATTCTAAAGTTGCGTTTAGAGAACCCGCAGCAGTTGTCCAAGTCGGAGCAGCAGTATCCTGAATTGTAATCACTTGCGTGAAAGTTTCAGAAGTATTTCCACAATCATCTTTTACAGTCCAAGTGTTGGTGTAAGTTCCTGCATTTGAACAATTTTCAGAAGCTACAAACTGTCCGCTTACTTTAGTGATGTTTGAAACATCAGCATCGCATGAGTCAGAAGCTATTGGGAACTGAGCCTGAGCTGCTGCAAGTCCTTGAGTATCGCTGCACTCTAAAGTTGCGTTTAGAGAACCCGCAGCAGTTGTCCAAGTTGGAGCAGCTGTATCCTGAATTGTAATCACTTGCGTGAAAGTTTCAGAAGTATTTCCACAATCATCGTTTACAGTCCAAGTGTTGGTGTAAGTTCCTGCATTTGAACAATTTTCAGAAGCTACAAACTGTCCGCTTACTTTAGTGATGTTAGAGACATCAGCATCGCATGAGTCAGAAGCTATTGGGAACTGAGCCTGAGCTGTCGCAAGTCCTTGAGTATCGCTGCACTCTAAAGTTGCGTTTAGAGAACCCGCAGCAGTTGTCCACGTCGGAGCGGCTGTATCCTGAATTGTAATCACTTGCGTGAAAGTTTCAGAAGTATTTCCGCAGTCGTCTTTTACAGTCCAAGTATTGGTGTAAGTTCCGGCATTTCCGCATCCTTCAGAAGCTGTAAATTTTCCGCTTACTTTTATAATGTTTGTTACATCAGTATCGCAGGCATCGCTAGCACTAGGAAATAAGGCTTGAGCCGATGCTAGAGCTTGTGTATCGCTACACTCAACAGTTTTATCTAAAGATCCTGTCTGAGTTGCCCAGATTGGAGCAGTATTATCTTGAACTATTATAGTTTGACTTACAGGAAGAGAAATATTTCCGCAAGCATCTTTTGCGGTCCAAGTTCTTGTTTTAGTATAAGAGCCGGCGCAATTCCCTTGTATAATAGTATCTTCGAAAGTTAATGAAGAAATAGTTCCATTATTGTCAGTTGCTGTTGCTTGTGTAAAAACAGGTACTGCTGGACAATTGATAGTAGTAACCTCAGGCAGCGGATTTACAATTGGTTTAATTGAATCTCCATCCAAAATAGTAAACGATTCAGAAAGTGTACATCCGTTTGCATCAGTAATAAGCACAGTGTAATTTCCAGCAGCAAGATTACTTGCAGTTGCAGTTATTTGTACAGGAACTGAGTTCCAAGAATAGTTGTATTGAGCAGTTCCACCTGAAACAGTTACTGTCGCAGAACCATTATTTCCTCCGCCACAAGTAACATCTGTTTGGCTTTTTATTGCACTTAATGCTTTTTGAGGTTGCGAAATTGTTACAGAACAATTTGTTGTATAACCTAATTTATCGGTAACAGTAACAGTGTGTAAACCGGCAGTTAAAGCAACTGCTTGCGCACTTGTTTCACTATTGTCCCATAAATATGTATACTCTCCGTTACCACCTACAGCAGTTACAGTTGCTTTACCTGTGTTACCTCCAAAACATTTTACAGCGCTATCTTGAGAAATACTGCAAGAAAGTACATTTGGTTCTGTAATTAATACGGTACATTCTGTAAAACAGCCATTTGCATCTGTAACTTTTACAGTATGCGTTCCAGCATTTAATGCTGTTGCTTTGGGTGTATTTTCACCATTATCCCATAAGTAAGTATAGGTAGGAGTACCGCCAATTGGAGATACAGTTGCTTCGCCATTGCTTAAACCATTTGCAGTTACTGGTTTGTTTTGCACAACAGAACATGATAAAGCAGCGGCAGGTCCTGTGATGGTCACAGAAAGCGGAGCAGAGGTACATCCTTTAGAGTCTTTCACCGTAACGGTGTAAGTTCCGACAGGAAGTGTCGTTCTGTCTTCAGGATCATCAGTTCCCGAAAGATCTGCCCAATCGTATGTGTAAGGTCCAACACCTCCCGAAGCTGTTATGTTGATGGCTCCCGTTGCAGCGCCGAAACATAATACATCAGTTTGAGAAGTTTTGGCTACAGTTACTGCAGCGGCAGGTCCTGTGATGGTCACAGAAAGCGGAGCAGAGGTACATCCTTTAGAGTCTTTCACCGTAACGGTGTAAGTTCCGACAGGAAGTGTCGTTCTGTCTTCAGGATCATCAGTTCCCGAAAGATCTGCCCAATCGTATGTGTAAGGTCCAACACCTCCCGAAGCTGTTATGTTGATGGCTCCCGTTGCAGCGCCGAAACACAATACATCGGTTTGAGAAGTTTTGGCTACAGTTACTGCAGCGGCAGGTCCTGTGATGGTCACAGAAAGCGGAGCAGAGGCGCATCCTTTAGAGTCTTTCACCGTAACGGTGTAAGTTCCGACAGGAAGTGTCGTTCTGTCTTCAGGATCATCAGTTCCCGAAAGATCTGCCCAATCGTATGTGTAAGGTCCAACTCCTCCGGAAGCTGTTATGTTGATGGCTCCCGTTGCAGCGCCGAAACACAATACATCGGTTTGAGAAGTTTTAGCTACAGTTACTGCAGCGGCAGGTCCTGTGATGGTCACAGAAAGCGGAGCAGAGGTACATCCTTTAGAGTCTTTCACCGTAACGGTGTAAGTTCCGACAGGAAGTGTCGTTCTGTCTTCAGGATCAGTCGTTCCTGTAAGATCAGTCCAATCGTAAGTATAAGGTCCAACTCCTCCGGAAGCTGTTATGTCAATGGCTCCCGTTGCAGCGCCGAAACACAATACATCAGTTTGAGAAGTCTTAGCAACTGTTACTGCAGCAGCAGGCTGTGTAATGACAACTCCATTCACATTTGCAGAACATCCATTTGCGTCAATAACTTTAATATTGTAAGTTCCTGCAGGTAAATTTTGCAAAGTATTTGCGGTTGTTTCTCCGTTGATGTAATATTTAAACGGACCAGTTCCGTTAGTTACATTTATTTGAACTTTACCATCATTACCGCCAAAACAGGTAACATTGCTTGTTGTTCCCAGTGCAACAGTGTAAAATGGAGGTAAAACTATATTAGATGTTACAAAATCTCTATTGGCGTACCACCACGTATTTATTGTATTTAAATTTCCATATTGTGGAGTACCATTATTGCCATTAAACCCATTCCATCTATGACAATTGCTAGGAGGGGTTCCGTTTGGTGTACATCCAGTAAGATTTACTTTTTGATCAAAACTTCCTCCACCATAACTAATATTGCCGTCATCCCAATAGAATTTTAAAATATATCCAGCTGGAGCTGCAGGTCTAACAGTTGTACATGAAAAACCATATTGATTTTCTTCTACATCATATATTGGGAAATGGAAAGCAGCTTGTCCAAAAGTTACTACTATTGGTATCGAAGTGCCTTGTGCTATAGTGTTGCCTAAACCATCTTTTCCATTCCAAGGAACACTTACAGCATAAGGAGGTGCCCCTGATGCTGTAACAGTCTGCGTGGTTAATACATCTTTTGTACCAGGGGTATAAATTCCATCTCCACCGTTAAAGTCAAGAAGTATTTCAATAGTTCCGCTTTTAAAAACGCTTATGTTTATATTGCTTTCTCCAATACCACAATTTGTAATTCCGTTAATTTGTATGTTACCATTATAGGTTCCATTTTTCCATATATTAATATCAGGATCATTTAAGAAGACCTCATATTTAGGACTCATTTGTGTAGCATTTGGCGCGTTATAAATACTTTTTTGATCATTAGCCGCGTTTCCTGAATTTCCAGGTCCTGTATTATTAAACGCTACATTAAAATACCAAGGTCTAAAACCAGCACCATTAAAATTGATTTTATTTACAAAACCGTTTTGAGTAACAGCTCCAGTTGTAGAACCGTTATCTGGAGCAAAGACGTAAAAGGAACCATTAAAATCGGTGTCAACATCATCCATAGCAAATGCCCAGCGTTTTGAATAAATACGGCCTGGAATTGATTTTTTAGTGGAATTATTAGCAACCGTAATGTCATAATAGTTGTAATAAATCTCCCCATTAGTATCGGTTGGGTTTTGAAATTCAATCCAATAATCACCAGCAGGCATGCCTGTAGGATCAAAGATTATTGGAGCATATCCTGCAGTAGCTCCATCAATGCCATTTGGACCATTTTGAGCTAAAGCGAGCCTCTGAGCTTCAGTACCAGTAATTTTTGAATTAGTAGTGTTCAAAGTGTATTCGCCAAAAGCAACTGTTCCATCTGGTTTAATGATTTTAAATACAGAAGTAATTTCAGTGCCGGTAGGGCTATCTCTTCTAGCTCTGCTAAAACCTAAATATACTTTCTCGCTATTAGGATTTTGAATTCTGATATACAAACGCTGTGCATCTGCCGAACCATATTTGGCAAAATTTCCATAAGTACCATTGTTTATCGCAAGCGAAGCCCTATGATTAATGTCAGGAGTTGTTTGTTTACTTCCTTCTCCGCCATAAACATTTAAAAACAAAATGCTTAATACAAAACTTAGAAGGATTTTTATTTTTTTTTCGAAAGTAAAGTTTTTCATATTAAAAAATTTAATATTGATATAGTATTTTAACTAACTGAAAACGATTTGTACCTACATGGAGTAGTAAAAAGCACGTAATGTTTTTGGAGTTATATTATTTTTTTGATGTAATGTTGGCATAATATAGCCAACTCCCTTTGTCTTTTTGGGTGGAATAAAAGTATACACAACAGTCTGACTTTTACTGTCTGGACAAGTTGTAGATGTTGCTGTTACCGAAGTGCCATTCCATTGATCGAGTTTAGAGGGATCTGCTACATTCAGTTTAATATAAAATTCAACAACCTCCCCTGGAGCAAGTGTAAGTGTTTTATTCAGAGGAGAATAATTTTTACTTTCCAGTCGATTGTTCATTGAAACATTGCCTTTTGTAGTACTGCCATCTGGATTTTCTTCAAAATTTGAAAAGTTCTCAGCAGATAATTGATAAGTATCCGTATTGGTTCCAGTATTTTTAACCTGCAATAAAAACGAAACTTCAAATCCATTGTACTTTTGATAATTTTCTCCATCAATAGTTATTTCAGAATTACATGAGTTAGATTGCGAAAACGCAATTGAAGTAATTAAAAAGTAAAGCAGGGTAAAAATGTTTTTAGTAAAAATGTTTTTCTTCGAGAAAAAAATAAACTTACAATCGCTTACAAATTTTACTGCTTTTTCAAGAGTAGATTTTGTTTTCATAACTTAAGATTTAGTTTTAAAGTATTTATGAAATTTTAACAGAATCAAAGTTATATTAGAGTTTTTCTAATATTATTTTTTTATCTGTAACTAACCAAAAAACTCGTTGAAGTGTTGTTTTTTTATCCAAAATTGACTCAAAAACGCTTTTTTTTAACTCTAAAAAGTGAAATTTTTTCGTACATTTTTTTGCTTTATTAGCGGTAATTGGTTTATTTGAAATATTATAAATAACTAATAATCAAATAATTAGTTAAAATATTGCGAACTGTTACATTATCGACTAAATACTAATTTTATAGACGAAGTACATAAAATGTAGTTTTTGTTTTTCTATGATTTTCCAATTGTTAACATTTTGAGGATTGTTTATTCTTGTTAAAATTTCGTTATAATGTTAACAGAAATAAAAAAAGGAGAAGGTTTAAAATATCTTTTGTAAATTAGAACTTAATTAAAAATAACCTGTACATCAGGTTTTTAAATTCTGCTGTTTATGAAAAATCTTATTTTAATTCGTCATGCCAAATCTAGCTGGGAAGCACCTTTAAAAGATTTTGATCGTCCGCTAATGAAAAGGGGAATTTTAGATGCGCATGATGTTTCACTAAATATTTCAGGATATCTTCCTAAGACATATATAATGTGGAGCAGTACTGCTGCAAGAGCCTCAGAAACTGCATTAATTTTTGCGCAAAACTTATCCTATCCATTAGAGAGTATCATTTTTAGAGATGATTTATACACTTTTGATGAAAGGCAACTCGAAAAAGTTATTAAATCATGTGATAATAGTTTTGAAAGCGTTATTCTTTTCGGACATAACGAGGCTATTACAAATTTTGTTAATAAATTTGGTGATGTTTTTATAGAAAATGTTCCAACTTCAGGCTTTATATCTTTACAATTTGATGCCGACAGTTGGGATACGATCCATAAGGGCAAAACACATAAAACTATTTTCCCCAAAGATTTAAAATAATTACAGTGTACGAACAGAAATATATCGATAGAGAAAAAAGCTGGCTAGCATTTAATGCAAGAGTGCTTCAGGAAGCAGCAGACAATACAGTGCCACTTTTAGACAGACTGCGTTTTGTTGGAATTTTTTCAAACAATTTAGACGAATTTTTTAGAGTTCGATATGCGGCAATTCGACGATTAAGCCTCTCTGGTATTTCTGGCGAAAAATATTTGGGCGGTATTTCTGCCCATCAATTAATTAAAGACATTACCGAAATCGTAATTCAGCAGCAATCTGAAAGTTTACGTATACTTGGAAATATTGAAGCAGAGCTTGAATCTGAAAATATTTTTATTATAAACGAAACACAGATTTCACCAAAACAAGAATGTTTTTTAAAGGATTTTTATACCCAAAAGTTAAGTCCAGAATTGGTAACCATCATTTTGAATGATTTAGCTGTTTTTCCAATTCTAAAAGACACCTTAGGGTATTTGGCCGTTCGTTTAGAATTGGCAAATGATGAGGTTCGCTATGCCTTAATTGAGATTCCTAAAAATATCAACAGGTTTGTTGTTCTTCCTTCTGAAGACGAAAAGCAATATGTCATTTTAATTGACGATGTAATTCGTTTCAAGCTAAAAAACATCTTTAATATATTTGATTATAAGAGCGTTTCTGCTCACATGATTAAAATTACCCGTGATGCGCAGTTGGATATCGATAGCGATTTGAGCAAAAGTATGCTTGAAAAAATTTCGAATTCTGTAAAAGATCGCCGAATTGGAGAGCCAGTTCGTTTTATTTATGATAATTTAATTGAAGAAGATACTCTGCAATTTTTCTTGGATAAAATGAAAATTGTAGAAACAGATAGTATAATTCCGGGAGGGAGATATCACAACCGCCGTGATTATATGAGTTTTCCAAATCTAGGAAGATACGATTTATTGTATAAACCAAACGAACCATTACCTGTTCCAGGTTTGAGTTTGGAAGGAAGTATTCTGGAAAAAATCTCTAAGAAAGATTATTTGGTTCATGCCCCATATCAGTCATTTTCGTATCTGACTAAATTTTTGCGTGAAGCTGCTTTAGATCCAAAAGTAACAAGCATTAAAATTACCTTGTATCGTTTAGCAAAGAATTCGCAGATTATTAGTTCGTTGATAAATGCTGCTAAAAATGGTAAAAGGGTAGTAGTGCAAATCGAGCTTCAGGCACGTTTTGATGAAGCATCGAATATTTCGTATGCAGAACAAATGCAGACAGAAGGCATCGAACTTATTTTTGGTATAAAAGGATTGAAAGTACACAGCAAGATTTGTGTAATTGAAAGAATGGAAGAAGGTAAAAACCGTCGTTACGGATTTATTTCAACTGGAAACTTCAACGAATCGACAGCAAAAATCTATACCGATGTAACACTTTTTACTTGTCATCAAGGAATTTTAAAAGACACATCAAAAATATTTGAATTTTTTGATATCAATTATAGAGTTCACAGATACAAACATTTAATCGTATCGCCTCATTATACGAGAAGCAAATTTATAAAACTGATTGATCGCGAAATTCTGCATGCTTTGGCAGGTAGAAAAACTCATATAAAGTTAAAAATGAATAGTTTATCCGATTTTAAAATGATCGATAAATTGTACGAAGCGAGCAATGCAGGAGTAAAAATCCAGTTGCAAGTTAGAGGAATATGTTCTTTGATTCCTGGGATTCCTGGAATGAGTGAAAATATCGAGGCTATAAGTATTGTAGATAATTACTTAGAACATTCGAGAGTTTATATTTTTGGGAATGCCGGTTTAACCGAAGTTTATATTTCGTCTGCCGATTTTATGACCAGAAATCTTGATGGAAGAGTTGAAGTGACGTGCCCGATTTACGATCTTGAAATCAAAAAAGAATTGATTGACAACTTCAATATTGCTTGGAAAGGAAATGTAAAAGTGAGATATCATTCTTATAAATTAGATAATAAATACAAGCCCAAAAATCATCATGCCCCATTTAGAGCGCAATTTGAAACCTATAAATATTATCAGAATAAAGTAGCGATACTAGAAGAGGTTCCTCAAAAAATAAATTAATAATAAATACCAATTTCAAATCATAAAGTGAGCATGATTAATATTAGGAAGTTTGCAGCGATAGATATCGGTTCAAATGCCATGAGGCTTTTGATCGCTAACGTTGTGGAACAAGAAGGCAAAGAACCGCAGTTTAATAAAAGTTCCCTTGTTCGTGTGCCAATTCGTTTAGGACAAGACGCCTTCACAGTTGGAGAAATTTCACCAGAAAATATAGATCGAATGGTTGATGCGATGAAAGCATTCAATCTTTTGATGAAAGTACATAAAGTAGAACGCTACATGGCGTTTGCAACTTCTGCAATGCGCGAGGCATATAATGCAAAAGAAGTTGTGGCTTTAATTAAGAAAAAAGCCGATATTAAAATAGAGATTATCGACGGTAAAAAAGAAGCAGCAATTATTGCTTCTACAGATTTACATCATTTAATCAAATCAGACGAAACCTATTTATTTGTGGATGTTGGAGGTGGAAGCACCGAGTTTACTTTATTCTCTGACGGAAAAATGATTACTTCGAGATCTTTCAAAGCGGGAACTGTACGTTTACTGAATAATATGGTTCATGATTCAGTTTGGGATGAGATCGAAAAATGGATTAAAACCAATACGGCAGATTACGATGAAGTAACACTTATAGGTTCTGGTGGAAACATCAATAAGCTGTTTAAAATGTCAGGAAAACAACAGGAAAAACCGCTTTCTTACATTTATGTTAACTCGCAGTACGCATTTTTAAATTCATTGACTTACGAACAGAGAATTGCCGAATTAGGTCTAAATTCTGACCGTGCCGACGTAATTATCCATGCAACACGTATTTATCTCAATGCGATGAAATGGAGTGGTGCACGCCAAATTTATGTTCCTAAAATCGGACTTTCTGATGGAATCGTAAAAGCAATGTATTTCGGTAAAATTTAATATTTATATTTTCTTTGTAAATGAATAAAGGCAGACTTGAAGCTTTTAGTGATGGCGTTTTGGCAATCATTATTACGATTATGATCTTGGAAATCAAAGCGCCCGAAGGGCATGAGTTTTCAGATTTAAAACCCCTTATCCCGAAGTTTTTAAGCTATATTTTGAGTTTTATTTACGTTGGAATATACTGGAATAATCATCATTATTTACTTCACGGCTTGTCAAAAGTAAACGGAAAAGTATTGTGGAGTAATCTACACTTTTTGTTTTGGCTTTCCTTAATTCCTGTTTCTACCGCATGGATGGGAGAGCATAATTTTGAAAAAGCCGCAATGAGTTTATATGGAACTATTTTGCTGCTTTCTGCAATTTCGTATGTTATTCTGCAATATACCATTATGTGCAGTGAAGGAAATGATTCGGCTTTGAGAAAAGTGCTTAAAAAGGATTTTAAAGGTAAAATCTCCTTAGTTTTATATGTAATCGGAATTGTTGCTGCATTTTACAATCAGTGGATTTCTGGAGGAGCTTATTTTATTGTAGCTATGCTTTGGCTTATTCCAGACAAAAGAATTGAACGTGTTTTTGCTTCTGAGGATTAATTTATGAAAACTGTTTTCCAGTCCATTCAAGATTTTTCTGATGATGAATTAAGCCTTTTAGATAGTTTGATTACATTTCGGACATTAAAAAAAGGAGAACTTCTCTTGACTGAAAATCAGGTTTGCAATGAAATAGCTTTTATCGAAAAAGGAATCCTCCGTTCTTTTTTTGTCAATCATAAAGGAGATGAAATTACCAATTGTTTTGCTTTTGAAAATGAATTTATGGCTTCTTTTGCCAGTTTTATTACCGAAGAAAAAGCAGAAGAAAACATACAAGCCTTAACCGATACAGAATTACAGATTTTAGACCGAAAAGGTTTAGAAAAGCTCTATCAATCAGGTTTTAATTGGCAGGAAACAGGCAGGAAATTGACTGAATTAGAATTTGTAAACCTGCATAAAAGAATGATTTCGTTTCAAAAATTATCAGGCGCAGAACGTTACGAAGAACTTTGCACAAATCATCAAAACTATATTCAGTTAATCCCGTTGCAATATTTGGCTTCGTATTTAGGAATTACACCAAGACATTTAAGCAGAATTAGAAAGGCTATAGTTTAATATTTATGTTTCCCGCAGATTTTGCAGATTAAGGAGATTCTTTCTTCTTAATTAATAAGTTTAAAATAAATCTGCAAAATCTGCGAGAGAAATAAAACTAAACAATTTTTCAGGACATTTGTCCAGTAAAAGAAAATGTACTAATAGTATTTTTGAAAAAACATAAATATGAAAAAAATACTAATAATAAACGGACACCCAAATTCCGAAAGTTTCAATTTTGGAATTGCCGAATCTTATAAAAAAGGTGCAATTGCTTCTGGCGCAAAAGTTGAAATCATAACAATTGCCAATTTAAACTTCAATCCGAATCTCAAATTCGGTTATCAAAAACGTACCGAGTTAGAACCAGATTTATTAGAATCGTGGGAAAAAATAAAAAGAGCAGATCATCTGGTTTGGATTCATCCCGTTTGGTGGGGCGGACTCCCAGCGATAACAAAAGGATTTATAGATCGTTTATTTTTGCCAGGAATGGCATTTCAGTATCGCGAAAATTCGGTTTGGTGGGATAAATTGCTAAAAGGTAAAACAGCTCATATTATCACAACTTTAGATCAGCCAGGCTGGTATTATCGCTTGTTTTTTGGAAGGCCAAGCGTAAATCAGCTAAAGAAATCGACTTTAGAATTTTGCGGTGTAAAACCCGTCAGAGTAAGTTACATCGGAATTATAAAAGGTTCTAACGAAGAGCAAAGAAAGAAATGGCTTGAGAAAGTCTACAATCTCGGACTCAATAACAAATAAAACTTTGTTATAAATTACCAGAATGAATTGATTCATGGTAGAAACAAGAGATTAAAGATTTATATCCAATCCAAATGTAGTGCGTAAAAGTTCAATGCTTGGATTGATTTCTAAGAAACGATTGTATCGATCTTGATCGTTAAGAGCTCTTACTGCTTTAATCTCTTCGTTTACAATTACTTCAATTGTAATATCATGATTATGTAAGTGACCTTTTAAGTATCCTAATAAACCATTCATTTGACCTTCAAAATCCAATTTAGAACCTTCGTTTGGCAATTCATAAGAGATTGTTGTGCCATTCAGAACAGGATCGCTAATCAATAGAATCGATTCCATAATCTTAAGACCTTTTTGGCCTAAACGTTCTGCATATTTGTTCCAGTGCAGACGCATATCAGTTTCGTTAAATTCTTCAGTTAAATAAGCAGTAGTAGGTTTAACATATGTCTTGCCGCTGGCTTCCATTTCTTTTTTCTTGCGAATACTGGCTAGAGAAAAAGCAGAAACTTTAGGAGCACCGTTTGCCTCTGTTTTTGGAGCTTCCGGAGTTTGAATTTTTGGAGTTTCAGTAGCTTGTTGCGGTTGAGAAATGGCAGTTTTAGTTTCAGTTACAGCTTGAGAAGTTTGATTCTCAGTTGCAACAGAATTTTCAACTTTCGGTTTTGGACTTTGGACTTCAACTATAGAATAGCCTCCATTTTTAAAGTAAACGGGTGGAATTATGAATTGCTCAGCTTTTTTTTTTCTCCATCAAAGTTGATAGAGGCCAATTGCATCAAGCATAGTTCAACTAAAAGGCGTTGATTCTGACTTAATTTGTATTTTAAATCGCAGTCGTTTGCAATGTCAATCCCTTTAAGTAAAAATTCCTGAGAACATTTCTGTGATTGAACGGCATACATTTGCTGCGCTTGCTCGCCAACTTCTAATAAAGCAATAGTCGAAGGCGTTTTGCTCACTAATAAATCTCTGAAATGTGAAGCTAAACCTGCAATAAAATGATGTCCATCAAAACCTTTTGCTAAGATATCATTGTATGCTAATAAAAGTTTCGGAATTTCATTTTCCAAAAGTAAATCAGTAATCGAAATATAAGTTTCGTAATCTAAAACGTTTAGGTTCTCGGTTACGGCTTGACGAGTCAAATTTGTTCCGCAATACGAAACCACACGGTCAAAAATAGACAAAGCGTCACGCATGGCACCATCTGCTTTTTGGGCTATAATGTGCAATGCATCGTCTTCAAAAACGATTCCTTGACTTTCGGCAACATCTGCTAAATGTTCTTTAGCGTCTTTTACCGTAATTCTTTTGAAATCAAAAATTTGACAGCGAGATAAAATCGTGGGAAGGATTTTATGTTTTTCTGTTGTAGCCAAAATAAAAATAGCATGTTTTGGCGGTTCTTCTAATGTTTTAAGGAAAGCATTAAAAGCGGCCGAAGACAACATATGAACCTCGTCAATGATATAAACTTTGTATTGTCCAGTCTGTGGCGGAATTCTAACCTGATCGATAAGATTACGAATATCATCAACCGAGTTGTTTGAAGCAGCATCCAGCTCAAAAACGTTAAATGCGAAATCTTCGGTAGGATCATCATATCCAGGCTGATTTATTTTTCGAGCCAAGATACGAGCGCAGGTTGTTTTACCAACTCCACGTGGTCCTGTGAATAAAAGAGCAGAAGCCAAGTGATTGGTTTCTATAGCATTTAACAAAGTGTTGGTAATGGCTTTTTGCCCCACAACATCCTTAAAGGTCTGCGGGCGATATTTACGTGCCGATACTACAAATTGTTCCATATTCTTTTTTATTCGATAGCAAATATATGACTTTTGTTTCGTTGTTTAAAACCGATTTTAGTTATTTAGCGAAATTCTTTTTCTTCAAAATAACAAAGAGTAAAGTCAGAAATAATACGATGTTGACAATCAAAGAAATGATGCTATATCTGCCATAAGATTTAAGTTTTGTCGCTGTTTTTTCTTTATCAGAAATTTCTTTTTGCGTTTTTTTTGAATAATTTTTAGAAGTTGATAAAAGTTAAATTGCTGGAAAATTTACAAATATCATAACAATATCATATAACTTGTTGATATTTAATTTGTTTAACTTTAAGGAGTTAATTATTAAAACCTATCATTATGAAAATTAGATCAATTTTATTAGGAATGAGTCTCAGTGTTTTTTTGGTGTCGTGCAAACCCAGTGATGTCGATATTGAAAAAGCAATTAATGAAAAATTAAATGATCCAGACATCCACGTTACAGTGCATGAAGGTGTGGCTACAATTACAGGTGTTTGTGATGATGAAATGTTCAAAAAAAATATTGGAAAAAGCGTAAAAGCGACCAAAGGTGTTAAATCTGTAGTTAATACCTGCGAAATTGAAAAAGCCAATCAGGAACCAGCTGCGGCTACTGTTGTTATTAATTCAGATGCCGATTTAGACAAGTCCGTTAGTAAAGTTGTAGATGCTTATGATGGTGTTAGTGCTACTGTTGTGGGAGGAGTTGTAACACTTTCGGGAGAAATAAAAAGAGACAAACTACAGCCTCTTATGCAAAGCATTCAGGAATTGAAACCTAAAAAAGTAGATAACAAATTAATTATAAAATAAGTTGTTATGAGTTTACAAGATAAATATAGAGAAGTGACAAATTTGGCATCCGAATTAGGAATTGAAAATTTGCAAGTAAGAGAGCAGGATAATGTGCTTTATATTGACGGAACAGCAAAATCCGCAGCAGATAAAGAAAAGCTTTGGAATGCTTATAATACTATAGATCCCGATTTTAGATCGGCCGATTTGGTTATGAATATTGAAGTTGAGGAAGGCGTTTCGAGAGAATATACAGTTGAAGTGGGAGATTCTCTTTCGAAGATTGGAAAAGCATACGGAGTTTCTTGGCAGGATATTTTTGAAGCGAATAAAGATATTATTTCGAATCCTGATTTAATTAAGCCAGGATGGAAGTTGAAAATACCGACAGTTTAGTTTTTTTTCTTTAAGGGCTTAGAGCTTCAAAAGAACAAAGGTTTTTATTTTATGTCATTCCTAAAAACGAAAAAGAATTTCGGCTTCTAGGAATGACATAGATTATGTAATATTTTTTTTGTTCTCATTTTTTTACTTGATTTTCTAACGTCCTCGAATGCTTAAATCAAATAAAAACTTCGCTGTTTCCTGATCTGAATCGGCTGAAAAACCAGCGACATAAACTCCCTTTTTGCCCGAAATTGATTTAATTCCGTATACAACTGCTTCATCTGCTGGGTCTGACTCACCCTCGTATCGATACACATGAACAATTTCAAATTTCTCAGGATTTTTTTTAATCGCGTCTGCATTACGATTAAAGTCGCACGTAAATCCTTTTTCATTCAATTGATCTAAAGCCTTTGAAACAGTTGCGTAATGATACATTCTTTTCATGATAAACCGAATTTAAATTATAGATTTTTAAAGATAACTATTTTAAAATTAAAAAGTTATGATAAAATTCATAAAATCTGAAATTTAAAATCATTATTGTTAGTTCTTAAATCGCTACTTTTGTAGCGCAGACCGCCTTATCGTCGTTTCGTCCCGATAGCTATCGGGATCGGGAGGGAGGAAAGTCCGGACACCACAGAGAAGCATAGCGGGTAACGCCCGTCGGTTCCGAAAGGGATTAGGACAAGTGCAGCAGAAAGTATGTACAGGTAATGCTGTAGTGAAACCAGGTAAACTCTATGCGGTGAAATACCAAGTATATCGGCATTTAAGGGCTTCTCGTTCGTTGTCGAAGGGTAGGTAGATTGAGTCCCGAAGTAATTCGGGATCTAGATAAATGATAAGGTATTGTATCATTGCAAAATGAGACAAGAACAGAATCCGGCTTACAGGTCTGCATTTTTTATATATTTGTGAACTATCTAACTTATTCTCATGAATATTACTAGTCCAAATCCTTCGCCAAAATCTAAAAAAAGCCTTTTTAGAGCCATTGTAACCAATCTTACTTTTTGGGTTTTAATAGCTATTATTTCGGGTATTTTACTTGGACATTTTTCTCCAGAAAATGGTGTGAAAATGGAATTTCTGGGTAAAAAGTTTATTCAGTTAATCTCACTCTTTATTGGGCCAATTATCTTCCTGACGATCGTTCTGGGAATTTCGGGAATGGGAAATCTAAAAAAAGTAGGTCGAATTGGAGTTAAAGCTTTAACGTATTTTGAAGTAGTTTCAACCGTTGCTTTGGCAATTGGTGTAACTGTTGCTTATATATTTAAACCAGGAAAAATTGATAAATCGGGACTGACTTTTGGCGATGCAAGCCAATATACAAACGGAGCAGCAAAAGATTTTTCGTGGTTGCAATTCTTTTTGTCCAACTTTACATTACAGGTTTTATTAGCTGCCATTATATGCGGAATCGCGCTGAACTTTTATCAGAAAAGAGAACAAACAATTTTGGTTTTGGAACGATTTTCAAAAGTCGTTTTTACTGCTTTAAAATATGTAATGTATCTTGCTCCAGTTGGTGCTTTTGGCGGAATGGCCTATACAATTGGGAAGTTTGGTCTTGCCACTTTGATTCCGCTTGGAAAACTGATGTTATGTGTTTATCTAACAATGGCATTATTTGTCTTTTTGGTTTTAGGAAGCATATTACGATATTATAAAATAAGTATTCTTTCGATTTTAAAATACATTAAAGAAGAACTTTTACTGGTTCTTGGAACTTCCTCTTCTGAGGCTGCTTTGCCAAGTATTATGGTAAAACTGGAAAGAATGGGCTGCAGTAAATCGGTTGTAGGTTTGGTGATTCCGACTGGTTATTCTTTTAATCTTGACGGAACTTCGATTTATCTTTCAATGTCCGTTCTTTTTATAGCACAGCTGTATGACGTGCACTTAACCTTTTTTGAAATCATGACCGTTATCGGAATTTTGATGATTACTTCAAAAGGAGCAGCGGGCGTAACCGGAAGCGGATTTATTGTTTTAGCATCAACCTTAACAGCCTTGCATAAAATTCCAGTTGAAGGTTTGGCCTTTTTACTGGGTGTAGATAAATTTATGAGCGAAGCTAGAGCGATTACCAATTTAATTGGAAACACAGTCGCAACTATAATAATTTCTAAAACAGAAAGAGATTTTACAGAGTTGAATCTGGATCCTTTTTCGGAATGATTGGCTACAAAGGCGCTAAGTCGCAAAGCTTTTGTTTTTCTTTGAGCTTAAAATTGCTCGCAAAGTCGCAGAGTCGCAAAGAGTTTTATTAATTTTTAAAACTTTGCGACTCTGCGCCTTTGCGAGATTAAAAAACTTCGTGCTTTTGTGTCTTCGTGGCAAAAAAAAACTAAGATTCGTCTTTTGTTGTTCGCACAAGACTTATGCCCGATGTAAAAAATACGATTCCGAGTATTCCGTAAATAATAAGCGATTTTATATCTCTAGTTTCTCCAGATGTGCCGGCAAAAATAACCGCAGTATAGATAAGTCCTACAATTCCGAGGATTGTAAGTAATCCGCCGAAAAATCTTTTTAGGTTCATGATTGTTAGATTTAAAAGTTCTCTAACAAAGTTAAATTCAACTGGTTAATTGCTGTTATACAATTGTTTAGAAAAATTATATGATTTTAATTCTTGTATTTGTAAGAAAATAGTTTCGATATTCAGTGATTCGTATCATTTAAATACTATTTTTGCCCTAAATAACCAATTGAAAAACAATGAAGAAAAATTACATTTTATTACTTCTATTTACTATTTCATTTACGACAATTCAAGCACAAGACGAAGCTTCAGTTTCTGTAAAAAATCAATTTAAAATTAATCTGCTATTTCCAGGTTTTGTCTATGAACATGCATTGTCAGCAAAAAACACACTTTACTCGGAGGCAGCTTTAGGTTTGGGATATCGATACAACAGTTATTATGACGAGAGCAATGTCTATCTTTTTCCTTTAATTAATGAGCAGTTCCGTCATTATTATAATTTAGAAAAGAGAGCTAATAAAGGAAAAAGAACAGCTTTTAACTCAGGAAATTATATTGCAGCAAATGTACTTTATAGTTTTCCTTCGATTTCGACGAATGATAAATTCGGGAATTACGTAGGATCATTTACAGTTGCAGCATTATGGGGTTTGCAGCGAACTTATAAAGGAAGATTTAATCTCGAATTTAATATTGGGCCAGGAGTAAATTTTGATAAATATGATACAGAATTTGTACCTGTTGGAAACTTTACCTTAGGTTGGGTTATCAAATAAAAAAAAATAGAAAAACCTTGATTTGTCAAGGTTTTTCTATTTTAAATTCTAATCCGATATTGCGAACGCTTTCTATTTTGATTTTTGGGTCTGAATTAAAATACTTTCTAAGTCTGCTAATAAAAACATCCATGCTTCGTCCTGAGAAATAATCGTCTTTTTTCCAAACCGACATTAAAATCTGATCTCTCTTTAATAATTGATTATGGTTGAGATAGAGATACTCAATAAGTGAAGCTTCCATCTCTGTAAGCTGCTGAACATGGTTTTTGTTATTGAGAGTCAGACGTTCGTTATCAAAAATATACGAACCAATTTCAATTATATTATTCCCCTCCAGACTTCTTTTTTGCTCTATTCTCTTTAGAATATTCTGTAAACGAAGAACCAGTTCGTCGACTTCAAAAGGTTTTGCGATATAATCATCTGCGCCAAGTTTTAGACCAATAATTTTATCTTCTTTGAGCTTTCTAGCTGTTAGAAAAATAAAAGGAATTTCTGGATTAATGTTAATTATTTTTTCAGCCAATGAAAATCCGTCCATTTTGGGCATCATGACATCAAAAATGCAAATATCAAAAGCCTGGCTTTTAAAATAGTCTAAAGCTATCTCGCCGTTTTCTGCCCAGATTACTTCAAATTGATGCAGTTCTAGATATTGTTTTAAAATTGCAGCAAAATCAAAATCGTCTTCGGCTAAAAGTAATCTTTTCAAAATAAGGTAATTAAACTTTTAATAAAATAGTAAATTGAGTTCCTTTTCCTAACTCGCTAATAACGTTAACAGAGCCTTGATGCGCTTTTACAATCTGATCAACATAATATAATCCTAAACCTAAGCCTTTTGTATTGTGCAGGTTTCCTTGTTCGACACGGTAAAACTTCTCGAAAAGAAAGGCTTGTTTGTTTTTGGCAATTCCAATTCCGTCATCTTCAAAACTAATAGAAAACTGGTTTTCTGCAATTCTTGTTTTTACCGTTATAGTGTTCGATCCGTATTTTACAGCATTTTCTAGAACATTTAAGAAAGCAGTTGTCAAATGAAATTTATCCAAAACTAGAATAGTTTTCGCTGTCTGAAAATCGGTTTTAAGATTGATTTTTGGAAAAGCAATTTTAAAATCATTGACAATAGAAAGCAGGAAATCTTCGGCATCTATTTTTTCCTTTTGCAATTCAATTTCATTTTCTGCTAAAGAATTCGCCATAACCTGATCGATTAAATTTTGCAGACGGCTATTCTGACGTGAAATTGTACTCACAATGTCATTAAAATTTTCTTCGTTCTCGCGAATGCTTTTCTGCGCCAAAATCTTTGTCGAAATCCCTAAAGTTGCTAAAGGTGTTTTAAGTTCGTGTGTAATATTATTGATGAAATCGGTTTTTACATCACTCACTTTTTTCTGTTTGATTAAAGCTTTTAAGGCAATAACAAAAAGTGTAATTAAAGTCAGAATTGATAATAGAGACAGAATGAGAATAAAAGTCATTCGCTTTAAAATAATCATTTCCCAATCTATTACAGAAACATACATGGAGTCTTCTGTCAGTAATTGATATTCCTGATTTTCAAAAATTCCGTTGGTTGTTCCAACATAATTTCGCACTAAAAAAGCATGATTGAGTGAAGCCAGATTTCCGTACAATTTATTCTGTATAAAAGGCTTTTCCGAGAAAATCGTATCGGCTTTTTTTGCACTTTGATACAAAATAAACTTGTTGAGAACAATCGCAAAATCAATTTTAAAATTTGGTAAATCTCTTTCAAATTTTCGTTGAAGATCTTGTGTTAAAGCATTTTGATATTCATTTTTTAAAACTCCAATTTTAAGATCCAGTTTGGTATTTTTTCCTTTTATATATTTTTCCGAAAGGCTTTTGTAAAGCATTTCTCTTTTTGCAACCAAAGCCGAATCAATATCACTATAATTATTCGAAATCTGGGCAATTTCATTTTTAATCTGCGTATGAAACTGTGCCACTTTATATTCGTAGGCTGTTTTTACTAAATAACATTGTACTGTCATGAGCACAATTAGTGCAATGACAGAAAATGTGATTAATAAATTGATTCTTTGTTTCATACTCTTTTAAAATTCTGTTTCAAAAATACGGCTTTTACCATACAAATAGCAGATTAACCTTGCATTAACCTACGATTAACTTTCGGAACTAGATTTTCAAAGCATTTTTGCAGCTCTACTAATCAATTTCAATTTTAAAATGAATCTTTATCTGCCTTTAAAACTTCTAATAACACTTTTACTTTTTTGTCTTTCATGTATTGCCAATGCTCAGAACGAAACACCAAAAGATTCTATTTCAAATCAATTGGATGAAATTGTAATCAGTCAGGAGAAAAAGACTTTTACAAACTCAAACGGAAACATAAAAGTTGATGTTGCCAATTCGGTTTACAATTCAATTCCAAATCCGGTTGATTTGCTTTCGAGGCTTCCTTTGGTTCAGATAAGTTCAAATCGCGAAAGTATTTCGATCGTGGGTAAAGGGAATCCGTTAATTTATATTGATAATCAGAAAGTCGGAATGAACGATTTAAATGCTTTAGCTGTGACCGATATCAAAACTATTGAAATCATTCAGAATCCGTCGTCTAAATATGAAGCTGAAGGGCGTGCTGTAATTTTAATTACACGGAAACTCAGTAAAAAAGATAGTTTTAGAACCGAAATTTCAGAAACAGCTTCTTTCAAAAAGAATTACAATAATTATTTAGGTTTTAATTCTAGCTTTAAGAAAGGCAAATTAGAATGGAAAGCCAATTTCAATTATAATAAACTAAATCCTTGGGAAAGCCACAGTATTGCGTATCAAATTCCAGAGGCCAATATTGTTTCAGATTATAATGTTTCGGCGGTTACGTATAGAAATCAGTACATTTTTGGTGGAGGTTTATTTTATAAAATAAATGAGGAAGATTATTTTTCGGTAAATGTAAATGGGAAAATGCAAAGCGATACTTTCGATATCAATACGTTTACTTTTAATAAAAATCAAGATCACATAAATAATGTTTTTACTTTTAGCGATAATTCAAGCGACAAGAATTTTATTAATTCATTTATAAATTATTCGAAAAAAATAAAAGCTATCGATACAAAGATGTTTGTTGGTTTTCAAGGTTCCAATTTCAATCAACATTTATGGAGTTTGGTGGAGAACAATTATAATGAAACCGAATTGGAGCTGTCGCAGAACCGAAATCAAAAGTTTAATGTTGATGTTTTTTCTGGAAGAATTGATTTAGAGAAAAAGTTCAAGAATGATATGAATTGGGAATACGGCGGACTTTATTCATCGGCTAAATCCAAATCAGATTATGATGTTTTTGCTTATAATAAAAACGAAAACACTTCTTTTGATTATCATTTTAAAGAAGCCAATTTAGCAGCCTATACACAACTTACGGGAAAAATTAAAAAAATCAGTTTCTCTGCTGGTTTAAGAATTGAAAACACCAATGTCAGTGGTAAATACAGTACAGATAACGCGTTTTTAGTTGATAAAAACTATACTAATCTTTTCCCAAAGGCGCAGTTTTCGTTTTCAATAGATAGTACCAAGAGTTTGACTGTAGATTATTCTAAAAGTATTTCGAGGCCTAATTATTCGTCTCTGAGCATGATTGCAACATATATAAATCCGTATTTTATTTATGGCAGTAATATCAATCTTGGACCGACATTTATAGATGTCATTTCAACGGTTTTTCAATATCATGATAAATCTGTAAAACTGACTTTATATCAAAATAAAAATCCCATTTATCAAGATTTTGTATTTGACAATCAGAATAATGTTTTGACTCTTACCGAGAAAAATTTCCAGAAAGAATCGGGTTATAATATTGAATTTACGTTGCCGTTTACTTATAAAATTTGGACAAATACCAATTCTTTAGTTTTTACAACTAATAAAATTGAGGATGAATCGGCGTTGTTTAATTCTTCTAAAACTTACTTGTATTATTATTCGAATAACAGTTTCAAACTGCCAAAGGATTTTACTTTTGTTCTATCTTTTTGGGGTGCAACTAAACAAAAAGAGGGAGTTTTTGAAAGAAATGCAAAACTGATTTTTGATTTGTCTCTGGCAAAATCATTTGGTAAAAACTGGAATTGTACTTTAAATTATAATGATATTTTTAAAAATACAATTTATACTGAACGATTTACAATTAATAATATAAGTTCTAGAGCAAGGTACTTAGTTGATGCTAACGAGATTTCCGTTACGCTTCGTTATTCTTTTGGAAAAATAAAAGATTCTGAATTCAAGGAAAAAAGCGTGAATGAAAGTGAAAATAGAATCAGATAAGGTTTGAAAAACCAAAAAAGAAAATTCCAAATTCCAATCCTGATGTTTCAGGCAAAATTGGAATTTGGAATTTGATATTTTAATATTTAAAAATTTATCCTTCGTCTTCTTCAGATTCTTTTTTAGAAGCATCGTGTGGTAATTCTTCATCATCGTCTGTCGAATTCAATTCAAAAAAACTAAAGAAAGAACCGCCATAGCTTTTCTGGAAAGAAAAATTACTCATATGATCCAATTTGGTATATTTTGAATGCTCGATAATCATCATTCCGTCATCTTCCAATAAATCTCTTTCAAAAACCGTTAGAACAATTTTCTCAAAAGTTGCCTGATCCAATCCGTAAGGAGGGTCTGCAAAGATAATGTCGTAAGTGGTTCTGCAGTTTTCTAGAAATTTGAAAACATCGCTTTTGGTCGCAGCAATATCAAAATCATATTCTGATGAAACTTGCTTAATGAATTTTACGCATCCAAAATCGCCATCAACAGAGGTGATAGGAGCACTTCCGCGTGAAGCAAACTCATAACTGATGTTTCCTGTTCCCGAAAATAAATCCAAAACCTTTAAACTGTCAAAATTAAAATGATTATTCAAAACATTAAACAATGCTTCTTTACTCATGTCAGTCGTTGGTCTTACAGGTAGATTTTTTGGCGGAAAAATTCGGCGTCCTTTGTATTTTCCTGAAATGATTCTCATGATTGAAATAAGATATAATGTTTTTGATTTTGAGCAGTTGTAAAGCTGTTTTTCTCTTTTAGTTTTGATACATCCATAAAAGAAATATGGCGCACATATTTGTAAGCTATGGCATAAAATGGATCGTTTTCTGAAATAGTCCCTAACAATTCTAATTTGAAACTCTCCGGATTCATGCTCATTTGCTCTGCCGTAAATAATATATAGTAGATAAAATCTTCTGGGGTATTGTATTCGAACGAATTAAACAATAAAAGTTTCTGATTCTGCACCACGATAATTTCAAAATTACCTGGGTTAAAATTCACAATCATCTTTTTATCGTCGTTGTTTCTAGAATTGTCGAGAATTTTTTCGACCAAAATGCTGTTGGCATGCTTAGAATTAAAAGAACCTACATTATCAATCAAGAAATTGTTGATATTCACATAAGGAATATAAACTGAATTCATCTGATAATTCGGAATTTGATCAAAAGTAAAGTGATCTGTTTCAAATACTTTTGTAGTGTATTGCAGATAGCTTCCTAAATAATTCTCATCAAATAAAGCAGTCGGAACAAAAGTCGAAAAATTGTTATTGTGAATAACCATTACTTCGTCGTAAGTCTCTTTTAATTCAGGATTTAGTTTGAAAGCGTTGCTGAATAAATCTTCAATTCGAGGTGTTTTGTTGTTAGTGTCAAACTTTATTTCTTTAAAAGAAGTAATGACATTATTTAAAGTATCAAAACAGCAGTATGAAAATCCAGTCAGGGAAACCTGAATAGAAAGTTTTCTGTAATTTTTTGAAGTAATGTTAGTATTTTGTAATGACATAGTTGATTTACAATTCGTTACCTGTTTTAAATCAAGAAAGAATTTAAGCGACCACAAACTTACAAATTAAAAAGGAACAATTATAATTGCAATTTCAAAAAACAATTTGAATCTAAGTTTAAAATAAGGTTAAGAAAAAGTGTATTTATTTGAAATTAAAATGGTTATGTTTTATTTGTGCCGATTTGATTGTTTTTATTGAATATTTGAGGCTGTTGAAATTTGAAATTGACATTGAAATTGAATTTTGTCATTGCCATTAAAAAAGTCGACCTTTGTATTTCAATATTATTTTATGAATTCTGCACAGTTTTACGGTATTTTACAAAAACGATTTCCTTTTCCTCCAACATATAAGCAGGATATTTTTTTTCAGAAGATTGCAATTTTCCTGACTGAACCTCAAAACGACACCATTTTTGTCTTGAAAGGATATGCTGGAACGGGAAAAACAACCGTTATTTCTACTATTGTCAATAATTTAGGAGATATTAATAAAAAGTACGTTTTGCTTGCGCCAACTGGTCGTGCTGCCAAAGTAATTGCCAATTATTCTAATAATCCAGCTTTTACAATTCATAAAAAAATATATTTCCCGAAGAAGTCTTCTGGTGGCGGAGTCGCTTTTACCAAACAAGTCAACAAACATAAAAACACCATTTTTATCGTCGATGAGGCGTCGATGATTTCAGACAGTACTTTGGACAGCGGATCACTTCTAGACGATTTGATTAATTATGTGTATTCTGGTCAAAACTGTAAAATGATTCTTTTAGGAGATACAGCTCAGCTTCCACCAGTCAATTTGGATGTTAGTCCTGCTTTAGATATTGATACTTTGGGTTTTCATTACAATAAAGAAATTGATCATATCGAATTGGACGAAGTAATGCGTCAGGAAGAAAATTCTGGAATTCTATACAATGCAACCGAATTGCGTGAATTGCTTAAAGAGAGTTTTATAACTGAATTTAAGTTCAACGTAAAGAGTTTTAAAGACATTGTTCGCCTGACAGATGGCTATGATATTCAAGATGCGATAAATACGGCGTACAGCAATTATAGTATTGAAGATACTGCTTTTATTGTGCGTTCAAATAAACGCGCCAATCAATATAATGAACAGATTCGAAGCCGAATTTTGTTTAAAGAAAGCGAACTTTCGGTAGGTGATTTTTTAATGGTAGTGAAGAACAATTATTTCTGGCTCAAAGAAACCGACGAAGCGGGATTTATTGCTAACGGAGATATCATTGAAGTTCTAGAACTTTTCGGAATCAAAGAATTATATGGATATACGTTTGCAAAAGTAAAGATCAGAATGGTCGATTATCCTAATCAGAAACCTTTTGAAACCGTTTTGATTTTAGATACTTTAAAAAGTGAATCGCCTTCTTTAACTTATGAAGAATCAAATCGTTTGTATGAAGAAGTGATGAAAGATTATGAAGACGAACCGACTAAATACAAAAGATTTCAAAAGGTAAAGGAAAACGAATATTTTAACGGATTACAGGTTAAATTCTCATACGCTATAACCTGTCATAAATCGCAAGGTGGGCAATGGAATACTGTTTTTATCGAACAGCCTTTTTTGCCAAACGGAATTGATTCTGATTACATTAGATGGCTTTATACCGCTATGACACGTGCCAAAAATAAGCTATATTTGATAGGATTTAAAGACGAGAGTTTTGAGGAATAATAGTTTGCCACGAATTCCACCAATTAGCACGAATTTTTTTTAAAACTAAGTAAATTAGTGTAATTCGTGAAATTCGTGGCAGAAAAAAAGTTTTAGCAAATGACAACACTAAACGATTTACATTCGATTTCATCTACGTTTTCGAATACCGATAAAATGCCTGTTCTATTTTTAGGACACGGCAGCCCAATGAATGCTATTGAAGAAAATCAGTTTGTAACTGGTTTTCGTAATCTGGCAAAAACATTACCACAGCCTAATGCTATTTTATGCGTTTCTGCACATTGGTTTACAAAAGGGACAAAAGTAACTTCTATGGAAATGCCAAGAACCATTCATGATTTTGGAGGTTTTCCGCAAGCACTTTTTGATGTCCATTATCCAGCAAAAGGAAGTCCTGAATTAGCAGTTGAAACTAAAAAGCTCTTAGATCCTGTTATGGTCGAATTAGACGAACATTGGGGATTGGATCATGGTGCTTGGAGCGTAATTAAACATTTGTATCCTAACGCCGATGTTCCTGTAATTCAGCTAAGCATCGATTATACAAAATCGGGGCAATATCATTTTGAATTAGCTCAGAAACTGCAAGCGCTTCGCTACAAAGGCGTTTTAATTATCGGAAGTGGCAATATTGTCCATAATTTAAGAATGGTAGATTTTAGAAATTTTGATAAAGACAATTACGGCTACGATTGGGCTATAGAAGCACGCGAAACGGTAAATAATTATTTATTAGATGGAAATTTCCAGCCTTTAATAGATTTCGAAAAAATGAATAAAGCTATTCAATTGGCAGTTCCAACACCAGAACATTATCTTCCGTTATTATATACTTTAGGGTTAAAAGATAAAACAGATGATTTAAGCCTGTTTAATGATAAATTACTGGCAGGATCTCTGAGTATGACTTCAGTAAAGCTTATGTAGTGAATTTTGCGAATCTCTGCGCAATTCTTTGCGGTATAATTATTACACAGAGACTCACAAAGAATTATGCAGAGATTCGCAAAAGAATTATTTTTCTTTTTTCAAGTTGTAAGCATAAAGATAACCATCTGCACTTCCATAAAAAATAACATTATTATCGACAAATGGAGAAGAAACAATCGGGCCTAATTTGTAAAATTCATTCATAACTTTTTGGTTTTCGGTATAGCTAGATAAATCTGTTTGTTTGGCTACGAAACCAAAATCTAAAAGATTGTTGTTGAGAATGCTTCCAGCATATTTAGTTCTATTTTCTGTTGGAATTATATGCGATTCTTTTCCATCAGAAAGCAGATTTAAGTCAAAGAAATTTCCAGAAAAATCACCGAAATAGATTGTGTTTCCAGCAATTGCAGGTGAAGAGTAAACGTAACCATTGCCTTTGAATCGATATTTTTCTTTTCCTGTTTTAGCATCCAATGCCAATAAAGCATAAGTATCTGAAGTTCCAACATAAAGTATATTGTCTTTGACAACAGCCGTACTCAAAATCCAAGAATTTTCAGCGTTGTATTTCCAGATTACTTTTCCTGTTTCGGCATCTAGTGCAAACAAATAAGGGTCTCTTGCGCCAAAATAGACGATTCCATCATGAACAGTGGCAGAAGCTTGAATTCCGGTAAAACCCGTTTTGACTTCGGTAGTAAATTTCCATTTCTCTTTTCCTGTTTTGCAATCCAAAGCATAAAAGACGCCATCCCATCCGCCAAAATAAACTGTGTTTTTTTCTAGAACCGGAGTACTGTGTATAGCGGCTTTTGTTTGAAAGTTCCATTTTAAACTTCCAGTTTTAGCATCAACAGCATATAGATTTCCGTCGCTGCTTCCAAAAATTGCCAATGCAGAATTATGGTTTGTATAAACAACAGGAGTAGAAAGATAAAAATCCCATAAGTCAGCCATAAGAAGATCGCTTGGTTTCATACCCCACATTCCAATTTCACTATACCAATGTTCGCCTTTGGTTTTAAATCGCCATATTTCTTTTCCTGTTTTGGCATTTACAGCATAATAATGTCCATCAAAACTTCCAAAATAAACAATATCGTTATAGAGGCTTGCAGAACTGTGAATGGCCCCATTGGTTTTGAATTTCCATTTTAGAGTTCCAGATTTTTCATCAATGGCATAGAAATAACCATCTTCACTACCAATATAAACTGTTCCGTTTTGAACGATTGGTGAAGAAAAGATTTTTCCTTCTGTTTTAAATTTCCATTTTAAATCAGTCAATGGTTGATAACCTTTTCCATCAAAAATTCGATTTGTAAATGCATTGATGGTTTTATTCTGAGAAAAAGCATTGGAGGTAAATATTAAAAAGAAATAGAGCAGGAGAGAAGTAAAGTTTCTTTTCATAGTTTTTTATATAAAAATAAAAATATTCTAAGAAATTAAATAACAATGCTTTAATGAAAATGTTATAAAAATATTTTAGAAAATTCTTTGTGAATAGTGTCTTTGTTTTTGTGTGAAAATAGAGAAAATCTCGTCAAAGTTTTTCCAATCTTTTTCCATTTATGTGGTATTGGTTTAAAAGTTATAATCTAGACAGTTTGTTTAAAAAATAAATTTTATGAGATAGTAAAATGTTTCATCTAAATTTTGTTTATTTTTGTGTAAGTAATTGTTTATCAGTTGATTGTTTTATTTATGTCTTCTTTTTAAGTAGTTTTTTTAAATGCCTTTTATGATTAACTGGTGATCATTTAAAAAACGATAGAAGGTATTTATAAATTAAGTTAAAGTGCGGCATCAGCACTATAATCACTGATAAAATTAAGATGAATCCAAACAAAGCATTATGGGAAAAAGGCGATTTTACGCGTATTGCAGAATCTATGAGAGAAAGCGGTGCGGAATTGGTTGCCAAAATTGGAATTAAAGAAAATAGCAACGTTTTAGATCTTGGCTGTGGCGATGGTACTACCGCAATACCTTCGGCAAAATTAGGAGCCAATGTTTTAGGTGTTGATATAGCAAGAAATTTAGTTGAAGCGGGTAATCTTCGAGCAAAAAAAGAAGGATTAGATAATGTTGTATTTAAAGAAGGTGATGCAACTGATTTGAATGAATTGAAAAACCAGTCTTACGATGTTACGATGAGTATTTTTGGAACAATGTTTGCTCCAAAACCTTTTGATGTTGCTAAAGAAATGCTTCGTGTTACACGACCTGGAGGTAAAGTTATTATGGGTAATTGGATACCAGGAGATCCAACGTTGGTTGCACAAATCTTGAAAATTAGCTCAGAATTTACGCCACCTCCTCCTGAGGGTTTTGTAAGTCCAATGCTTTGGGGGATTGAGGATAACGTAATCGAAAGATTTACAAATGCGGGTGTTTCTAAAGAAAATATTTCTTTTGAGAAAGATACCTTTACATTTAAAGCAACATTTCCACCTTCGGAGTGGCTAGATCGATTGAAAAATTATTATGGTCCAACTATGAATGCTTTCGAAGCTGCTGAACAAAATGGGAAAACCTCGGATTTGTATGCTAAACTTGAAGAATTAGTTAATAGCCAAAACAAAAGTAATGACAAAAATTCTACATTAATTCCCGCAACTTATCTTCGTGTTACAGTTTTGGTTTAATTTTTTGTCTTAATAAATAGCGCAAGAAAGTTACTAATAACAATCAATGTATTGTTTGCTACTAGGCAGAGAATTCATGAACATGATTTTCATCCCTTACAGAAATAGAAAAACAGAAAATTTAAAAGTAATTTTTGCATATTTGTAAACACTTAAAAGAAGTGAAAATTAAATTACTAAATTTTGAGTTTTTAAACTCAGTAAAATATAAGAATGAAAATAATAGCAGTAATTCCGGCCAGATATGCTTCAACACGTTTTCCTGCAAAACTAATGCAGGATTTAGGAGGAAAAACAGTAATTTTAAGAACCTACGAAGCAGCAGTTTCTACAAAATTATTTGATGATGTTTTTGTTGTAACTGATTCTAATCTGATTTTTGATGAAATTGTTTCCAATGGAGGAAAAGCCATAATGAGTATCAAAGAACATGAATCTGGAAGCGATCGAATTGCTGAAGCTATTGCCGATCTCGATGTTGATATTGTAGTGAATGTGCAAGGCGATGAACCATTTACAGAAGCTGAGCCTTTAGCTCAAGTATTATCTGTTTTTAAGAATGATTCAGATAGAAAAATTGATTTGGCTTCGTTAATGCGTGAAATTACCAATGAGGACGAAATCAATAATCCGAATAATGTAAAAGTGGTGGTAGATCAGTCACAGTTTGCATTATACTTTTCACGTTCTGTAATTCCGTATCCGAGAGAGAAAAATGTTGGAGTAAGATATTTTCAGCATATCGGAATTTATGCTTTTAGAAAACAGGCGTTATTAGACTTTTACAGCCTTCCAATGAAATCTTTAGAAGCTTCTGAGAAACTTGAACAATTAAGATATTTAGAGTTCGGAAAACGTATCAAAATGGTCGAAACAACTCACGTGGGAATCGGAATTGATACTACAGAGGATTTGGAGAGAGCGAGAGCTATGTTGAAGGATATTTAATTAATTTGAATAACATTCCACAATTTTGTCATTTCGACGAAGGAGAAATCTCCGCAAGTAACTCTACAAAGATTGTGTAGAACTTTGTCAAAGTTTCAAACTTTGACAAAGTTGATAAAAGATATAAAAACAAAAAAACGCTCCAAAATTTCGGAGCGTTTTTTAATATCTAAAAATCTTAATTACTGGTATAAAGCAGGATATTTAGAAGGGTTAACTTCGTGCATCATATCGTACACTTTCTCGTAAATATCTTCTGCAGATGGTTTAGAGAAATAATCACCATCAGTTCCGTATGCAGGTCTGTGTGCTTTAGCAGCTAAAGTTTGCGGTTTGCTGTCTAAATGTTTGTAAGCGTCTTGCTCTTCTAAAATCTGCTGTAAAATGAAAGCTGAAGCTCCTCCAGGAACATCTTCATCAATTACTAAAAGACGGTTTGTTTTTGCAATACTTTTTACAATGTCCTTGCTAATATCAAACGGAAGTAAAGATTGAACATCAATAACTTCACACTCAATTCCTTTTTCTGCCAATTCATTAGCTGCTTGCATAACCAATCTTAAAGTTGATCCGTAAGAAACTAAAGTAATATCAGAACCTTCTCGTAAAGTTTCTACAACTCCAATTGGTGTTTTGAACTCACCAAAATTCAAAGGCGTTTTTTCTTTTAAACGGTATCCATTCAAACATTCAATAACCAAAGCAGGCTCGTCACATTCTAGCAAAGTATTATAAAAACCAGCGGCTTGTGTCATATCTCTAGGAACCAAAACATGGATTCCGCGAATAGCATTGATAATCATTCCCATTGGAGAACCAGAATGCCAGATTCCTTCCAAACGGTGTCCACGAGTTCTAATGATTAGTGGTGCTTTCTGTTTTCCAACAGTTCTATATTGTAATGTAGCTAAATCGTCACTCATGATTTGAATAGCGTACAATAAATAATCTAAATACTGAATTTCAGCAATCGGACGTAAACCTCTCAAAGCCATTCCAATTCCCTGACCAATAATTGTTGCTTCACGAATTCCGACATCGGCAACACGAAGTTCACCGTATTTTTCCTGCATACCTTCAAGACCTTGGTTTACGTCTCCGATGTTTCCAACATCTTCACCGAAAATTAAAGTTTCAGGATATTTTGCAAATAAAGCATCAAAGTTATCGCGCAAAATCATTCTTCCGTCTAAATCTGGTTTTGCATTTTCAGCATATTTAGGAAGAACTTTTTCTACAGAATATACATTTTGTTCAGACTCAGAATGTAGATTGCTGCTGAATTTTTCCTGTGTTTCGGCTAAGAATTTTGTAATCCAGTTAGATAAAAGAACTTTGCTGTTTGGAACTTCAATAAAACGAAGAATCTTTCTTGCATAAACCAATAATTCTTTCTTAAGCGGTGCTTTAATTGCAGCTAATTCAGAAATTAATTTTTTGATTCTTTCTTTATGATTGATGCTTGCCTCGGCAATTTGCTCCAATAAAGCTAAAAGATTTTTTTGTTCATCAATAATTGGATTAATAAAGCTATTCCAAGCTTCTTTTTTAGCTTCTAAAACTTCTTTCTTTAATTCGAAATCAAGTTCTGCTAATTCTTCTGGAGAAGCGATATTAATTGCAATCATCCACAAACGCATTTGGCGAATACAGTCAAAATCTCTTTCCCAAGCCAGTCTTTCTGAACTTTTGTAACGTTCATGAGAACCAGAAGTAGAGTGGCCTTGTGGCTGTGTTAATTCGTTTACGTGAATTAAAACGGGTATGTGTTCTTCTCGTGCAATGGCTCCAGCTCTTTCGTAAGTAGAAACCAGTTCGGCATAATCCCAGCCTTTAACTCTAAAGATTTCATAACCTTTAGAATCTTCATCACGCTGATATCCTTTTAAAATTTCAGAAATATTCTCTTTCGTAGTCTGATGTTTTGCATGAACAGAAATTCCGTATTCATCATCCCAAACGCTCATTACCATCGGAACTTGTAGAACTCCAGCAGCATTTATGGTTTCAAAAAACAAACCTTCAGAAGTACTTGCGTTTCCTATAGTTCCCCAAGCAACTTCATTACCATTTACAGAAAATTTGTCTTTAATAGTAATTCCGTCTACGTTTCGGTAAATTTTTGAAGCCTGTGCCAATCCCAATAATCTTGGCATCTGACCAGCAGTAGGAGATATATCTGAACTTGAGTTTTTTTGTTTAGTTAAGTCTTTCCACGAACCGTCTTCGTTTAAACTGTGCGTTACAAAGTGTCCGCCCATTTGTCTTCCCGCAGACATTGGATCAAAAGCTAAATCAGTATGACCATATAAACCAGCGAAAAATTGCTTAGCATCCAATTCGCCAATAGCCATCATAAAAGTTTGATCGCGATAGTATCCAGAACGGAAGTCTCCATTCTTAAAAGCTTTAGCCATTGCCAACTGTGGCACTTCTTTTCCGTCTCCAAAAATACCAAACTTAGCTTTTCCGGTTAATACTTCTTTTCGACCTAAAAGACTACATTCACGGCTTGTTACCGCAATTCTATAGTCATTCAATACCTCAGTTTTGAAATCTTCAAATGTCAGTGTAGTATTGCTTTTTTCTTTTATCATAATCTTGCAGGGTCATGTTGTTTATGTCGCGAAATTACTTAAAAACAATCAATAATCATAATTCTTTGAAATAAATATAATTTAATTATTTGTATTCAAATCTAAAAACTATGTATTTTATTTATGTTATTTTTATATTAAATTTAATTTTATTGATAATTTCGCAACTTTTTGTTTAATTTTTATTTGATTAAAACCATTTTCTAGTAAAAAGTGTGACTAACGTTTTTGGTGAAAAGGTGATTATAAATCGTATTTTTTCATTGTATTTAGGTTGTGATATTTCCCATCCATTATTTGAATAAACAGGAAAATAGAGTTCAAAGTAATCAGGAACAAGGTTTAAGCGTACTCCAGAATCGTAAGCAAAGAACTCACTCTGATGCTTGTTTTTCAAAAAACCAATGTCACCGTAAAGTTCTACCCAATTCCAGATTGCATAACTCGCATTTAGAGTGGCCATCCATTGATTGGCATACGAAGGTTCTATTTGCGATTTGAAACCTCCTTCGGCAATAACATATTGCTGACTGAAAAATCCTGTGCTTTCTGATCTTCCAAATAAATTATAATCAAATAAATAATCAGTCGGACGGTCTAAACCAAAACTAAAATAATCTGAGTTTGTTGTATTGTACAGGAAACTTCCAGCGTATAATCTTAAATTTAGCTTTTTGTTATTTTCAAATAATCTTCTGTATTCGACTTCACCAGAAACTTTTCCGAATCCTCCAGAAAACTGCAGATCAGTCATAAAACTAAAATGATCAATCAATTCTGTTTTTGTATTAGAATATCGAGCATTAAATACCGAATAATTAGGTTCTGAATTATCTGTTATATAACTGCTAGCTTCACGATTTACGATGATCTCACGAAACATGATCGCTTGTTTTCTATTGTCTCTGAAATCTTTTTCGCGAATACGAAACACTACCATCGGATTTAATCTCAAATATGTAGCATCTGGCGCATAATGGTAATAATTCTGACTGATAGAATATCGAACATTAAATAAAGTGCTGTTGCGATAGTATTGGTTCCAAGAGAAAGCTGATGAGCCAGAAATAGTTCCTGCCTTTATTGAATAAGCGGGATTAATATCAAAATTAAAAGGTTTGTCTAGAATGGTTTTATTATGAAAACGAATTCCAGGTGTAAAGCCATCATAATAATTATAATTTAATGTTGGAATGTATAAAATTTGATTGTAATCTGGGTCTTCTAAATCTTTAGCAAAATTAAATTTTACTGGACGATTTAGTGAAACATTTTTTAGAGATCTCCAGTTGTTTCGTTGGTTATATTCTGGAACTTCGTTATTGTAATTGATAACGATTTTGTCCGCATTTTTTCGGCTGAACTCATAAACAGAATCTTTTTTAACAGGCTCAATCCATTCTTTAAATACGACTTCTTTCTTTTTAATTCCGTAAATCGGAATAGGAGCGTAAATTCCAGTTTTATTTTTTACCGAAAATGTAATGCTGTCTGCTGTTTTTGAAACATTAGTAAATTTATAATCGATTATATCTCTAGAGTCGATAATAGTTTTAAAGAACCAATCGATATTTTTTGGACTTTTTTGAGTTAAGATTTTTTCAAAATCATATCTATTTGATTGTCCAATCTGGTTAAGATTATAGAACTCCTTTACACTTTTAGGAACAATATCGTGATTAAGATAATCGTCTAAATAACTCAAACTTAAACCCGCACGATATTTACTAGCAATTTGTTCATTAAACTTTATCAGCGTGTTTTTAGGATCTCCGAGAGGCTGATCCAGATTTTTACGCGCCATTAGCATGTAATAATAACTGTATTGCTCATTAAAAGTCAGATTGGTAATGTTATAGCTTTTAAAGAGTTTCATGTCTGAAAGTTTTCCCAGCATTTTTTCATCCTGATGATGTTCTTCCATATACTTCATCATGGTGTAAATCTGGATTCCATCATAAATCCAATTGTCTTTTCTTGGATCTAAACGCAAACTGTTTTTGAGATAATTGTTTAAAAAAGTCTTTAAAAATTGAATCTCAAAAATAAAATCATCTTCAAACGGACTGATAAACGATGGCAGCTGATTTAAACCATAAAATGGATTTCTATCATAATCTATCTGAGAAACTGTGATTTTTTCATGCGGATATTTACCAATAAATTTCTCAGCATAAGAAACTACGCGATTAATAATAATCGCCTTCTGATACTCGTCTATTTTTTTGTTTTTTAAATTCGTTAGAACCACCAAAGAACCATTGTCGTATGCTCTAAAACTATTTTGCTTTTCAATATAAAGACTAAAATCGGTTCTATTTTGCCCAGAATAAGAATAAATACTGTAATTCTGATTGGTAGTATCTTTTGAAACCGAATTTAAATCGGTAGCAATAGAATATTGATTTGGGATTTTGATTTCAACATCATAATCACTCACTGCATTTGCAATATCATCCAAATTGAAATTATTGTACTTTACAAAAAGACCATTTTCAAAACGGGCAGGACTTAAAAACCAGTTTTTTAATGCCATTCCTCCATTTTGGTCAAAACCAAAATGACTGAATTTGTCATTCGGTATTTTTACAATGTAATTAAGATGTAAATCGATTTTTTCGTTTGGAAGAAGTTTACGATCCAGTCGGACAGTAATATAATCCGGATTCTCTGCACTTCTTTCCCATTCTAAAGCCGAAAAATTAGTATCAGTTAGATTTATAATTGTAGTTTTTCCTCGGTCTGCAGCTTTTGCTAAATGAAAACCTCTGTAAAATTCGTCAGAAAAACGCTTAGCCAATGGCGTGTTTTTGTCTGCATAAGCATTATTCCAATCATTAAGCACAATCGAAACCAAAGTGTCGTTTGTATTATTATGATAGGTAATATCCTGTTTTATGTTCAGTGTTTTAAGCTCAAGATTTACCGCCACTTCCATCTTAGATTGATGTTGTGCAGTTAGTTTTATCGAAAATGATAAAACCAAAACGAGGCAAATAATTTTATAAAGTGCTTTCAAATATTGGCTTAAAAATTATCAGACATACTTATGTTACGGATGTATTGAAGTTACGGATTTTTGTAAAAATAGTATAAAAAAAGCTGTTTAAAAAAACAGCTTTCGATTTTTGTGTATTTGCAGTATATTTTAACCCTATAAGTGATATAAGTTCATTTAAAAAGATTGCTTTAAACGCTGTGCTTATATCACTAATTGTGGTTGGAAAAATTAGAAATTCGGACTTAAATCGTACTTTTTGTAGAATTTATCCAATGCCTCAACAACTTCGTCTTCAGTATCTACAATTTTAAATAAATTCAAATCTTCAGGGCTTACTGTATGCATTTTTTCCACCAAAACAGTTTTAACCCATTCAATCAAGCCAGACCAGAATTCTACTCCAACCAAGATGATTGGGAACTTTCCAATTTTCTTAGTTTGAATCAAAGTGATAGCTTCAAACATTTCGTCTAAAGTTCCGAAACCTCCTGGCATAACCACAAAACCTTGCGAATACTTTACGAACATTACTTTTCTCACAAAGAAATAATCGAAATTCAGGTTTTTATCATGATCAATATACGGATTAAAATGCTGCTCAAACGGTAGCTCGATATTTAAACCAACCGAAGTTCCTCCGCCCAAATGTGCACCTTTATTTCCAGCTTCCATAATTCCGGGACCACCTCCTGTAATCACACCGTAACCTGCTTTACTGATTTTATAAGCTATTTTTTCTGCCAATTGATAATACTTATCTTCTGGTTTTGTTCTCGCCGATCCAAAAATAGAAACACAAGGCCCAATACGTCCCATTGCTTCGTAGCCATTTACAAACTCAGACATAATCTTAAAAATTGCCCAGCTGTCATTGGTTTTAATTTCATTCCACGTTCTTTGTTTCAAACGATCCTGAATTACTTTATCTTCATCATTATCAAAATCTTCTAATCTCATTTTAGGTATTTTAATTTATTATTTTATTTATGTTTTTGTCCCTGTATTTGTCATCCTGAGTATAGTCGGAGTTAGGAGCTGTTTCCTGCTGTCCACTATATCTTTTGTGGCGAACCCCGCCACAAAAGGATGCCGCTCCCATCAGGGCTAGGGCAATTGGTTTCAAATAAACATTCAGTTTAATCGAAACATGTTTTCTTTAAAAAGCGTGAATTTTTCAAAAAAAGCGGACACTAAATTAACGCTTTTTTCTAGAATTGTTATAAAAAACAGGAATTATAATCCAAAAGTAATGTTGCGATAATGATGAATATGGGGTTTTCGTTTCATTATCAATGAATTAAATTTGAATCAAAATTAATTATAATTTCAAATATGATCTTCCGTAATTTCAATAAATGATTGGATTGTTGACCTTTTATATCAAAAAAATTACTATTTCAAATTTTCTATTGTAATAGTACGGAACGTATCACAATAGGTATTTTTAGGAACATTATTTCTTTTGCCTGGTTCTATTGTTTCATTAAAGGATAATATAACACGATCAATTTCGTCTTTAATCACTTTGTTTGGTGCAATAGAATTTACGTTTATAATTTTTCCTTCGCTATTAATTGTAAAACGTGGTCTGAATATGATTTCACCTCTTAATTCTTGATCGTTAAGTGTTTTTAATGAAATGTTTTTTAAAATGTAATCATATAATCTGTCATAAAGACATTTATTTAATTGCCAGTATGACGAAGCATCTTCACATCCTTTTAGTATTGGAGGTACATCAACTACAGCAAATTGACTTGCTTTTATAACAACTTCATTATCTTCCTTAGTAAATAGCTGCACACTGATTTTTCCTAATTTACCACTCTCTTTTATTCCCAGTTTTTCTAATGGAAATTTTTTGAAAACTTCGATAATGTTTTTTTCTAATTCTTTGTCTTTGGTATTGATACGGCAGTTTGTTGCTTTACCTGTTTTGCTTAATTCAAAAGTTAATCGAACGCTTAGAGTTGTTTTATTCTTTGAAATTTCTTTATAAAAAGCAGACCATTTAATTGCCGAAAAATCTATTTTTTTTAGAAGTCTTTTTTCCAAGTAGACCTTGAAATGATTTGCTAAATCACTATTTTTACTTGGTTGAGCTAAAGCCAGAAAGGTATTAATTTCGTTTTTATAATTGTCTTCGAGTTCTTGCTGGCTGTAATAGGGGTTTTCGGATTGATCTTCCTCTATGTTTTTAATTCGTTCTTGAACAACTTTATTGAGGCTGTCTTTTTGAGACTGAGAATAGGAGTTAAGTGAGAATATCGATATTATAATAAATAATACGGTGGTTTTCATATTTCGCTTTTTTAAAGCTAAAATATAAAATAATTATTGTTAAATTGTTAAAATATTTAAATCTTTGTCAAAGTTTCAAACTTTGACAAAGATATTCTTATTACTCTAGCTCTTTTTTCAAAAACTTAGCTGTATAACTCTTTTTATTCTGAGCCACTTCTTCTGGAGTACCTTTGGCAACCAATTGTCCCCCGCCTTTTCCACCTTCTGGACCAATATCAATAATATAATCGGCAAGTTTTATAACATCCATATTGTGTTCGATGACTAGAATGGTGTTTCCTTTATCAACCAGTTTATTGATTACTTCCATCAAAACACGAATGTCTTCAAAGTGTAAACCTGTTGTTGGCTCATCTAGAATATAAAATGTATTTCCAGTATCTTTTTTAGATAATTCTCCCGCTAGTTTTATACGTTGCGCTTCACCTCCAGAAAGCGTTGTGCTTTGCTGACCAAGTGTAATATAACCTAAACCAACATCTTGAATGGTTTTGATTTTTCTGTAAATCTTCGGAATATTTTCAAAGAATGGAACAGCTTCATCAACTGTCATATCCAAAACATCAGAAATTGATTTTCCTTTATATCTAATTTCTAAAGTCTCTCTGTTGAAGCGTTTTCCTTGACAAGTTTCGCATTCTACATAAACGTCTGGTAAAAAGTTCATTTCTATTGTTCTTACACCAGAACCTTCACAGGTTTCGCACCGTCCACCTTTCACATTAAAACTAAAACGTCCTGCTTTATAACCTCGAATCATACTTTCTGAAGTCATAGTAAACAGATTTCTTATTTCTGTGAAAACCTCCGTATAAGTTGCTGGATTCGAACGTGGCGTTCTTCCAATCGGACTTTGGTCAATATCAATAACTTTATCAATGTGTTCTAAACCTTCAATCTTTTTGTAAGGTTGCGGTTTTTTTACGCCATTAAAATAATACGCATTTAAAATAGGATAAAGCGTTTCATTAATCAATGTAGATTTTCCGCTTCCAGAAACTCCCGTAACGCAGGTTAATTGCCCTAACGGAATTTCAATCGTAACGTTTTTAAGATTATTTCCTGTTGCGCCAGTCAGTTTCAAGAATTTGCCATTTCCTTTTCTTCTTTTCTTCGGAATATCAAACTTCATTTTACCGTTCAAATATTGAGCGGTAATAGTGTCTGAAGCTAAAGTTTCTTTAGGAGTTCCTATACTGATGATTTCTCCACCGTATTTTCCGGCTTTTGGGCCAATATCAATTACATAGTCAGCCGTTTCAATCATGTCTTTATCATGTTCGACCACAATAACTGAGTTTCCGATATCGCGTAATTGTTCGAGAGAATGAATCAGTTTTTCGTTATCTCTTTGATGCAAACCAATACTCGGTTCATCTAAAATATAAAGAACCCCAACCAGCTGAGAACCAATTTGAGTTGCTAGACGAATACGCTGTGCTTCACCGCCAGAAAGTGATTTTGAACTTCGGCTTAAAGCCAAATAATTCAAGCCAACGTTCATCAAGAAGTTCAAACGGTCTTTGATTTCTTTTACCACTTCGGAAGCAATTAAAAGCTGTTTGTCTGTCAAATGGCTATTTAAATCTTGAAACCAAGCTGTTAAATCTGAAATATCCATATCACACAATTCGGTTATATTTTTTTCATTTACCCTAAAAAATAATGCTTCTTTTTTAAGACGCGAACCGTCGCAAACAGGACAATTAATTTCGTCCATAAAATCTTTTGCCCAACGTTTTATGCTAGTTGTAGCACTTTCATCGTATTGATTTTTAATGAAATTAGAAATTCCCTCAAAATCAATTTTATATTCTCTCGTTACGCCAAGATCTTTAGAATTGATAGAAAATTTATCTTTTCCGCCATACAAAATCATTTGCATCGCTTCTTCTGGAATTTTCTCGATTGGATCGGTTATTTTAAATCCAAATTTTTCACCAATGGTTTCCAATTGTTTAAAGATCCAAGAAGATTTATATTCGCCAAGAGGAGCAAAACCACCAGCTTTTATAGATAATTTCGGATTTGGAATAATCTTCTTAACGTTGATTTCGTGTACAGTACCCAATCCGTTGCAATGAGGACAGGCTCCTTTTGGGGAGTTGAACGAAAATAAATTTGGTTCTGGATTTTGATATGAAATTCCTGTTGTAGGACACATTAAATTTCTACTGAAATAACGAACCTCATTAGAATCCTGATCTAAAATCATCAAGACATCTTCACCGTGATGCATCGCTGTATTGATACTTTCAGATAATCTTTTTTGAGTATCTGGATTGTCCTCAATCACCATTCTGTCCACCACAATTTCGATATCGTGCGTTTTGTAACGATCCAGTTTCATTCCGGCTACTAAATCCTGAACATCTCCGTTTACACGAACTTTTAAGAATCCTTGTTTGGTAATTTGTTGGAATAATTCGGCATAATGTCCTTTTCTGGCTTTAATAACTGGAGCAAGAATATTAATTCGTTTTCCGTTATAATCCTGAATAATCAGATCTTTAATCTGTTCATCAGAATACGAAACCATTTTTTCACCTGTGTTATAACTGTAGGCATCTGCGCCACGTGCGTATAAGAGCCTAAGGAAATCGTAAATTTCAGTAATAGTTCCAACTGTAGAACGCGGACTCTTACTGGTTGTTTTTTGTTCAATCGCGATTACAGGAGAAAGTCCATCTATTTTATCTACATCAGGACGTTCTAATCCGCCAAGGAATTGTCTGGCATATGCTGAAAAAGTTTCAACATAACGACGCTGACCTTCAGCATAAATAGTATCAAATGCCAAAGAAGATTTTCCAGAACCTGATAAACCAGTAATTACAACCAGTTTTTCACGCGGAATGGATATATCGATATTTTTTAGATTGTGAACTCTTGCACCAAGAACTTCAATAGTATTGTCTTTATCTAACATAATTTTGAGCAAAACGCAAAGTTACCACTTTGATTTGTTCTTTTAGTGCTCGATAGCAAAACTTTATGTTACAATTAGTAACAAAAAACGCTAGTTTAAACTAGCGTTTTCTTTTTCGGGTTGCCATATAGTTTTCTATTGCTTCTTTGGTGGTGTACCAATTTCGGCCTTCTTTGTAAGCATCGATTTTTCCTGTTCTGGCCAATAAACTTATGTATTCTTGGCCGAAAGGGGTATCTGGTTCACTAACAATGTTTTGAATAGATTGATAGTCATAAGTGCTTCCTGGCATCGCGCTTAGATAAATATTGAGTGTTCTTTCGAGTGCTTGGCACATTAAAAGGGTTAGTTTCTGATAATTACCATTATTAGCTTGATTAAGCGCTTCGTAATATTTTTTTCTGTCATTTTTAAGAATAATGGCTGGCGGAAAACCACATCGCATCAACAATAAATTCATGCTTAATCGAACGGTGCGCCCATTTCCATCAAAAAAAGGATGAATCCAGACTAATTTGTGATGATATATTGTTGCGAGTTCAATATCATTTAAACCAAGCGGATTTGTATTAATAAACTCGATTAACTCATCTAGATAATCGGAGACTTTATTGGCATTTGGAGGCATAAAACTAGCACCTGAAATGCGAACTCCTCCGTTACGAATTCTTCCAGCAAAATCTTCTTCGATAGAGCGCATTACCAAACCATGAATAGAAAGAATGTCTATACTTCTTAGTTTGTAATTTTCATCTACAATAGAGTATAGGTAATCAATGGCTTTATCATGATTATGGGTTTCAAAATGTTCACGAAGTGATTTTCCTTTAATAGTAATCCCTTCTTGAATAACCATTTGAGTTTCTCTTAGACTGAGTGTATTTCCTTCAATGCTATTAGAATTATAAGTCCATTCTAGAGAAAGACTTTCTCTTATTTTATTCAAGGCAATATTGGGCAATGGTCTGCTGTTTTGCAGTTCTTGCCTTTTTTGGTACAATCGATCAAAGGTTGATTGAAATTCTTCTCGGTATGTTAGGTCAATATTAAACATAATCCTACAAAGATACTTCTTAATATCGGATAAATGAAATTTTTAACGTATCCGATATTAAAGATTATTCAATCGTCATAGAACGAAGTTTTGTTCTATAAGCTTCAAGTGCTATCGATTTTGAAATGAATCCGTGGTATTTTCCATCTCTTAGAACAGGTAGAAAAGCAGATTTGGTAGTTTCAAATTTACGCATTACGATTTCCATACTGTCAAGTGTAGAAATTGTGGCAGCTGGCGCTTTCATTACATCTCTAATGAAAGTATATTTTACGCGGTAAGAATTAAATATAATTTCTCGAATATCGTTAAAATGAACTACTCCGACCAAATCTTTATCATTGTTTACAACTGCAAAAACCACTTGGTTAGAGTGCGAAATCAGGTCTACCAACTTGCTCATGTTTTCATCTGGATGAACAGTCAGATAATCGCATTGAATAATGGAATCGATGTCTAAAGTCGATAAAATATTAGAATCTTTATTGCTTGTAAAGGCATGGCCTTTTTTCGCTAATCCTTTTACATCAAGCGAATACTTCTCAAAACGTTTAGAAATGGCAAAACTAATGGAAGAAACAATCATTAGCGGAATCATTAATCCGTAACCTCCTGTAATTTCTGCAATTAAGAAGATTGCAGTTAAAGGCGCGTGAAATAAACCACTTAAAATTCCAGCCATTCCGACCATAGTGAAATTACTGATAGGAAGTTTTGATAGACCTATCATCGTAACTAGTTTAGAGAAGAAATATCCTAAATACGATCCTAAGAATAGAGAAGGAGCGAAGTTTCCTCCATTTCCACCGCTTCCTAGGGTTAATCCTGAAGCAAATACTTTAACCATCATAGTGGCTCCAATAAATAAAAGTAAGACCCACTGATTATTTCTGAAATCAGCAAATAATGTGTTGTCTAATAGTTTTCCAGGATCGGTTTCAGATAAGGTTTTGATGCTTTCGTATCCCTCACCAAACAGAGTAGGAAAAATAAAAATTAACAAAGCAAGAAGAGAGGAACCAATTAAAGCTTTTCTGTAAGGATTGATTTGCTGTTTCGCAAAATAATGCTCTACTCTCTGGAAATTTCTTGAATAATAAATCGCTGCCAATCCAGTAAGCACACCTAAAATAACATAAAATGGAATGTTATGATAATCAAATGTTTCTTGTTTTTTGAAACTTAAAAGAATGCTTTCATCCAAAACAATTGCTGAAACCAAAGCACCTGTTGCAGCAGAAATCATAATTGGAGTAAAAGCAGAAATACTAACATCTACCAATAAAACTTCAATAGCAAAAAGAACTCCTGCAATTGGGGCGTTAAATGCTGCTGCGATTCCAGCCGCAACTCCGCATCCAATTAATAAAGTTCGATCCTTATACTGCATCTTATAATTCTGGGCATAATTGGAACCAAATGCTGCTCCAGTAATTACGATTGGACTCTCTAAACCAGCAGAACCTCCTAAACCTACAGTTAACGAACTTGTCACAATTTGAGCGTACATCTGCTTTCTCGGAATAATACTAGCTTTTTTGGCAACTGCATATAAGATTTGAGATGTCCCTTTTTGGATACTTCCATTAAGAACTTTATTTACTACGAAAACGGTTAATGTAATACCGATGATAGGCAGGATACTGTTAATGAAACTCAATTTCAGGATTCCATTAATATAGGTGGCAAAAGAGAATACGCTATGTGCGAAAGTTTTAAGCACGATAACCGCAAGGGAACAAGATATTCCGATAAGAACGCTTGACAAAAAAAGAAACTGCTTTGGAGTCATTAAGGATTGTGCCAAAGCAATGATGCTTTCGAGTCTTCTGAAATATTTTTTTAGCATTCTGTTTTAAAATTATCGTTCTTACAAAATTAGTTTATAATGTTAGATTAAAAAAATAAAAACTGAGAACTCTTAAAAACCAACGGCTTTATCATCGCCTCTAAAGTCTGCTCCCCCTTCTAATTTATTGTCAGGTAAAACCAAAATAGCATCTACTTTTCCTATTATTGGAGTTGGTTTTTCGTTGATAATATAACTTTTAGCTTTAAGGTTATCTATGGTTTTGGATGCAAAAGTATTCGGCTCGAAAGTAATTAAATCTGGAAGCCACTGATGATGAAAACGAGGAGCATTAACTGCTTCTTGCATGCTTAAATTATATTCGTAAACGTTTAAAATAGTCTGTAAAACTGAAGTTATAATAGTTGAACCTCCCGGCGTTCCAACTACCATAAAAAGTTTTCCGTTTTTTTCTACAATTGTTGGTGTCATAGAACTTAGCATTCGTTTTTGCGGAGCGATGCTGTTGGCTTCATTTCCAACCAGACCAAACATATTTGGAGAGCCAGGTTTAGCACTAAAATCGTCCATTTCATTATTTAAAAAGAAACCAAGTTCATCACAATAATATTTAGAACCATAACCATCATTTAAGGTTGTTGTCGCAGCAATAGCATTTCCGAATTGGTCTACAATCGAATAATGTGTAGTTTCTGTACTTTCGGCATAATTTACTTTTCCTTCTTTTATTTCGCTAGACAAAGTTGCTTTTTCCGGATTAAAACTGGCCATTCTTTCATGAAGATAGTTTTCATTTAATAATTCTTTCATCGGAATTTTGACAAAATCTGGATCGCCTAAAAAATAGCTTCTATCGGCATAAGCTCTTCTTTCAGCTTCAACAATTACCTGAATGGCTTCTGCAGAATTATGTCCCATTTTGGCTAAATCATAAGGTTCAAGCATTTTTAAGATTTGAGCCAGACAGATTCCGCCGCTACTTGGCGGAGCCATCGAAGTGATTTTTAAATCTTTATAAGTAAATTGTAAAGGTTTTCTCCATTTGGCTTCATATTTGGCTAAATCTTGCATGGTAATAATACCGCCTTTTTCCTTAAGATAATTGACTAAGATTTTTGCCGTTTCACCTTTATAAAATTCGTTTCTTCCTTTTTTCTGAATTCTTTTTAAAGTTTTGGCTAAAGCTGGATATTTGATGGTATCGTTTTCTTTGTAAGCTTTTGATGCTGGAGAATCCTCCCCGTTTATTTTTACAATGCTTTCATGATAATCCTTTAAGCTTTTCTCTTGTTTTTTGGTCAATACAACACCTCTTTCTGCTAAAGCAATTACGGGCTCAAGAATTTTAGAAATAGGCATTGTGCCGTATTTTTTATGTACAGCAAAAACACCTGCAATAGTTCCTGGAACGCCAATGGCAAGTGCTGTTTGAGTGCTTTTTCCTTTTATAACATTTCCTTCACTATCTAAAAACATATCTTTTGTAGCAGCTAGTGGCGCTTTTTCGCGATAATCCAAAGAACCGACTTCGCCATTTGCTTTTCTATACACCATAAATCCGCCACCGCCTATGTTTCCCGCAAACGGAAAAGCAACTGCTAGAGCCAATTCAGTTCCAACCATGGCATCAAAAGCATTTCCGCCTTTTTTCATAATATCAGAACCAATTTTTGAAGCTTCTTCGCGAGCTGAAACTACCATTGCTTTTGTAACTACCAATCCATTCGGATTTGGAGCTGTCTGTTGTGCATTAGTGCTGCTTATATATAAAAGGGCGATTAAAATCGTAATTTTTTTCATGTGTAATAAAATTAAATTGACTTAAAGAGAGAGTAGTTTTTCTTGAGCCTTCTTTCTCATTTCCTCAAAAAAAAGTGTGAATTCTTTTTCAAATTCGTCATAAAATTCAGTAAGCTCTTCAACGGCATACTGCATCTGCGAAGTATTTTTAGATCTTCTATCCATTTGGGTCAAAATGTTCTGGATTCCTTCGGTAGTGCGATAACTCAAAAGCCAGTTTCTTTCAATCATATAAGGCATCAAACCTTGTGTTTTTTCGGTTAAAATATCATAATTATCGTGTAAGGAATTGTAAAAACGTTTCACAAAAAGCGCTAATTCTTCATTAGAATATTGTGTCCAGTTTTTAGCTAAGAAATGATCGTAAACGATATCTACAATAACTCCCGCATAATGATGGTATCGCTCATGAAGACGTTTAGTGCTTTTTCTAAAGATATCATGAGAATCGGTATAAGTGTCAATGAATCGATGCAGTAAAATTCCCTTTTGTACATCTTCAGGAAAATGTTCAAGCTGCTTACCGCGAATTCCATCCGCCATAAAATTCCCGATTTTAATTAAATCATTGTCTCCAGAAAGATATATATGGGCTAAGAAATTCATTTTTTAAAGTTTCTAAGAATCTAAATGCTGTAAAGATTCTAAGTTATTTAGTAAATGTATAAAAACTTTTTTAAATCATTTTGTTATAAAAACGACTAGATGCAAGTAGGTTCTTACAGGTTAAATTTAAAATCTTAGAAACTTAGCACCTTAGTAACTCAGTAACTTTTTTATATTTGTAAAAAAATAACCCTAACTCATTAAAATGACTCTAATAAAATCTATTTCTGGAATCCGCGGAACGATCGGAGGAAAAGTAGGAGATAATTTAACTCCTGTTGATGCTGTAAAATTTGCATCGGCATACGGAACTTTCTTAAAAAATAATATTGCTAAAGATAAATTGACAGTTGTAATTGGCCGTGATGCTAGAATTTCTGGACCAATGATTCATAATTTAGTAGTTAATACTTTAATTGGTTTAGGAATCGATGTAATCGATCTTGGACTTTCTACAACGCCAACTGTTGAAGTAGCTGTTCCTTTGGAAAAAGCTGACGGCGGAATTATCTTAACAGCATCTCATAATCCAAAGCAATGGAATGCTTTAAAATTATTAAATGCTAAAGGTGAGTTTTTAAGCGGAGCTGACGGAGCAAAAATCCTTGAAATTGCTGAAGCTGAAGCTTTTGATTTTTCTGATGTAGACAGTTTAGGTGAAGTTATTTCTAATGACGCTTACATGGATATTCATATCGATGAAGTTTTAAACTTGCCATTGGTTGATATCGAAGCTGTTAAAGAAGCTAAATTTAAAGTGGTGGTTGATGGTGTAAACTCTTCTGGAGGAATTATTATTCCGAAACTGCTAAAATTAATGGGAGTTGAAGTGGTTGAATTGTACTGCGAACCAAACGGACATTTTCCTCATAACCCAGAACCTTTAAAAGAGCATTTAACTGATATTTCTGAGCTTGTTGTAAAAGAAAAAGCTGATTTTGGAATTGTAGTAGATCCAGATGTAGATCGTTTAGCTTTTATTAGTGAAGATGGTGAAATGTTTGGTGAAGAATATACTTTGGTTGCCTGTGCAGATTATGTTTTAAGTAAAACTCCAGGAAACACAGTTTCTAATATGTCATCTTCTCGTGCTTTAAGAGATGTTACTAAAGCCCACGGCGGAAGCTACGAAGCAAGTGCAGTAGGAGAAGTGAATGTGGTAGAATTAATGAAGAAAAACAATGCTATTATTGGTGGTGAAGGTAACGGTGGAATTATCTATCCTGAGTTGCACTACGGACGTGATAGCTTGGTTGGAGTAGCCTTATTTTTAACGCATTTAGCAAATAAAAAAATGCCAGTTTCTGCTTTGAGAGCTTCTTATCCAGAATATTACATGAGTAAGAATAAAATTGAATTGACTCCGCAAATTGATGTTGATGCGATTTTAACTCAAATGACAGAGAAATACAAAAATGAAGATATTTCGACAATTGACGGTGTAAAAATTGATTTTGCAACAGAATGGGTTCATTTAAGAAAATCAAACACAGAACCAATTATCCGTATTTATACTGAAGCTCCTTCTCAAGATGCAGCAGATAAATTAGCACTAAGAATTATTGATGAGATTAAAGTAATTGCTGGAATTTAATATTTCAGTCTTTAAATAAAAAAAACCTCTTTGGAAATTTCTAAAGAGGCTTTTTCTGTTTGATTGTATTTATATTAACACATAGCAACATAGCTTTTTGGAACTTATTAAAGGCGTTTCACTTTGAATAAATACACATAGAGCTATGTGTTAAAGCTAGCTTTTTCTTTAATCTTAAAACAAAACAATAAAATTCTATGTTTCTATGTGTTAAAATTAAATTTATTCAATTCTGTGTTTCCATCTTTTGTGTGTCCACAAATAGAATTCTGGAGCTTCTAGAATTTGTTTTTCTACTTCTTTAAGATACATTTCAGTGATTTTAAAGTTTTCAAATTCTTTAGGATTATCAGCAAGAGGAATAAATGTAGCCTCATAATATCCTCTTCTAACCTTTTTAACCTCCACAAAAAGTACAGCCAAATCATATTTTTTGGCTAATGTTTCGGCACCCGTATGCACAGGAACTTCAACACCCATAAATTTCATCGAATGAAAAATCCTTTCCATCTTTGGCGATTGGTCGCTTGCTAAACCATAAAGGCTTAAAATGCCTTCTCGCTGGTTTTTTGCCATTGTTGGAATTGCTTTTTTGGTTTCAATCATCTCGGTGTTGTATTTAGAGCGGATTTTTCGAATTAATCTATCAAAATAAGGGTTAGCCAGCCTTTTGTAAACAGCAACTCCTTGAAATCCAAGTTTAGGATTAATGGTTAAAAGCCACTCATAACTTGCATAATGTGAAGCCACAAGAATCACGCTTTTTCCTCTTTTAGCATAATCAAGTACAAGATCAATGTTTGTTACATGAAATCTTCTTTCCATTTCCTCAGGAGACATGCTCATGGTTTTTACCATTTCCAGAAACAGGTCACACATATGTTTGTAGAATTTTTTTTCGATCACTTTTCTTTCCGCATCATTTAAATGAGGCAAAGTAAGTGCCAAGTTTTCACGCACTACTTTTTTACGATAACCGATAACTCTGTATACCAAAAAGCAGACAAAATCTGAGAATAAGTAGAATATCGGAAATGGTAATATAGAGATAAGCCAAAGTAGAGGATAGGCCAAAATATAAACAAGAAACTGCATGTAAATTTTTTTTACAAAGATAAATTAAAAATGATTAACGACTGCTATTTTGCTTTCGTGCTAACTTATCTTTAAGAATGATTATATTTACAATTCTGAATTCACAATATACTATTACTTATGAATATTATTTTAATAGCGATTATCGTTGCGAACGTTGTTATTAGTTACAAGGGATTTAACGATCTTTATTTTTTTAGAAAATACGAATTTCATGTAGGAAGTATTCGCTCTGGAGAACAGATCAGAATGCTGTCTTCGGGCTTTTTGCATGTAGACATGATGCATTTAATTTTTAATATGCTGACTTTGTATTTTTTTGCCCCCGTTGTTTTAAACTGGCTCGGAAATTTTTCTTTTGTTTTGGTCTATTTCGGAAGTTTAATTTTCGGAAGCCTTCTTACTATGTTATTCCATAAAAACGATTATAGCTATAGAGCCGTTGGAGCATCTGGCGCTGTAACCGGAGTTTTGTATTCGGCAATATTGCTGCAGCCTGACATGACGCTTGGAATATTTTTTATCATCCCGATGCCTGCTTATCTTTTCGGAATTTTGTATTTATTATACTCAATTTATGGAATGAAAGCCAAAAATGACAATATTGGGCATACAGCGCACTTTGGGGGCGCTATAGGTGGGTATTTGATCACTTTGATAAAAATGCCATCATTAATTACAGACCATACAATGATGGTGATCCTCCTTGCAATACCAATTTTGATACTTTTTGGAATGGCAAAATTGGGGAAATTGTAATGTTGGCACAACTTTTGAAAAGTTTCAATTAAACATTAAAATATAACAAAAATGAAAAAACTAGTATTATTTTTAACAATCATGTTTATGACTATGTCTTACGGCCAAGAAATCAAACAAGTTCCTCTAATCAATGTTAACGGGGAAGGAAAAGTAAAAGTAGCACCTGATCAGGTTTGTATTTCAGCTTCGGTTGAAACAAAAGGGAATAATGCTAAAGACGTCAAAAAGCAAAATGACGAAAAGATGGATGCTGTTCTAAAATTCATCAAAAAAATGAATATCCCAACAGCAGATTTCAAAACAAAACAAGTAGCTCTAAATCCACAGTACGATTACGAGAAAAAGAAAACTTCTTATAACGCTACACAAACTGTAGAAATCGTAGTAAAAGATTTGGCTAAGTATGATGAATTAATGGAAGGGTTAGTTCAGCAGGGAATTAACAGAATTGACAAAGTTTCTTTTGAAACATCTAAATTAGCGCAATACGAATCTGAGGCTAGAAAACTGGCTATGAAAGATGCTAAGACAAAAGCAGAAGAGTACGTTTCTGTTTTAGGACAAAAAGTAGGTAAAGCGTTTACAATTTCTGATAACTCTCAAATTTACCGTCCACAGCCAATGTATGCTGCTATGAGAATGAAAGAAGCTGACTCAATGGGAGGAGCTGCAAACGAAACTTTAGCAATTGGCGAAATCGAAATTACAGCAAATGTTAGTGTAAGTTTTGTATTAGACTAAACTTTTCTAAATTCTAATATTAAAAATCCAAATTCCAATTCAAACTGGGATTTGGATTTTTTTTTGTTCAAGATTGGAATTTGGATTTTAATTTAAAAGTAGCGGAAGTGTAAATTTAAATGAACTTCCTTTCCCCATTTCACTTTCTACCCAAATGGTTCCTTCGTGAATACTTACGAACTCTTTACAAAGCAACAATCCTAGTCCGCTTCCAAGTTCATTTTCAGTTCCTTTCTGCAATACCTTTCCGTTAATTTTAAATAACTTTTCTTTTATCGCGTCTGGAACTCCGATTCCGTTATCTGTAATAGAAATTTCCACTTTTTGATTTGCTTTCAGCAGTTTGACTTTAACCTCGCCGTTTTTGTCCGTAAATTTTATGGCATTGCTCAGCAGATTTCGTAAAATCGTACTGATCATATTTTGGTCAGCTGCCGTTTCTACAAGTTCGTCCGATTCAAATAAGATTGAAATATTTTTATTTAAAGCCACATTTTTACTCAATTCGATATTCTCTTCGATTAAAGCATTTAGCAATATGTTTTTAGGATTAAAAGTAATCATTCCGGTTTGGACACGCGACCATTCCAATAAGTTTTCAAGCAGTTTGTAAATGTTCTTATTTGAATCATGTAGCATTTCTGATATTTCCTTAATTTCTTCACGGCTGTATTGATCTATATTTTCAAGCAAAATTTCAGATAATGAAACCGATGATCCTAAGGGACCTCTTAAATCGTGAGAAATAATAGAGAAAAATTGGTTTTTATCGCTTAAAAGCTTTTTGATTTTATTATCCTGTCTTTCTTTTACCAAAAGCAAAAAACCTACGATTCCAATTAAGGTCAAAAGAAATAGGCAAATGCTGTACAAGCTATCCAGAGTGTCATTTGAAATAATTAAATTTTGCGGATAAAGATACCTGTGAACCACTCTTATTGCGATTAAAACTTCAAATGCCATATAACACATAACATAAAAAGTCTTAAAAAAGCTTTTTTCTTTTTCTGTAAAATAAGTTATAGTAGGCAATAAATAAATGGCAAATATACCAACGCCACCTATTATTACTCGAGTATTCATGCTTGCATCAAAAAGCGTAGCAATATTAAAAAATAGTATTGCCACAGTGGTAATGGCAATCTGGATCTGAAAAAGCCTTTTTGCTTGCGCTTTAATGAGCGATAACATGGCGATCGTTTCAAAGCAGCAGGCTCCAAAAATCATGGAATTGGCAATGTTGATAGAAGCAAAATCTGGAATAATATTGCGCAAAAGAGCCAGTATCCAAGCGAGCGTAAGTATTAATTTACCTAATCCAAACCATTTTAGTATTTTCTTATTATCGCTAGTGGCATACGAAAAAGAAAAACTAAAAATAAGGATGCAGGTAAAAAAATTACCCCAGAAATAAAGTTGAAAAATAGTTTTTGGATCTACTTGTAAAAGTTCAAACATTTATTGGATTTTGCTTTTTAGAAATCGATTTTACAAATATACGAATAAAGTAAACATTCAAACCCGCGATGAGCGTACGTAGAGCGCTGTTTCTCTATATTTAACAGTTAATTTTCAGTTGAATCTGTTTTTGTATTCTAAGGTTTTTTTAAATTTACATAGAGATAAATTATCTGAAAAAGAGAGAAAAATAAAATTAAGAATTAATTTACATATTGATTTCTTAGATTTGTAATAAGTACCATAAAAACGCTTTGTTATGCCACTAATTGAACAATCAGAATATATTTCTCCTTCTATTATTCATCGCAATAGGCATGTTTCTACTATTTATGCTGCTTTGTTTAAAAAATTTGAAGTTCCAAAATATACAAGAGATAAGCATGAGTTAAATGACGGTGATTTTATCAATATCGATTATATTTTAAATGATTCTAAGAAAGCAGTTATTTTATGCCACGGCTTAGAAGGAGATTCGCGCAGAACGTATAATAACAGTTGTGCGGCCTATTTTCTACAAAAAGGTTTTTCGGTTTTTGCTTGGAACAATCGTACTTGTGGCGGAGAAATGAATCGTCTTCCGAGACTGTATCATCATGGCGCAATTGACGATCTTGATGAAGTGGTTCAGTTTGCATTGCAAAAAGGATTTGAAGATATTTATTTAATAGGATATTCGATGGGAGGTGTTCAGCTCCTTAATTATTTAGGATGGACAAAAATCGATGAACGTATAAAAGCAGCAGTTTCTATTTCCGTTCCTACTCATATTGCGACAAGCGCAGAAGTGCTTAAGCAAGGTTTTAACAGAGTGTATCTAAAGAATTTTACAATAGATATTAAGAAGAAACTGAAATACAAAGCTGCACAATTTCCTGATTTCATCAACCGTGATCAAATTGATAATATTTCAACTTTTGATGAAGTAGATCAATATTTTACGGCTCCCTTGCATGGATTTGCTAGCCGTGATGATTATTACGAACGTGTTTCTCCAGAGTTTTCACTTAAAGATATTACTACTCCGGTTTTGATTATAAATTCGCTAGACGATCCTTTTTTGGGCGAAAGATGTTATCCGAGAACTATCGCCAAAAATAGTGCATTTGTTTATTTGGAAACTCCAAAATATGGTGGGCATTGTGCTTTTCCACTTCGTGATTCTGAATATTCTTATGCCGAGAAAAGAGCTTTTGAGTTTTTTGAATCTTTCAAATCTAATGATACTTTCAATTTAGGAAATCTTTAATTTATTCATCTCCAGAATTCTCAATCTCAGAGGGCGCTTTTTTTCTAATGCTAGTACTCAGATAAAAAAACAATCGTATCGTGTGATTCATATCATATTGATAGCCAGAATATTTTTGCTGGTAGACATTCATATATCCAAAATCATAACTCCATTTAGGATTGATATTTTTTTTGATTCCGATAAAAAATCGATTTTGATCAAAAGTATTGTAAACAACTTCTTCTCCAAAATGCAGTAAAATTTCATCTGAAAGGACCATTTGAGGCCACGATTTTTTATCGGAAATTCGGAAAGTGAAACTCATCAGATAGCGAATTCTATCGGTAAAGCGCCAATCGCCGCTGGATTTATCATTGACGATTTTTTCCTGCCAGCGCTGTTCATTTCGCAAACGTTGCAAAATGCTTACATTTCCAAATTTTGTATTTAACTGAGCCTGCTGATAAATTCTGTTTTCATCCGAAAAAGTACTCCAATCGGGATTTGATGGAGCAAGCCACATGTGCGCATATCCTAGATTTAAGGAAATATTTGAATTTGGTATATAACTGATACCGCCTCTTATAAAATAAAAACTCGGATCGGAAACAAAATCATTTCGCCTGATATGAAAATCACCAATCACACCCCAATGATCTGCAAATTTGGTAACGGTATTGATAGAAACCCAGGTCTGAAGCTGTTGGTTAATGTCTTTTTTTTGAGTTTGTCCTAATGTGCTTAAAGAGAACAATATAATTAGCAATCTAATAAAATTGTTTTTCATATTAAAAACGCTAGAAATTAGTAAAAAATAAATTTCTTTTGAATCAGTCTAAGGCAATTATGGAAACAATTAGTACAAGTAAAGATATTGTTTTTTAATGAGAATATTCGAATTAAATAAAAAGTTTAATACTCTTTAAATCAGTATTTTGTGTTTTTATTTTTGAAGTTTAAAAATGTTTTTAGCTAATTGATTTTATATATTAATCAAAATATTTAATCATTTGATTAAAATTATTGTTTAAAGTATTTTAAAATAATTTATATTTGTATGTAAATCATTAGAAATGAGTGTTTCAGAGAAAAAAGATTCAACTACAGAAGAAAAAATAAAAACGGCGGCCAAAACTGTTTTTTATAAAAAAGGCTTTTCAGCAACCCGAACGAGAGATATTGCCGAAGAAGCCGATTTGAATCTTGCTTTGCTTAATTATTATTTTAGAAGTAAGGCTAAACTTTTTGAAATCATAATGACCGAAACTTTATCTGGTTTTATAGGAAGTATGAAAGTGATTTTGAACGATGAAAAAACTTCTTTGGAGCAAAAAGTGCAAATTATTGCCGAGCGATATATTGATTTCATCAGCGTCGAACCAGAAATTCCAACCTTTATTTTAACTGAAATCCGCAATAATCCAGAAGGACTTTTAAAGAGACTGCCAATTAAAGAAATCGTAAATGAATCGTTTTTTATTCAGCAATTTCAGAAAGCAGTTCAAAATAAAGAAATAGCAGAGCCGAATCCGTTGCATTTTATAATGAATGTAATGGGATTAGTGGTTTTTCCATTTATAGCAAAACCAATAATTATGGGAAGTAAAAATCTTGAAGTTTCTCAGTTTCATGCTTTAATGCAAGAGCGCAAGAAAAAAATTCCAATATGGATTAAAATGATGTTTACAGCTGTCTAATACTAACTAGAAGTTAATTTTATATACGATGAGGAAATTATACTTTAAATATATAGGAATCTTATTCTTTATAACTTCACAGGCACAGACTTTGACAATTGATCAGAGTTATCAGCTTGCCGTTGAAAATTATCCTTTAATCAAACAATATGAGCTAATAGAAAAAAGTAAAGAATATACTTTGAGTAATGCGAATAAAGCCTATTTGCCTCAGATAAGCTTAACTGCAATTGAAGGATATGTTTTTGGAGATTTTCCAAGTTTGGGCGGTTCTGGTAATGACAGCAAATTTAAGTTTATTGGTCTCGGGCAAGTCAATCAGGTTATTTGGGATGGAGGAGCCACTAAGACACAGAAAAAGATAATTAATGCCTCTTCAGAGATTGATAAAGCTTCTCTAGAAGTTTCGCTTTACGATTTACGTTCTAGGGTAAATCAGCTTTATTTCGGCGTATTGCTTATAGACGAGCAATTGAAACAGTTGCAGATACAAAACAGTATTATTGCCAATAATATTGATAAGGTTAAAAAACTTCATGAAAATGGTTTAGCATACAAAACTGATGTTGATGAAATGAAAGCCGAACAGCTCAATCTCAGCAGACAGAAAAAAGACTTTGAGTATACTAAATCGGGTTACCAAACCATGCTTTCCTATTTGATTGGGAAAAATATCAATCAGGAAAAATTGGGAAAACCTTTAAATTCTTCCAGTATTGACACCATAATCAAACGTCCCGAACAGCAGCTTTTTGCCAATCAGCGTAATCTGGTAAATGCACAATCCGATATGCAGAAAGTCAGTCTTATGCCCAAAGTCGGATTATTAGGAGCGGGTATTGCATTGGCACCAGGAATTAATTTAGGCGCTAATAAAATTTCTACGGTTGGCGTTGCCGGATTAAGCGTCGGATGGGACGTAAACGGGCTGTATAAAAACTCCAATGAAAAACAGCTGAAAGAGCAGAATTTGAAAAAAATAGAAGTGCAGGAAGAGACATTTTTATTTAATACGAGATTTCAAATGAATCAAAAAACAGCAGATATCGAAAGACAAAAAGCCATTTTGAAAGACGATGATGAAATTGTAAAACTTCGTCAGACTATTCGCGAAGGATATCAGCTGAAATATGACACTGGCGCTGGCCCGTTGATCGATTTACTGAATGCAACCGAAAAAGAAGGAAATGCGCGTGCAGAAAAAGCATTGCACGAAATTCAATTGCTTATGACAGAATACGAGTATCAGACAATCAAAGGAAATTAATACTATACATTATGAAAAAGATAAAGCTTTTATATTTTCTTATTCCAGCAATATTCATGTTTTCCTGCAATGATAAAGAAAATGATTTTGATGCTTCAGGTTCTTTTGAAGCTGTTGAAACCATTATGTCAGCAGAAGCAAATGGGCAGATTTTACAATTAAATGTAGAAGAAGGTCAGCAATTAGAAGCAGGACAAAAAGTAGGTTTTATAGACAGTACACAGCTTGCTATAAACAAAATGCAATTAAGGCAGAACGAAAAAGCGATTCTTAGCGGTAGGCCGCAAATACAAATTCAGACTGAAAGTTTAAAAAGACAGCTTGATAATGCCATTTTAGATCGAAATAGAACAGAAAAATTGGTAAAAGGCGGAGTGGCTTCTCAAAAACAATTAGATGATATAAATTCTAAAGTCGCTGCTCTACAAGCTCAGATAAAGGCTCAGAAAAGCTCATTGGAAACTACAAATGAAAATTTAACTCAACAAGGAAATACGGTTGGTGTTCAGTTAAAAGGAATTGAAGATCAATTGAGTAAAAGTGTAATTGTGAATCCGATAAAAGGAACCGTTTTGGTAAAATATGCAGAACAGTATGAAATGGCTGTAATTGGAAAACCGTTATATAAAATTGCCAATTTAGAAACTCTCGACTTGAGAGCTTATATTACAGGAACACAATTACCACAAATAAAAATAGGACAGCAGGTAAAAGTGCGTATTGATCAAGGCGAAAAGAAGTACAAAGAATATCAGGGAACAATTGGCTGGATTTCGGACAAATCGGAGTTTTCTCCAAAAACAATTCCAACCAAAGACGAACGCGCCAATTTGGTTTATGCTATAAAAGTAAGGGTGAAAAATGATGGATATTTGAAAATTGGTATGTATGGAGAAGTCCTTTGGTCCAAATAAAACAATAATTTATGCCTGCAGTTACATTAAAAAATATTACTAAAAAGTATGGTGATTTTGTCGCTGTAGATGAGGTGTCTTTTGAAGTGAAGAAAGGAGAACTTTTTGGACTAATTGGCCCGGATGGTGCGGGAAAAACTTCAATCTTTCGAATCTTAACGACATTGCTGCTTGCAGAAGGGGGCACAGCAACTGTTGAAGGACATGATGTTGTAAAAGAGTTTCAGGAAATTAGAAATAAAGTGGGCTATATGCCTGGTAAATTTTCCTTATATCAGGATTTGACAGTAAAAGAAAACATCGAGTTTTTTGCCACTATTTTCGGTACTACAATTGAAGAAAATTATGATCTGATTAAAGATATTTACGATCAGATAAAACCTTTTAATGACAGACGTGCTGGAAAACTTTCGGGAGGAATGAAACAGAAATTGGCTTTATGCTGTGCGCTAATTCATAAACCTGAAGTATTATTTTTAGATGAACCCACTACTGGTGTTGATGTAGTTTCAAGAAGTGAGTTTTGGGAAATGCTGGCAAAACTTAAAAAGCAAAATATCACAATTGTAGTGTCAACTCCTTACATGGATGAAGCAAAATTATGCGACCGCATTGCTCTTATTCAAAACGGAAAAATAATGACAGTCGATGAGCCGCAGCAAATTATAAAAAGTTTTCCTAAAACACTTTTTGCGGTCAAAGCAAAAAATATTTATAAGCTTTTACAAAATCTTAGAACCGAAAAAGAAATCGAGTATTGTGATGCTTTTGGAGAATTTCTTCATCTTACTCTAGTCTCAGAAAAAGGAGATGAAGAAAAAATTAAAGCTATTGCTCAAAAATACAATCCAGAAGATTTAGAAGTAAAAAAAACAGAACCTACAATAGAGGACAGTTTTATTCGTCTAATGCGAGAACAAGACAATTCTAGAGAACCAAAAGAAATGCTGAATGGAAAATAAAGCTATAATTTGTAAAGATCTGACCAAACAATTTGGAGATTTCAAGGCGGTTGATAAAATTAGTTTTGAAGTGAATGAAGGCGAGATTTTTGGTTTTTTAGGAGCCAATGGTGCAGGAAAAACTACAGCCATGCGAATTCTCTGCGGACTTTCTTTTCCAACTTCTGGAGAAGCTCATGTAGCTGGATTTGATGTTTACAAACAACAGGAAAAAATCAAGAAGAATATTGGTTATATGAGTCAGAAGTTTTCGCTGTATGATAATCTGACTATTTTGGAAAATATTGAATTTTTTGCCGGCGTTTATGGAGTTTCGAGATCTGAAATTAAAGAAAGAAGCAAGGATCTGATTTTGACTTTAGGACTGGAAAAAGAGGCGAAAAAAGTGGTTGGAGGATTGCCTTTAGGATGGAAACAAAAATTGGCTTTTTCTGTTGCAGTTTTTCATCGTCCTAAAATTGTTTTTCTAGACGAACCCACAGGAGGCGTTGATCCAATAACAAGACGTCAGTTTTGGGAAATGATTTATCAGGCGGCAGCTGACGGAATTACGGTTTTTGTCACCACGCATTATATGGATGAAGCCGAATATTGTGATAGAATCAGTATAATGGTTGATGGGCGTGTAGCAGCAATAGATTCTCCATCGGCCTTTAAAAAACGCTTCAATGCCGTTTCTATGGATGAGGTTTTTTATGAATTGGCGCGAAATGCCAAAAGAACATCAGATTAGTATGAAAAGATTATTGGCTTTTATCCGAAAAGAATTTTATCATGTTTTCAGAGATCAAAGAACGCTTTTGATTCTCTTTGGACTTCCTGTTGTGCAGATCATTCTTTTTGGTTTTGCCTTGAGCAACGAAGTCAAAAATATAGGAATCGCCATTCAGGATAATTCACACGATATTCATACCGAAAAAATGATAAGAAAGATACAGTCCAGTTCTTATTTTCATGTCGAAAATCCGATCTTGAATTACAATGATATTGAAAACAGATTCAAGGACGGAAGCATAAAATGTGCAGTTATTTTTCCGTCCAATTTTGGTTCTGATGTACAGCGTCTCGGAGGAGCAAAAATTCAGGTAATTGCAGATGCATCAGATCCTAATACGGCAACAATAGTGACTAATTATCTAAACGCCATTATTAGAGATTATCAGCAGGAACTAAATCCGTCTGCGAAATTAAATTATCAAATAATTCCAGAGCTAAGACAGCTTTATAACGAAGAGCAAAACGGTTCGCTTAATTTTATTCCTGGCGTAATTGCCTTGATTTTTATGATTGTCAGCACAGCTTTGACTTCTGTTTCTGTTGTGCGCGAAAAAGAGCTCGGAACCATGGAAATTTTGCTTGTGTCTCCTTTCAAGCCCATCATGGTTTTAATCGCAAAAGCAATTCCGTATTTAGTGCTTTCTATAATCAATTTCATATTGATTATTCTTCTTTCGGTATATCTGCTGGATGTCGAAATTAAAGGGAGTTTCTTGCTTCTTTTTGCAGAGAGCATTTTGTTTATTATCACTTGTCTTTCTCTTGGTTTGCTTATCTCAAACGTAACCGATTCGCAACAGACCGCAATGCTTATATCCATGATGGGAATGATGCTGCCAACTTTATTGCTTACAGGATTTATGTTTCCGTTAGAAAATATGCCTTGGATATTTCAGGCTATTTCACATTTAATTCCGTCGCATTATTATTATATCATTGTAAAAGCTGTAATGCTCAAAGGTTTAGGGTTTTCTTATGTCTGGAAAGAAACTTTAATATTGGCTGTAATGACAGTTGTATTGCTGACAATATCTTTGAAGAAATTTAAAATTAGACTGTCATGAAAGTGCTGGGTTTTATATTACAGAAAGAATTTCGCCAGATATTTAGAGACAAAACCATACTGGCTATGATGTTTTTTGTTCCGATTTTTCAGCTCATTATTTTGCCTTTGGCGGCTAATTTTGAAGTGAAAAGTGTAAACATCGTTTATGTAGATCACGATCATAGTTCTTATTCTCAAAAATTAATTAATAAAATCGGTTCTTCAGGATATTTTCATATTGTTGGAGCTCCATCTTCTTATCTAGAAGGTTTGGAGTTTATTGAAAGAGAAGATGCTGACTTAATTTTAGAAATTCCTTCTGGATTTGAACGAAACTTGGTAAGAGAAGGCAGTCAGAAAGTAAATATTGCTGCAGACGCCATTAATGGAACGAAATCAAATATCGGAAATGCTTATTTAAATGTTGTGTTGGCAGATTTTAGCAACGATCTTGATATACGGTATAAATTACCGCCACAATCTGCTTCTGTTTCCCCATCGCTAATTACTTTGAACAGTACAAATTGGTACAACCCGAGAGCAGAATATAAGTACTATATGGTTCCAGGAATTCTAGTTTTATTGCTCACTTTGATTGGCGGATTTATTACGGCACTAAATATTGTAAAAGAAAAAGAAATTGGTACAATTGAACAGATAAACGTAACGCCAATTCAGAAATGGCAATTTATTCTAGGCAAACTCATTCCTTTTTGGATTGTCGGAATGATTGTATTTACAGTTGGTCTTATCGTAATGTATTTGATTTACGGAATTTTTCCGCAAGGAAGTTTCTTAGTTTTATACCTTTTTGCAGGAGTTTATCTGACCGCTTTGTTAGGATTAGGACTTTTGATTTCGACATTTGCAGATACACAATTGCAAGCTATGTTTATTGCGTATTTCTTTATGATGATTTTTATGCTCATGAGCGGATTTTTTACCAGTACCGACAGCATGCCGAATTGGGCAAGAATTTTTTCAGAATTTACTCCTGTTACGCATTTTATAAAAGTGGTTCGGCTTATTGTTTTGAAAGGAAGTGGCTTACAAGAAGTGGGGACAGAGCTTCTGTACTTGCTTATTTTCGCCATTGTTTTGAATTCATTGGCGATTTATAATTATAGAAAGACAAGTTAAATTAATTTTTAGGAATTTGTTTAAATCAATAGTAAGCGCTTCCTCAGCAAGAAATGTTATAGAAAAACATTGAAAATGATTTTTTTTTGATTTTAATTCGTAAGAAAAAAAAGTAAAATTTAATGTATGCTGTTATATGTTAGTGTATTATCTTTTTCTTTTTACGTGTTTTTACATTGCAGTACGGGAAACCGTATTTAAATCATAATTTTAAAAACTACTTTTGTTTTTTTAACATAGAAATAATTACATCTTATGCCCCCAAATATGTATATTTTTTTCTTCTTTTTATTTATATCGTTATACTATTCGCATACCAAAAGCGCTGCTGTTATCGTAAATGCCAGAGCGCAAAAGGATAGAATCTTAATTCGCTGGGCTGTTAATTCTCCAATCGAATGGCAGAAAGCAAATAAAAAAGGATTTACAATTACCAGAACTACAGTTTTAAGTGACGGGAATGTTCTGTCTCAACCAGAAAAAAGTCATCTTACCCCAAAACCATTAACTCCTGAACCATTATATTCTTGGATCGATTTTGTTCAAAAAGATAATAAGGTTGACATTGCGGAAAAACTAAGTTATACATCTAACATTGAAGGGTGCCGTTTTGTCGATGAAGATACGTTTGTTAAAATTTCATATGATAAAAAAATAGCTTTTGCATCAGATATTATAGTAGAATATTTGGAGGGCTTCATTGATATTCAAAATGTTGATAAGAGTAGAATTCATCTGGCTCAAGAAAAAATAAAGGTAAAAAGTAGTTTTCCGCTGCTTGTACGTGAATATTACTCATGAACAAATACAATTGTGGCAATGACAAGAGAAGAATTAATCGAATTGGGTAGAAAAATAGTAAACTGTGAAGGAACTGAAGAAGAAATAAACTCTATGTATGAGTTGTTTAGTAATAATGTTCCTCATCCAAATGGAGCAAATTTATTTTATTATCCTGAAAATTATAATGCTAGAAAGTTTAGTATAGCAGAATATAACCCGACTGTTGAAGAAGTGGTAGATAAAGCTTTGGCTTACAAATCGATTCAGTTATAAAAGTAAGGCCTCTCGTAGTATGGGGTTATTGCTCATAAAATGTAAAGTGACATTAAATAATAAAAAACAAAAACTAAAAATTTAAATATGAAAAAAAATCTTTTAACTCTATTAGTAATATTAATTGGAGCATGCGGTTTTGCACAAAAATTAAAAATTGACAAAGGAGAAATACAGCTAGATGAAAAAACAATTGGTTTTGTAGAGGGAAAAAAACCGCTTTTTACCATTTTTAGCTTAGATAAAAATTATTCAATTACGGCAGAACTAAAAAAGGCCCCAAACGAAGAGTCTTTGGTATTGCCATGGATTGAACTTAAAGATCTAGCGACAGGAAAAACTAACGAATTAGAATTTAAGAACAAAAGCAGAAAATTTAGTGCTTTCAATTATGATCGCAGTATTATCTACGAACTCTTAGATAGAGGTATGATAGGAGCAGAAGGTTTAAACAAAGAAACAATTGAAAGTTTTATCAATGGCGAATCAGCAGGTATAGCCGCAAAACGTTTAGGAGTTCAGGGAGAAGTGGGTAATGCAAATAAAATAGCCGATACGTACCAATTAACAATTGATGATTCAGGAACTATTTACAGCATTAAGGCACAAAATCAAAATCCAGACGATAAAAGAATTGGGTTTATAAGAGTGACATCGCCTTCTTCAAATGGAGATTTAAAATATGAAGTTTTAGACCTTAATAGTAACTTAATCGGAACTTGGTTTGCCAGAGGGGGAATGTTCTCAGGATATGATAAACTTCTGAACGAACAGGTGATCACTTTTGACAAAAAAGTGATGAAAGCAACCTTTGATAATAGAGGAAATCCTATAGGCTATAAAATGAGTAAAGATATTACAGCTATGAATATTGTTAGAGTATTAGTTGGAAATGGCTATACTTTAGGAAGTAAGGCTAAATAAAATAATGAATTATATACAAAATGATAAAAATGAAGAAAAGAGTTTTATTAGCAGTAATGTTACAGCTTTTTATGGTGTTAGGAGGTTGTAGTTCAGATTCAGGAGATGGTGCAACACCAGAACCGCCAGTTGTGGTAGTAAAAAAACCAAAAATGATTTCCTATTCTAAAAATTCTGGTGAAGTTGGTGAAACAATTACAATCAATGGAGAAAACTTTCCTGATAAAGTTAGTGACGTCAAAATAACATTTGATGGAATTTCAGCAACAATTGTTTCATCGACAGCTACTGAAATTAAGTTTGTTTTGCCACAAACTGAAAAAATATTGCCAAGAATTATTTTAAAAATTCAAGACAAAGAGATCTATAATGGAATCACGGATGGTTATGGTGGAAGTATTGCTATTTTGCCAGCTCGTTCACTGACAAATTGGGTAACGCAAGAAAATACTTTAAAGGAAGATGGGGGAATACCACGCCTTATAGCTATTAGTGATAAAGTAATCTATGTAAATTCTGATAGAAATGGAGCTGGTGTTTACAGAACATTAGATGGTGGAGTTACCTGGAACCGTTGGGCACTTAATGGCTTTGGTGCTGGATTTTATGCAACTAAAAATGACGAAGGATGGTCGCACACCGGTTTTGGAGTTTCAAAAATTGGAAAAGGTGGGTACTACGGAATTGATACATTCGGAAATTTTGGTGGCGCAAAGGATATTCAAACTTCGTATTGCATGTATGTTGATGATAGCATGACAAGGGGAACGATGGTTACACAATTTGGAGATGTCTATGTAACCTCTAATGGGGTTGACTTTACAAAAGCTTATGATGCACATTTAGACGAGCAAGGTTATGATCGTGGATTTGCGAATAAATCTTTTGAGATTGATAATGACCATATTTGGATAGGTGGACAAAAAACGGTATCGACAATAAATTATCCGTATGTTTTATTTAAAAATAATGAAACAGACGGTTGGAAAGAACATTACTTAAAAAATGAACCAAATTCTTCAGCTGTACAAATAGCTTTTACAGATAAGATAAATGGTTTTGTTTTAATTAGTAATGCAACAATCTACAAAACCAAAAATGGTGGTGATACTTGGGAAAAAAATTATACTGGAGAAAAATTTACAAAATTTACGTTTAAAGATGCCAATACAGGTTGGGCAATTTTAGATAACAAGATTTATAAAACAGTAGATGGAGCTAAAACATGGACTCTTGATTACACACACGATCAATCTATAAAAACAATTGCTTTTAAAGACAATGTTGTTTGGGCTATTTCTACAGATAAGATTATCAAGCGTTATCTGTAATTCCTTTAAATAATTTAAAAATGTATAAACATATAAAAATGAGAAAAGGTATTTTATTAGTAGTACTGCAGTTTTTTTTAATACTAAGTAGCTGTTCAGGTCCAGAAAGTCAGCCGGGAGGAATGCCTGAAGAGAAAGGGGAAATAAAAGCAGATTACATAACAAGTTTCTTTATCAATGACTTTGTTGTTGGCGCTGATAATACACTTTATAGTATTGGGCAAACTAACGACGAAAAAGGATATTATGTAAGTTTAAAAAAGACTGATCTTGATGGTAAAGAAACTACGCTTAAAAATCTTGATCTTGCAACTTACACATTTGCCAGACTTGCTTTAGCAAATAATGGAGATCTTCTATTGGTAGCAAAAGGGAATAATGAGCCAAATCAGGATAAGATAATGCGTTTCGAAAATAACTTTTCGGTGTTGAACCCATTTTATACTATGAAACCAATAAGTTCTCCATTTGCTAGTAAGATTAATCTTTTTCGTATCTGTAATAATAACGATAATACTTATTTTGTTTTTGACTTGAATGCAAGAAATATAAAACGAGTTTTACCAGAGTTAAACGGAGATGTTTTTGTTGCTGGTTCGGGTAAAGAGGAAATAAAAGATGGTACAGGGCTAGATGCAAGTTTTGCTGCTGTAACAAAAATAATTAGCTTGAATAGTGTTTTGTATTTAATTGATGAAGTTTATGATCCAAGTACAGGGACTTACAAAAACTCTGCGATTAGAAAATTAGAATATGTAAACAATGAGTGGAAAGTAACAACTCTAGTTTCGGTAACAAATGGTGATCATTTTTCGGATCTTACTTTTGATACAAAAAATGAGTTGTACGTAGTAAATGCTGGAAAAGGAATCTTTAAATTAAATCTTCAGAATAATAGTCTGTCTCTTTATAAAGATGGAGATTTAAGAGTAAAAGCATCCACTTCCGGTAGAGGGGTTTACTCTTCTTTCAAATACACTGAAATGCTTAAGTTTAAAGGAAACGATATTTATTTGCTAGTTTCTGGGAACTTAATTAAAATCTCTGACTTTCAAGCAAAATTTGCAGCTGCAGAAAAATAATATAAAAGAAAGCACTGCGGTTTTATAAATAACTGCTGCGCTTTAAAATGCTCTGAACGAAAAATACTTTATTCCTATTTATTGCTGTTACTTCTTGTTATCAAGAAACCGCTATAACCATAGAAAATGAATTACGACTTCGTATGTCGTCAGGTAAAAACAAAAAACCGTTTGAATATTTCAAACGGTTTTTTGTTTTTATAATCCAATTAGGATTTTTCTTAATTAAGTTTTTTTTCTTAATTTTCATAAGCTATAAATCGAGTTTCTATCTAAAACTATATGATGCTAAACGATAAAGAAGAAAAAAAAGAGCAAAATGCGGTTCGTCTGCTTCCTTGGGTAACGGCAATTGCTATGTTTATACAATCCTTAGATGGCACTATTCTGAATACTTCGCTTCCTTCAATAGCTGGAGATATGGGATATTCTCCAACAGAAATGCACTCCGTTATTGTAACTTATACGCTTACACTGGCAATGTTTATTCCGCTTTCTGGATGGCTGGCAGACAAATTTGGCACAAGAACGATGTTTATGATTGCCGTATTTTTATTTATTATGGGATCTTTATTTTGCGCACTTTCTACCGATTTAAAATCTTTTAATATGGCTCGCGTTCTGCAGGCAGTTGGAGCTTCAATGATGGTTCCAGTTGCGCGATTGGCTATTTTGTATCAATATCCGAAAAGTGAACTGCTCAAAACGATGAATTTTATAACTGTATTTGGGTTGTTAGGAATGGTTGCTGGTCCAAGTTTAGGAGGGTTTCTTTCTGATAATTTAAGCTGGCATTGGATATTTTTGGTGAATATCCCTATTGGTATTATCGGAATTTCGATGGCATATCGAATAATGCCAAATTTTAAACATGCCGTTGGAAGGTTCGATTTTAGAGGTTTGATGTATTTTAGCTTAGCGCTGATTTCTATCACTTTGGTTTTAGAACTTATAGGAGACGAAAGAACTCACATGATTGTCATTTTAAGTTTATTATTTCTATCAGGGCTTCTTTCGCTTTTTTATTATATCCATTATAAAAGAACTGAAAAACCTATAATTGATTTACATCTTCTAAATATCAGAACCTTAAAAATTGGATTAATTGGCAGTTTGATCACCAGATTAGGAATAGGCGGATTGCCTTTACTATTGCCACTCATGCTCCAGACAAGTTTTGGCTATTCGGCTTCTGTATCGGGACTATTGCTGTTGCCTTCGGCCTTGTCAAATGTAGCTGTAAAACCATTTATGGTAAGTATTATAAAGTTTTTTGGTTATAGAACAGTATTAATAAGCAACACCATTCTGTTAGGAATTATATTGATTGTTCTAGGTTTTGTAACAAAAGAAATACCACTGGGCTACTATATTTTACTGATGATATTTTATGGAGCTTTTACTTCTGTGCAAATGTCGGCAATGAATACCATAACACTTTCAGATTTGGATCAAGACACAGCGAGCGGAGGAAATACAATGCTAGTAATTATGCAGCAGCTTTCGGTTAGTTTTGGAGTTTCTGTTTCTAGTCTTGCACTTTCGTTATTTCAGACAGGTATTTTTGATTTAAACACAGACAAAGCATTTAAATATACTTTTATTACATTGGCTATTTTCACTATTCTGTCTAGCTATACCTTTTCTAAGTTAAGTAAAACAGATGGAGAAGGCTATATGTAAAACTACTGGAGTTTTTATATTGGATTATGAATTTACGGTAAGTATTTCGTTTCGCTGATTCAGTTAAAAAAAGAATGAGTCACTGTTGTTTTTTATAAAAAAATAGAGCCTTAAAGCACAATCAATCGGTACTATATTAACCCTAAATTGACCTATATTATCTGATTTTAGGTGAAATAGTATTGCGATAAAATAATCTTCTATTTTTAATGAAATTTCAAAAAATACATGGAACCAATACAGTTTATTTCAGATCATTTCATTGAAGAAAAATGCAATTTTAAGGAACTTATAGAAAGGCTTCGGACTGGGTTTTCGACCCCAGACATCAAAGTGCCTATGCGTCATCATCATGATTATCCTAGTCCAGAAGAAGGTAAAGATTCTACACTATTGTTAATGCCAGCGTTTCAGGCGGGTAAAGATTTAGGAGTAAAAATAGTCACTGTAAGTCCTAATAATGGCAAATTTGACTTGCCTTCAATTCAAGGAGCTTACATTTATCTCGATGGGCATAAAGGAAATATAAAAGCAATTCTAGAAGCAAAATCACTGACAGGTAAACGTACTGCGGCAACATCTGCTTTAGCGAGCAGTTACCTCTCGCGAAAAGATGCTTCGTCTATGCTGATGATTGGTACAGGAGCGCTGGCTATTAATTTAATTAAAGCGCATGCAAGTGTTAGACCGATAAAAGAAGTTTACGTTTGGGGAAGAACTATAGAAAAAGCACAAATGGTGTGCGATGCCTTCAAAAAATCTTCTCTGATCTGTAAACCAATTTCAACTATAGAAGAAGTTATTTCTCAAGTTGCCATTATTTCAACGGCGACTTTATCGCCTGTTCCTCTTGTTTTTGGTAAATGGCTCAAACCAGGACAGCATTTAGATCTTGTTGGAGCATATAAAAAGGACATGCGTGAGGCCGATGATGAAGCGGTCTTAAAATCAAGTATTTTTCTTGATACATATCAAGGCGGACTAAAAGAAAGCGGCGATATCTTGATTCCGCTTACGAATGGAATTATCACCAAAGAAACAATCAAAGCAGATTTGTTTGAACTGTGCAGTAATACAAAGCAAGGCAGAACTTCGGATACCGAAATCACTTATTTTAAGTCTGTTGGACATGCTTTAGAAGATCTTGTTGCTGCAGGATATTTTTATGAAGAATATAATTTAAAAACACAAAAAAATGTCTAATACCTACCAAAATATTTGTAATAATATAGATTATAAAGCAGACGCCTCTATACTGCAAATCAAAACAATCGATATGCATACAGGAGGTGAGCCTTTACGCGTAATTGTTTCTGGTTTTCCCAAACTAAAAGGAAATAACGTTTTAGAATACCGAAGAGATATAAAAGAAAACTACGATTATTTAAGAACAGCATTGATGTTTGAACCTCGCGGTCATGCTGATATGTATGGCTGTATTTTGCTTCCGCCAAATGATGAAGATGCAGATTTTGGAATTCTTTTTATGCATAATGAAGGATACAGCAGCATGTGTGGTCATGCGATTATTGCGATAAGTACTCTTGCAGCAAAAATGAATTGGATAAAAGTAAAAGAAGGTGAGAATGAGTTAAAAATTGATGCGCCATGCGGCCGAATTTTTTCATTTGTGACCGTATTAAATGGAGAAGTAACAGGAGTGAGGTTTCATTGTGTGCCGAGTTTTGTCGTAGGTTTAGATCGTGTAGTCAATGTTCCGGGCATTGGTGATATTGTTTATGATTTGGCTTATGGCGGTGCTTTTTATGCTTATGTAGATTTGAGAAAAAATACACGTTTGAATTTTGGTTTAACCGAAGAGAATTACAGAGCGATTATTCAAAACGGCATCGACATAAAACATGCCGTAATGAATCGTGATAAAGAAATTCAGCATCCATTTGAAGAAGATTTGAGCTTTTTATACGGAACTATTTTTATCGATGAACCGATAAATATTTCAAATCATAGCCGAAATGTTTGTGTGTTTGCCGATGGAGAAGTAGATCGGTCTCCAACAGGTTCTGGTGTTTCTGGAAGAGTTGCTATTGAAAAAGCTAGAGATGCTATAAACTTAAATGAGTTTATTACCATAGAAAGCATTACCGGAAGTACTTTTAAAGGATCTCTTGTTAGAGAGGAAAAATTTGGGCCTTTTAAAGCTGTAATTCCACAAGTTGAGGGGACAGCTTTTGTGACAGGCATAAATACATTTTTAATAGATCCAAAAGACCCAATGAAAAACGGTTTTATACTTAGATAAATAAAAAAAACTGCAATCTACTTAGGATTTGCAGTTTTTTATTTTTAGTTCCATTGTACAAAAAGACCTAATCTCTGACTAGGATTTTTTGCAGTGAGATGAAGCTCCTTTTTTAATGTTTTATTAGCTACATATTAATCATTTAGAATATTATATTTTAAGTTTCCAATTGTGTTTTTGACATTAATCTCAGAAAACCTCATGATGATATCAAACTCATCAGCGAACTTTTGTATAAAACGCATCTCGCTAAATTCAATTTTGGATTCTTCGATAAACAAGAGTTGTTAGCTTTCTTAATTTCTGTGGTTGCTGTGTTTAGGTATAATTCTGTGGCGCATTTTTCCGAATGTTAAATGTGCCACGATGCCACCGTAGAGATTTTGTACGTTTTTAGAAAAATTGAAAAGCACAAAAAAATAAAAAAAGCTCGATTTAGTGTCATTAGTGTTAAAGTGTAAAAAAAAAATAATCTAAATAATTGATTATCAATATAAAAGTTTTAGATTTGTAAGAGGTTTAATACTATTATTGAAGTTTATCAACTTTCGTAGTCAGAGATTTTATATAATAGTATGATTGAGCGAGTAGATTAACTACTCAAATTTTAAATCTTTAGAGATCTTAAAATTATTTTGTTTGATTTTTTCTTAATGCAGACTGCTAACCAGTTCTCATTTTAAAAGAAATGATATGAGAATTAGATTTCCTTATTTTATCTGATCAGTAAAATGAGTTATTATTAAGTGAATTTCTGCCCTCAAATTTTTTGCCTACCCCATCATAAATCAATTCATGATAAACTTAATTGGTTTGTCATCGATTTTTGGCCCCACTTTTTTTGAGTCATTTTGTACTTAAAATGTAAGATTCTTTATTAGCCAAACCAATTGAAGCCTTATAATAAAGTGTTGATACGCTTTATATTTTCCAAACCGGATATTACACTCCTGTAATTTTTATCATTTCCCTTTGATTTAGTCTTTAAGATTCCAATAAAGCTGTTGGAACTAATTTGACTAATCAGACATGTATTTTATTGATTTTGTTGAAGAGCGTCAGTTCTTATGACTAATTCGTCATGCCTTAATGTTAAATTTAAAAATTTGAAAGATGAGGAAAAAAATACTTTTTTACATATTTCTATTTGGATATTGCGGCAGTTATGCACAGCAGGACGCACAGTATACGCAATATATGTATAATACCATAAACATAAATCCGGCCTACGCTGGCTCTCGTGGCGTACTTAGTATTTTTGCATTGCATCGCGACCAATGGGTAGGGTTAGATGGTGCACCAAAAACAAATACAATTTCTGTAAATACTCCGATAAACAATAGCAATATTGGAATTGGCGCGTCTTTAGTCAATGACAAAATTGGACCTACAAATGAAAATGAGTTTTCTGTAGATTTATCTTATACTATTCCGACTTCCGAAACTTGGAAACTTTCTTTTGGGATTAAAGGCTCGGTAGATGTTTTTAATCTTGACGCAAGTAAGCTAAATCCTGAAAATCAAGGTGATCCTCAATTTCAAAACTTAGACAGCGATGTATCTCCAAATATAGGAGCTGGAATTTATTGGCATTCAGATCGAGCTTATATTGGATTGTCTGTTCCGAACTTTATTCAGACCAACAGATATGACGACAATGATGTAGCAATTTATAAAGACAAAATAAATTACTACTTGATGGGCGGTTATGTTTTCAATTTTTCTCAGGAAATAAAATTTAAACCAGCATTGTTGACAAAAATGGTAGAGGGAGCGCCACTTCAGGTTGATGTATCCGCTAACTTTTTATTCTTTGAAAAACTGACATTAGGAGTTGCCTATCGTTGGGACGCCGCTGTGAGTGCCATGGCTGGATTTCAAATCACAGATGGATTATATATTGGGTATGGATACGATCAAGAAACCACCAAATTAAGGAACTATAATTCTGGCTCGCACGAAATATTTCTGCGCTATGAATTCTTCATAAACAATGGCAAAATCACAACTCCTCGTTTCTTCTAAAAAAAAGTATCATGAAAAACTATACACTACTTTTCCTTACAGCTGTAAGTACTTTTTCTTTTGGCAGTTATGCGCAGCAAGCCAAAGTAAATTCCGGAGATAAAAAATACGATAACTACGCCTATATCGATGCCATAAAAACATACGAAAAAGTAGCCAACAAAGGATACAAGTCTGAGGATATGTTCAAAAAGCTAGGAAACTCCTATTATTTTAATTCCGATTTCGCAGGCGCTGCAAAATGGTATGGCGAGTTGTTTGCAATGAATACAGCCGTTGAACCCGAGTATTACTACAGATATGCACAATCACTAAAATCAATAGGCGAGGCTGACAAAGCAAATAAGCTTATGGACGATTTTTATCTTAAATCAAAAAATGATAATAGGGGCAAGCTTTATAAAGAAGATGTCAATTATTTGGATATTATTAAAGCAAATTCTGGTCGATATAAAATTGAAGATGCCGGGGTAAACAGCAAATACTCAGATTACGGATCATTTGTTTACAACAACAAACTTTATTTTGCTTCAGCTAGAGATACCGGAAATTTTACACAGCGAAAACATAAATGGACTGGCGAATATTTTACGAATATCTACAATGCAGATCTTGACCCTGAAACCGGAAAATCGGCAAAAGTAAATAAGTTTAAATCTGCGATTAATACCAAATTTCATGAAGCTTCTCCCGTTTTTACACGTGATGGAAAAATGGTTTATTTCACTAGAAACAATTACCTCAACGGAAAAAAAGGAAAAGATGAGAACAAGACTACCTTCATAAAAATCTATAAAGCTACGTTAGATAAAGATAATAAGTGGTCAAATATTACCGAACTTCCATTTAATAGCAATACATACAGTGTAGCGCACCCTGCCTTGAGTCCAGATGAGAAAACACTTTATTTTGCTTCTGATATGCCGGGCACAATCGGGCAATCTGATCTGTATAAAGTCAGCATAAATTCGAACGGCGGTTATGGCACACCAGAAAATCTTGGCAATACAATCAACACAGAAGGAAAAGAAACATTCCCGTATGTAACAAGTGAAAATGAGATTTATTTTTCATCCGATGGTCATCCAGGTTTGGGAGGTTTGGATGTTTTTGTTGCTAATATTGATTCAAATGGCAAAATAAGCAATGTTCAAAATATAGGTTCAGATGTTAATTCACCCAAAGATGATTTTGCTTATATCATTGACCCTACGACCCGTAAAGGATATTTTAGTTCAAATAAAGACGGCGGTCATGGCTCTGATGACATCTATAGTTTCTTAGAAACCAGAAGACTCAATTGTATTCAGGAACTTTATGGAGTCATAACCGATGTTCAAACAGGAGCAGTTTTGCCAGAAACTAAGGTTACTTTGTTTGACGATCAGATGGCTGTTAAAAATACTACCATTTCAGACGATTCAGGAAATTATTCTTTTTCTGTAGAATGCGGTAAATCGTATCAGGTCCGAGCTGAAAAAGCAGAATATGAAACTAAAGAAGTAGCCATAACTATTCCCAAAAATAACGGAAAAACCAGCTTACCAATCGCTTTAGACAGAAGCATTTGCAAGGTAACTGTTGGCGATGATCTAGGAGTTTGTTTTGGTATAAAAATGATCTACTTTGATTTGGACAAATCCAATATTAGAACAGAAGCGGCTATAGATTTAGAAAAAATATTAGCGGTATTGAATGAGTATCCTAAAATGAAACTTGATATTCGTTCGCATACCGATAGTAGAGCATCACATCAATATAATGACGCTTTATCTGACCGAAGAGCAAAATCAACAATTAATTGGTTGATTAAAAATGGAGTAAAAGCCGATCGCTTAACTGGAAAAGGATACGGAGAGACACAACTTGTCAATAAATGTTCAGATGGGGTTCAATGTACCGAAGAAGAACATCAAGCCAATAGACGAAGCGAATTTATTATTACTGCTTTGTAATTCTGGCTGCAACTTATCTGAAAGAAAAAAATATAGCACACTAAAATTTATCGATAATGAAAAATACAGTTAAAATCTTATTAGTATTTATTACAGTGTTTTTAATAACAAGTGTATCTGCTCAAACGAATTACAGTTTTTCAATTGCTGATATTTTAAGCTCAATGCCAAATGGAAAAAGAATGCCTGATGGAACTATTGTAAAAGCGCAGATGATAACTACAGGTAGCGCCACACATTCTACAGGAGCTGCGGGTTCAGGAACCGCGGGACCAGATATTGGAGGATTGTTCACTGGAATTACGCTTCCGGCTTATGTTGGAGACAAAACACCAACAAATTTCACCAAAATTCAAATGGCGAATACGCAGAATGCCGATAACGGAATGGGAAATAACTGTACAAACAGTATTGGTTTTAGAATTTATTTCAGCCGACCTATTTCCAGCATTAATTTTCTTGCTTTGGACATCGATGGTGTTCACGGAACACCAAATGGAAACGCTGAATGGGTTGCTTTTTTTGGTTATGATGGCAATACGTATGTTCCATATATCATCAGCGGTCCCGTAACACAGCTTACAAATCAAACAATCAATACTTCTGCAGCAGGTCATAGCTGGAGAACTTTAGTAAGCAATTCAATTGGAGCCACAGCCGCGGCTGCATTGCCTAATAATATGACTATTAGAAGACAAACAACTAGTGGAGGATCTGGTACTCCTGATGATTTAAACCATCAGGTTTTATTTACTCCACCATCAACGACTACTAAAGTAACTGATTTCTTTTTGATGACAGGAATTTGGAGTGTTACTGGTCAAGCCAATGTTCAAGCATCAGGTTTAAGTCCGATAGTAATAACCATTAGTTCAGATTTTGGAGACGCACCAGATAGTTATAAAACATTGCTAGCTTCCGGTGGGCCATCTCACGGCGTTGTTGGAACACTTATTTTAGGAGACACTAATTATACAGAGCCAGATGGTTCGCCATCTGTATTGGCAGACGCTTCTGTTGATGATGATGGAATTCAGACAATTCCACCATTGACAAACAATGGACAATTAATCAGCAGTTATACAGTTGCTACTACTTTTCACAATAATACAGGATTGCCCGCAAATTATGTGGCGTGGATTGACTGGAATAATGACGGCGTATTTCAGCCTTCAGAAGGAACTAGCGCAACAACGCCGGCAGGAACATTGACAGGAAGCGTTAATCTTACTTGGAACAATGTTACTTTGACTAACACAGCGGGTCATGCCAGAACTTATTTAAGAGTAAGAACAACTACAGAAGCCATTACCACCTCGGATACTGGCGGCGCATTTATGGATGGAGAAGTCGAAGATTACGCAATTGGACTTCCAGCTGCTACGCCAGATGTGGCTTGTTTTAATGTTGGAAGCTCTTCAGGTGCTATAAACATTTTGTCCAATGATACTACTGGAAATACGATTGTTCCTTCAACGGTAAGTCTGGTAAATCCGGGAACGGGAACAAATATTATTACCGATGGAGAAGGGGATATTGTTTCAATAACTATTCCGGGGGAAGGAGTTTGGAAAGTTAATTCAGCTGGTCAAGTTACCTTTGAACCTCAATCCAGTAGTGTAATTGCTCCAACTCCAATGGCATATAATGGCAGAGATACAGATGGGAACATTTCAAATAATGCACTCATTACGTTGACGGCTGCAAGCGTACCAGTTGATACAACGGTTTCCGCTCAAGGATGTTTTCCAACGACACTAACAGCAACTGCGAGCGTTCCTACAGGTCAATCTGTAGTTTGGTATGATGCCGCGGTTGGTGGAAATATAGTAGCTTCTCCAATACTCAGTACTGTTGGAACTGTCACATATTACGCGCAAGGAAATAATGGCACTTGTACTACTTCTGTAAGGACTCCGGTAACTTTGACTATAACAGCGCCTCCAAATGCTGGAAATTTATCGGGAACGCAAAATATTTGTCAAGGAACAACAACAACTTTTAGTTCTGATGGTAATGCGGGTGGCTCATGGTCAAGTCTCGACACAACGATCGCAACTGTTGACAGTGGTGGCCTTATTACAGGATTATTGCCGGGTACAACATTTATAACGTATACAGTTAGTGGAACAGGAGGTTGTGCCGATGTATCATCTACAAGATCAGTTACGGTTGAAGATGCTGCAGAATCAGGTATAATATCTGGAAATCAGGATATCTGTGTTAGTGGTACTTCTGCATTAACTTCGACTGGAACTCCCGGTGGATTATGGGAAAGTGAAGATCCAACCATTGCAACAGTTGATGTAAATGGTGTGGTAACAGGTGTTTCCAGAGGTACAACGAATATAAAATACACAATAATTCAAACTTTGAGTTGTCCAGTCATACCTTCTGTTTATTCAGTAAATATTATTCAAGCTAATCCGGGAACTTTATCAGGAAAACAGAATTTATGTCCTGGAGATACAACCCTTTTTACTACTGATGGCGACCCAGGCGGACTTTGGAGTACAGATTTTCCTGGTATTGCCACTGTAGATGCAAATGGCGTAATTACTGGTATTGGACCGGGAACTGCAACAATTACCTATACAATAACTGGCTTGAGTGGTTGTCCATCAGCTGCAACAACAAGAATGATTACTGTAGATGTTAATGCCTCTGCGACCGCATCTGATATTACGGGTGCAGACACTGCAGTCTGTCCCGGCGGTAGTGCTACGCTAACGGTAAGTACATTGACTATTGGTATTCCTACCTTTACATGGTATGCTGATCAAACCAGTACGACAGCAATTAATACTGGTACAACGTATACTGTTTCTCCAACCTCAACTACAACGTATTATGTAAGTGTAAAAGGTAATGATGTCTGTGAGAATGAGATCAATAATAGAAAACCCATTACAGTAACAATAAATTCTTTAGGACTTGATTCTGATATAGTAAGTACAGACGCAACAGTATGTGCCGGTTCTTCTGCAGCACTGGCAGTTTCATCAACTACCGTGACCACGCCCGTTTTTAGATGGTATGCTGATCAAACAAGTGCTACAGTTCTCTTCACTGGAGATACTTATACTGTTTCTCCCGCCGTAACTACAACGTATTATGTAAGTGTAAGCGGGGACGGAGTTTGTGAAAATGCAGTAAATACAAGAAAAGCAGTAACCGTGACTGTGAATACTTTGGCTTTGGATTCAGATATTGCTGCTGCGAATGAAACAATTTGCGCAGGATCTTCTGTGAGTCTTGTTGCCTCAACAACCAATGTTACCACACCAGTTTTTAGATGGTATGCAGACCAGACAAGTACTACAGTTTTGAGTACTGGAGATACATATAACGTTTCTCCCGCATCAACGACAACGTATTATGTCAGCGTGAGCGGTGACGGAGTCTGTGAGAACGCAATTAATACACGAAAAGCCGTTGTTGTGAATGTTGATCCTTTGGGAATTGCTACCGATATCACCGCTGCTGATACTACAACATGTCCAGGCGAAGCTTCAGTTCTTAGTGCTTCATCGACAACAGTCACCTCTCCAATTTTTAGATGGTATGCCGATCAAACGACAACAGTAGTATTAAATATCGGAGATACTTATACGGTATCTCCAACAGTAAATACAACTTATTATATAAGTGTTAGCGGAGACAATGTTTGTGAAAATGCGCCAAATACAAGAAAGCCGGTAACGGTTACTATGAATCCTTTGGCGACGGCAGCAGATATTGATGCTGCTGATCAAACTATTTGTTCAGGAGACGTCGCAGTACTGACCGCATCATCAACAATTAGTAATCCTGAATTTTTTTGGTATGCTGATCAAACTTCTCCCGATCCGCTATCAGTTGGAGCGGTATATGATCCTTCGCCACAAACCACGACTACCTATTATGTTAGTGTGAGAGGAACTAATATTTGCGATGATGCCATCAACACTAGAAAAGCGGTTGTAGTAAATGTCAACAGATTAGGCTTGGATTCTGATATCACAGCCTCCGATGCTGTCATTTGCGCGGATTCATCAGCTTCGCTCACAGCTTCAACAACTATTACAACACCAATTTTTAGATGGTATGCGGATCAGACAACGACTACGGCGCTATTTACAGGAGATACTTATAGCGTAACACCTGCAATAACAACAACGTATTATGTGAGTGTAAGCGGTGATGGAGTCTGCGAGAATGCCATTAACACCAGAAAAGCGGTTGTGGTTACTGTGAATAGATTAGGCTTGGATGCTGATATCACGGCCTCAGATGTCGCAATTTGTACGGGTTCATCGACTGCGCTTACAGCTTCAACGGCTATTACAACGCCAATTTTTAGATGGTATGCGGATCAGACAACGACTACGGCGCTATTTACAGGAGATACTTATAGCGTAACACCTGCAATAACGACAACGTATTATGTGAGTGTAAGCGGTGATGGAGTCTGCGAGAATGCTATTAACACCAGAAAAGCGGTTGTGGTTACTGTGAATAGATTAGGTTTGGATGCTGATATTACGGCTTCAGATGCTCTAATTTGCGCGGGTTCATCAACTACACTTACAGCTTCAGCTACTGGAATAACAAATCCAGTTTTCAGATGGTATGCTGATCAGACAAGTACCACAGTATTAAATACAGCAGATACATATACTGTAACTCCAACAATAACCACAACGTATTATGTCAGCGTAAGCGGTGATGGAGTTTGTGAAAACGTGATCAACACTAGAAAAGCGGTCGTGGTGACTGTCAATAGATTAGGTTTGGATGCTGATATCACAGCCTCCGATGCTGTGATTTGTGCTGGTTCATCGACTACGCTTACAGCTTCAACAACTATTACAACACCAATTTTCAGATGGTATGCGGATCAGACAAGCACAACGGCGCTATTTACGGGAGATACTTATACCGTAACACCTGCAACAACGACAACGTATTATATCAGCGTAAGTGGCGATGGCGTCTGTGAAAATGCCATCAATACCAGAAAAGCGGTTGTGGTTACTGTGAATCGATTAGGTTTGGATGCTGATATAACGGCTTCCGATGCTGTAATCTGTGCAGGTTCATCAGCTTCGCTTACAGCTTCAACGACTATTACAACGCCAGTTTTCAAATGGTACGCTGATCAGACAACGACTACCGCACTTTTTACAGGAGATACTTATAGCGTAACACCTGCAACAACGACAACGTATTATGTGAGTGTAAGCGGTGATGGAGTCTGCGAGAATGCTATTAACACCAGAAAAGCGGTTGTGGTTACTGTCAACAGATTAGGCTTGGACTCTGATATCGCAGCTTCCGATGCTGTAATCTGTGCGGGCTCATCGGTTGCGCTAACTGCCTCGTCTGCAGGAGTAACTACACCAGTATTCAGATGGTATGCTGATCAGATAACAACTACGGCACTTTTTACAGGAGATACTTATAATGTAACACCTACAGCAACGACAACGTATTATGTCAGCGTAAGCGGTGATGGAGTCTGCGAGAATGCTATTAACACTAGAAAAGCGGTTGTGGTTACTGTGAATCGATTAGGCTTGGATGCTGATATAACGGCTTCAGATGCTGTAATCTGTGCAGGTTCATCTACTATTCTTACTGCTTCAACTACCGGAATAACAACGCCAGTTTTCAGATGGTATGCGGATCAGACAACAACTACCGCACTTTTTACAGGAGATACTTATAATGTAACTCCTGCAACAACGACAACGTATTATGTGAGTGTAAGCGGTGATGGCGTCTGCGAGAATGCCATTAACACCAGAAAAGCGGTTGTGGTTACTGTGAATCGATTAGGTTTAGATTCTGATATAACGGCTTCTGATGCTATAATCTGTGCGGGTTCATCAGCTTCGCTTACAGCTTCAACTGCCGGAATAACAACGCCAGTTTTCAGATGGTACGCCGATCAGACGACGACTACGGCACTTTTTATAGGAAATACATATAGCGTAACACCTGCAGCAACGACAACATACTACGTCAGCGTAAGCGGTGATGGTGTCTGTGAAAATGCCATCAATACCAGAAAAGCGGTTGTGGTTACTGTAAATAGATTAGGTTTAGATGCTGATATTACGGCTTCAGATGCAATAGTTTGTGCAGGTTCTTCAGCTTCGCTTACAGCTTCGTCTGCTGGTGTGACGACACCAATTTTCAGATGGTATGCCGATCAGACAACAACTACGGCACTCTTTACAGGAAATACTTATACCGTAACACCTCCAACAACGACAACGTATTATGTCAGCGTAAGCGGCGATGGCGTCTGCGAAAACGCCGTCAACACCAGAAAAGCGGTTGTGGCAACAGTCAATCCTTTGGCTTTGGCTTCTGATATTTCAGCAACTACTTCAAATGCTTCTTTATGTACTGGAGGCAGTGCATCAATTACAGCTTCTAGTGCTATTACTAATCCTATTTTCAAATGGTATCAAGATGCTAATTTATCTGTTTTGCTTTATACAGGTCCGACCTTTGTAACGCCTGCTATAACGGTAAATACATCTTACTACGTTACAGTGCAAAACAATGCTATTTGCGAAAATAGTATTGGCAATGCGTTAAAAGTTGATCTAACAGTTATTTTGTGTTCTGATATTGCTTTGACAAAATCGGTAAGCAATATGTCGCCTTTCGTTGGTGATCAGGTTGATTTTACAATAACTGTAAGTAATCTTGGGCCAAATGATGCTACTGGTGTACGTGCTAATGATGCATTACCTTCTGGTTATACTTTTATTAGTGCAAACAACGGTGGAGTGTTATCTGGAAGCACAATTACTTGGCCGATTTTTAATGTTTCTGTTAGTAATCCTGTTTCGTTGGTTTACAGAGTCAGAGTTAATACAGCGACTGGAACAGCGGATGAATATAAAAATGTAGCTCAAGTAATTGCTTCGGATAATTTTGATCCAAATTCAACTCCAAACAATAATGATCCAGCAGAAAATGATCAAGATAGTGTGATTTTGACTCCAATTATTCCACAACCGTCAATTTTATTATATAAAGACGCTTCTTTCACCGCATCTAATGATAGTAACGGAAATGGTTTTCCTGATGTAAATGAAACAATTACATACACTTTTGCAGCGCAGAATACAGGAAATATTAGATTAGAAAATGTAAAAATCAACGATCAGTTTTTAGGCATAACTAATTTATCAGTAACGCCTAGCACTTTGGATCCTGGACAAACGGGCAGGGCTCAGTTAATTTATACAATCAAGGATTCAGATTTTGAGAAAGGAGTGATTTACAATAGCGCGATTGCTCAAGGTAACACACCGCCGACACCAGATAATCCGGGAGGTACTACTGTTACCGATACTTCTGAAGATCCTACAAATCCTGTTAAGCCGGGTGATGAGTATTATGATCCAAACTGCCCGACTTGTACTGTAGTTCCTTTGCCAAATATTCCGAAAATTGCAATTATTAAGGAAATTTCTTCGTTTAGCGGAGATTTTAATAATGCAAAAGTGGGCGATATCATAAGTTATCTTTTTACGGTCAGCAATATTGGAAATACGCGTTTAAGTAATGTAAAAGTGACAGATCCGCTTCCTCGAATGTCAACGCCTGCTCTTGATCCTGTAGATTCGAGCAGTAAAACGGGAGACCTTAATTCAAATGGTTATCTAGACACAAATGAGAAATGGCTGTACAGAGCTCAGTACATTATCACTTCAGATGATTTAGCAAAAGGTCAAGTTGTCAATCAGGCTTTGGCGGAAGCGAAAGGACCTCCAACACCTGTAAATCCTAATGGGGAAGATGTTAGTGACTTGTCAGATAAATCGTCGCCAACTAATGAGGACAATGATCCAACAGTTCTTGATATAGTGGGTTGTCAAGTAGTCGTTCATAATGCATTTTCTCCAAATGGAGACAACGTAAATGATAGGTTTAAAATTGATGGTATTGAATGTTACCCAAACAATACGGTTGAAATTTATAACCGCTGGGGAGTAATTGTTTTTCATACCGATGGATACAATAATCAAAACAATGCTTTTGAGGGGTATTCCAATGGAAGAGCAGTGATCAATCAAAGCAAAGGACTTCCAACTGGTACTTACTACTATATTCTCAGATATCAAAATTCAGATCAAAAAGAAGTAACAACTGCGGGTTATCTTTATTTAAGCATGAACCAATAATGAGACCTTGAGCATCTTTGCTTTTTAATTTAAGTTTGAACTGTTTTTTTATTTTAGTTATTGTAAAAAAAAAGTTTTTTAAAATTAATGTGAAATATTTTTGAAAAGCCTGATTGCGCAATCAGGCTTTTGTCATATTTATATCAGTTTGGAATCTCATATATTGAAAATTATTTATATGAATACTCACTATTTTTTGCATTTCAAATATGCAAAAAGGTATGAGACAGGATTCTTGAACAAATTTTAAAGTGTTTTTTTTCTTTATCTTTTTATAGCTATGAATTTAGGCTTCTGTCGTATCTGTTACATAACTATTATCTTGAAATCTAAAAAATACATTAAATGAATACCAAACGTGATTGTTATCCCAAAGCTATTATTTTGCAAACCATTTATTTCAAATTGCGATTTACATTGAGTTACCGTGATGTTGAGGAAATAATGAAAATGCACGGAATAACAGTTGATCACACTACTATTTGGTGTTGGGTATTTAAATTTTCGACTCTAAGTGACTCGGCACTCAAGAAGAGAAAGAACATAGTATAGGAGCCAGCTGGCGAATAGATGAAACCTATATAAAAGTAAGTTGTAGATATGTTGAGAAAGAATCAGATGCTTAATTAAGCCAGGAACAAGTATGTTCAAATCATTTTGTAAATTGGTTGCATAATTTTAAGGCAATTGATTTATCTTTAATTGATATGGCAGATGCAACAGAACTCACGATTTTGTCACAGAAATTTTGGGCGGTCTTAAAAAATTTGGAAAGCATTATAAAGAAAAAAAACTGTGAATCTAAGGATTTTCGGGTTTTTGTATATATAAAAAAAGTCCTAATTTTCATTAGGACTTTTTTGTGGGGAGAGCAGGATTCGAACTTTATCGCTGAAGTCCTGTCTATGCTAGGTTTTATATAATGTCTTTGACCAACGTGCACCGATTCTGCACCCAAAATTCAATTTTTTATTATTTCAATATTAAGTAATTCACAAAAATTAAAATACTAACAAATTAAAAGACAGTAGTATTATTCTTTTTTTTTGTATGACAAATATATTAAAAATACTGAATATTTTGGAATAAGAAATTAAAAGCTCAAGTGTATAATAGCCTAAATGGCATCAAGTCCATTACACAACGTTTCCAATAAAGATTCTTTTTTCTTGCTTCATTTGCCCGAATTCCTGTTTTTGATTTATTTTTCCTATATTTGTTAGGTAGCTCTTTTATCTCTTTAGTAAAACTTCGTTTATAACAGCTCTGCATTTAGTATTCTATTTCTTTGGAATTTAAGGTTTATGTCAGATTTTTTTCTGATTATTTTGCGTTTAACTTAAAATAAAAAAATTATATGCAGCACTTTTCCAAAATAAGAACAACACTCAGCAGGGGCGTTACGGTGCCCAGTTTAATTTTTATTATTGGTATTTGTATGCTTTCTGCTATTGCTCCAGATTTTACGGAAGAACTTCTCAATGCGGTTAAAAATTTTATTTTCGTTAATCTGAACTGGGTGTATGTCTGGTCGGTTACCATTTTTGTGCTGTTTTTGATCTATCTGATGGCGAGCAAATACGGAAATATCCGGCTTGGAAGAAATAACAGCAGGCCGGATTACTCTTTTTTCTCTTGGATTTCAATGCTTTTTGCAGCTGGTATGGGCATCGGTCTGATGTATTTCAGTGTCGCAGAACCGATGCAACATTATTCAAATGAAATTTTTGCTGGAAAATCTGTTGTTCAAAGAGCACAGAATGCCCAACTTTATACCTTTTTCCATTGGGGAATTCATGCTTGGGCAATTTACGGAGTGGTTGGGCTGTCTTTGTCTTATTTTACCTATCGATACCGTCTGCCGCTTTCTCTTAGGAGCTGTTTCTATCCATTGTTGAAAGATAAAATTAAGGGGAAGTGGGGAAATGTAATAGATGTTTTTGCGCTTTGCAGTACATTTTTTGGAATTACCACAACGCTGGGTTTTGGTGTAGTGCAGATTAATTCAGGATTACAGACGCTTAATGTTGTGCCGGAAAACAGTTTTGTCTATCAGGTCTTGATCGTTGCTGTATTGGTTTCTTTATCCATTTTTTCGGCGGTCAGCGGATTGGATAAAGGGGTCAAAATTCTCAGCGGAATCAATATTGTAAGTGTAATGTTACTGCTTCTTTTTGTATTGATTCTGGGGCCGACGGTTTATCTTATTGGCAGTTTTACTGAAGGAATTGGGACTTATATCAATAGTTTTTTCAGCCTTACTTTTAATACGCACATTTACGAAGAAAATGCCCAGCCGTGGTTTTATAACTGGACCATTCTTTATTGGGCTTGGTGGATTTCCTGGTCCCCTTATGTCGGGCTTTTTATTGCTAAAATTTCGAAAGGGAGAACTATTAGGGAGTTTATCGGAGCTGTTCTGATATTGCCGACTCTGTTTAATTTTATCTGGATGTCTGTTTTTGGAGGCAGTGCCATTTGGTTTGATTTGCATACAGCCAACGGAACACTCACTGCATTAGCGGGTAATCCCGATGCTTTGATGTTTAGTTTTTTGGAATATCTCCCTCTGACAAGAGCGTTGAGTTTCATCGTAATTTCAATCATTATCATCTTCTTTGTGACTTCGGCTGACAGCGGGATTTTTGTAATGAACAGCATTGCAACCAAAAATGCTGAAAATTCTCCAAAATGGCAGACAATAGGTTGGGGGATTCTATTGGCAGTGCTTGCATTGATGCTTCTCAATGCAGGTGGATTAGCAGCATTGCAGAGTATGACGCTCATTACGGCGCTTCCCTTTTCGATAATAATGCTGCTCTTTATCGTAAGTCTTTTGAAAGCACTTTCTGTAGATAGAAAGTATTATGAAAAAGATTTTTCGCGTACTACGGTTCCCTGGTCGGGAGCATCTTGGAAAGAACGCCTCAAGCAGATTGTTTCTTTCCATGATAAATCATATGTTGATGAATTTATCAATACCACAATCCAGGATGCTTTCTCAGAATTGGAATCTGAATTTGCAAACAGCAATATTGAGGCCAAGATCAATTGCTATGAAAATCCTCTAAGGATAGAAATTGAAATCAAGCACGATATCGTCAATAATTTTCTTTATGGCGTTAAAAATGAATCAAGAATTGTTTCCGATTATCTTTTGGCTGACCAAAACCTTCCTGAAGTAAACGACAATGTTACCCATTTTCCGAAATCTTATTTTGGTGATGATAGAGAAGGTTATGACGTGCAGTTATTTACTAAGAATGAACTTATTTCAGATGTTTTAAAGCATTATGAAAGATTTCTGGAAATTGTCTCCGAAGAGAATAATGAAATGTTTATTAGCAGTGATTTGAATCATAAATACAAATGATTCAGAATTTTAAAATATATTTTCAATTACTTTTATAAGTTCCCATCTGCATTCATAAAGCCATGCCCTTCTTGTTAGTCTTTCATAAAAATTGGCTTAGCTTTTTATGGCATAATTGGAAGAATTTGCCGAACTGCTCGACCTGTTTGTGTTTTTATAATTTTTTAGTTTGTTTAAAAAGAAACGAGAAAAATTTACTTTCTTAAGCGAAACCTCTTGTCCATTTATATGGAAATCAGTTTCCTGGCTATTGTTTTTTAAAAACCAAGGTATTTTTGCCAGCCAGTCTTTGGTTTAGCCAGTTTTTTAATTTCTCACTCTCAGCCGTATTAAGGATTCTAATTCCATCATATATTACAGAAGTTAAAGCAATTGCGCTGTCCGTTTGAGTAGTCAAGGCAGTTTTTGCTACTGACAGGGAGGTGACAGAAGGAAATAGCGCAGAAGTTTCTTTTAATAGCTGGCGGCTATCAATTTTATTCTTGCTTAATTCTTTCTCTAGCTACATTGTTCCTGATACGGTGAGTAGGCCAGATAACTGCTTGGCAGCAGCATTACTACGGTTAAAAAGGCAACAAAGTATTTTACTCTCTTCTGATGTTTTTCATCTATCTGCTTTACAGCAGGATAATTTAGGTACTTTATAATTAAAAACGTAGCAATTCCGATAAACACGCAGTTTATGCAGTACAGATATACTGCCCCCAGAAAAAAAGGCCATTGTGCTGTGGCCAAGCCATAACCCGCTGTACAGAGAGGGGGCATAAGCGCGGTGGCGATGGCAACTCCGGCAATGGGATTCCCTTTTTCTGATCTAGTTGCAGCTATTACCCCTACAGTGCCTCCAAAAAAAGCAATAAGAATGTCATATATATTGGGAGAGGTCCGGGCCAGCAATTCGGAATGCACCTCCTTGAAGGGGCTCAGGTAAAAATAGAGGGTAGAAACTATAAGGCTTGCTGCTGTTGCATTAAGCAGGTTTTTAAGTGATTTTTTCAGTAAAGAAAAGTCATAAATGCCAAGTGCAAATCCTGCTCCGACGATTGGACCCATAAGTGGAGATATAAGCATTGCCCCAATGATGACAGCTGTTGAGTTTACATTTAAACCAACTGATGCTATGATGATGGCACAGGCTAAAATCCAAAGGTTCGCCCCTCTGAAAGCTATATTCTTCTTTACGTTTTCCAAAGTTTTTGCCCTGTCTTCTTCTCCTTCTCCTTCTCTTAAATTGAATATATCTGTAATATTTTTCATAATCTATGTCTAAGTCATCTCCAAAGATAAATATTGCGCTCTTTTTTTAAGTCGATATTCAAAATTACATTTTTTTTTGCTGCTAAGTTTTAGGCCAATATGGATAAGCATGGCATTCGGATATCCAGCATAAGAAAATTAAACGCTTAGGAGTATCTTAAGCGCTTATTTTTAGTTGTTTTTTTAGCCTCTACTGGCGATATGGTAAAATATGAACTTGGCATCGTATTGCTGATTTGATTACTTAGGGCATGCACAAATCTTGTATGGTCCGTAATTGACAATTTTTGATTTTTGGCAGATATAAATTGGTTGCACTTTTTACTTTTATGTTTCAAATTATAAAATGCAACCATTTTATCGGTATTGTGTGTAGGTTCTTTCTTTAAATTTATAATTCCTTCAAATGAGTGGCACCTTAAACATAGATTTTTACATCGGCGTTTATAGGGCAGCACTTTCATGACATGCAAATTTAATCTCTTGTGTAATTATAAATCTCTTATTATGAAAAAAAGAAAACATCTATTATCAATTTTGGCGCTGTCGTTATTTACCTGCGCCGCTATTGATGCCCAGACCAAGAAAAGCCCGAATATTATCATTCTGCTGTCGGATGATACCGGATGGGGCGATTTAGGCCCTTATGGAGGAGGGGAAGCCAGAGGGGCGGCAACTCCCAATATTGACCGCATGGCAAACGAAGGCATGCAGTTCTGGTCCTTTTACGGCCAGCCAAGCTGCACACCCGGGAGAGCTGCCCTAATAACGGGAAGAATTCCCAACCGCAGCGGTATGACAACAGTTGCTTTTCCAGGAGATGGAGGGGGGCTTCCAAAAGCCGAATGGACTTTGGCGTCTTTATTGAAACGCAAAAATTACAATACTTTTTTCGCTGGGAAATGGCATCTTGGCGAGGAAGACTATTCTATGCCAATTGCGCAGGGGTTTGATGTGATGAAAAACGTGACTTTATATCACTTGAATGCCTACACCTATACAGATCCGGACTGGAATGCGGACATGCCTGAAGATATTAGAGCACAATGGGTCAAAGGGACTAAAGGAGCACTCGAGGGAGAGGCAGGCAAACCATACAGGGAAGTCAGAAAAATCGATGGAAAAGTGATTCCGTTTTTAGATCAGTATACGGAAGAGGAATCCATAAAATGGCTGAAAGAGAATGCTAAAAAGGACAAGCCTTTTTTTATGGAAATTTCTTTTGCCAAAAACCATCAGCCTAACCTGCCCCATCCGGATTATGTGGGGAAATCTGCCGGAAAAAATAAATATGCCGACTGTATTGTCGAGCTGGATTCAAGAATAGGCCGCATCATGGACGAGGTGCGCAATCTTGGAATTGCAGAAAACACTTTGGTTATCTATACAGTGGATAACGGCACCTGGCAGGACGTATACCCTGACTGCGGCTATACGCCTTTTAGAGGAACAAAAGGAACTGATCGTGAAGGTGGCAGCCGTATTCCTACACTGGCTTGGTGGCCTGGAAAAATCAAGGCAAACAGCAAGAACAGCGACATTTTAGGAACACTTGATTTTATGGCAACATTTGCCGCTTTATCAGGACAGGAGCTGCCGACTGTAGACAGGGAAGGAAAACCGACTATTTTTGACAGCTATGATATGTCGCCGGTTTTATTTGGCACAGGCAAATCAAAAAGAAATATGTGGCTTTATTTTACGGAAGACGAATTGGCTCCGGGAGCAATCCGAATTGGCAAATTCAAGGCGGTATTTAATCTGCGCGGCGATGATGGCGCCCATACGGGAGGTCTGGCTGTAGATGCCAATTTAGGGTGGAAAGGGCCGGCAAGCTATGTGGCCACCGTACCGCAGATATTTGATTTATGGGCAGATCCCCAAGAACGCTATGATCTGTTTATGAACAACTTTACCGAGAAGACATGGTTTTTGCCAACTGTTCAAAACATTCTTGCGGATTTTGTCAAAACGTATGAAAAGTATCCGCCAAGTCCATTGCAGAGCCAAATGTATCCTGGACCAATAACAATCAATGATTATATAATGATGAAAAATGTTCAGGAAAAACTTAAAGCCACAACTACTGCAAAAAGAAGCGGCGGAGGGTGATAAAATGCAGGACAAAGATTAAAAAAATATCATTTGGCCGTTATTGTAAAAATAACCTCTCAAAGAAAGGGTCGGCTATGCTTGCAAATAAGCAGCTGGCTCTTTTTTCTAATCCTTTCTTCAATAGTTTTTTGTATCCTATTTTTATGCATTGGCTTTTAGGCCAAAAGCAGGCAGGGGCATATATAAAGAAAAAATTTTTTTTGTAAAAGCAGGGCAGAAAAAAAGTTTTAGCAAAAGGTATGAAGGGGGCTAATGATTTTAAACAATAAAATAAATATTTAGCTTTAATAAAGAAGGAGCTGAGATTCCAGTTTTTTTATTAAAGTTTCCTACAATGACAACCAGAAATATTAAATCAGATAAGATGAAAAAAATAAACGATTCATTAAGTTTTAGATTAGTCTTTTTTCTTGTTCTGCTGATTGCTGCCCAAGGATGCAAAAAAGAAGGCGTAAAAGAAGATGGTTCTGCTAAAGAAAAAACTATGGCATCAGCCTCCGGAAGTGATCCGCTTCCTTCATGGAATGATACTAAAGTGAAAAAGGATATAACCGCATATATAGAAGATGTCACAAATTCGCAGAGTCCTAATTTTATTCCAGTTAAAGATCGTATTGCAACTTTCGATAATGACGGAACCCTATGGGCTGAGCAGCCTTTCTATTTCCAGCTTTTTTTCGCCTTGGATCAGGTAAAAGCTCTGGCACCCAAGCATCCTGAGTGGAAGAACAGGCAGCCTTTTAAGGCAGTGCTGGAAAATAATATGGGAGAGCTGATGAAGCAGGGCAAAGCAGGACTGCTGCAGATTGTGGCCGTCAGCCATGCAGGAATGTCTACTGATGTGTTTGAGGGAAATGTCAGCAAATGGATCAGCACCGCACAGCATCCCACAAAGAAAAAGCTTTATAAGGAACTTGTTTACCAGCCTATGCTGGAGCTGGTGAAATACCTTCAGGATAAACAGTTTAAAGTATTCATCGTATCTGGCGGAGGAGTTGATTTCATGCGCGCATGGGCGGAAGATGTCTACGGAATTCCAAAGGATCAGATAGTGGGAAGCACCCTTCAGGCAAAATATGATTACAATAATGGCAAGCCCATTATTACTAAAATGCCTGCATTGGATTTTAATGATGATAAGGAAGGAAAACCTGTCGCAATTGAAAAGTACATCGGAAAAAAACCTGTTTTTGCCGCCGGGAATTCAGATGGGGACCTTCAGATGCTGCAGTGGGCCGCTTCCAATAAATACAAGAATTTTGAATTGTATGTCCACCACACGGATTCTGTCCGCGAGTGGGCTTATGACAGGAAATCTCCTGTGGGCACCCTTAATAAAGGACTGGACGAAGGCAAAGCCAAAAACTGGGCTTTTGCGGATATGAAAAACGACTGGAAAGTGATTTTTCCGGGCAATTAGGAGGAAACTAAAATACGAGTTATGAAATTAAAAATGCTTAACAAAGGAACAGAAAACGCGAGAGATTATACAGTGCTCCTATTACTCTTGTTTGCAGGATGTTTTTCTGGATCCGCACAGGAAACTGAGGAAAATAAGGAGCCCCAGAGCGGCGGCACTTCTGTGAAGCTATCACAGGAAGTGATGAATCCAACTACCTTGGCCTGGCAGCTGCAACTGGAAGAATTTGCTATTTTTAAGACTGAAGGGCAGGATGGTTTCGCACAGAACTTCCGCTTGAGAGGGATTATTCCCATGAAAGAGGGATTCTTGATTAAGGTGCCCCAGCTGATAAGGGTGATCACTTTCTTAAATACGGCACCTGACGGAAAAACAGGATTGGGCGATCTGGTTTTAAACCAGTTTTTTGTTCTCAGCAAGAAAGATTGGGGACAGTTTGGGGCTGGCTGGAATATACAGATTCCGACACGAACCGATGATCAGCTGGGCTCTCCCCAGTGGAGTCTTGGCCCGGCTTTCACGATCACTTTCACAGATCTGGGCAAATGGCAGATGTATTGGATCTGGGAGAATTTTTTCTCGATATCCGGAAATGATAAGTACGGCTCCTCTGCTTATGCGGTTTTGCAGCCCAATGTGTTTTATACCTGGCCAAACGGTGTCTATGCCGGGATTGAGCCCGAGTGGCAGATTGATTATAAGACAGGGAAAGTGGCCCTTCCAATGGATTTCAGGGTGGGATACATATGGTCAGGCAAGTTAAAGTACAATGCCTATATCGAGCCTGAGATTATGGCCTACAGGTCTGAAGGGTATCCGAGAAACGCGTCTAATTTTGGGGTGCGATTAGGCTTTAGATGGTACCTGCCGATGTAAGTGCCATTTGAGGCTCAGGAAGTTTTAAATTAGGAATTTCGGGAAATATGGCACATAAGCATTTTAAAACGATTCTAATGCCTCTGCCGGATGAGTTATATAATATAAAATTCGCCGGGTATTTTGAATCAATCAAAGAAATGTATAAATCAGATAAAAAATTCAAAACATTATGTGATGAATACTGCACCTGTGTATCGAATGCAAAAAATTATGAGAAGCAGATCAAAAAAGATCTCCATCATAAAACGGCATCTGAAAACCTGTCACTAGAACTGGAAGAGGAAATCCTTTTCTATATTGTTAGAAACAGATAATTGAACTCCAGTTTATGATTATCCAAATAAGATGCAAGACAAAAAGCAAAAGAATGACCTGACAGTTCAATTGAAAAATGCCGATGGGCGCTGTTTTGCAGACCGCAAAAGAATAAAGGCAGCTTTAAAAATAAAAAGGCCTGTCTTTTGATCTTTCTTGACAGGAAAAAAAATATTTATTTTAGACGAAACAATGATTGATATAATACTTTCTATGTTTTTTTTTGTGGCAATAATTGCCGGGACAGCCGTTTCTTTTTTGCTGCTTTTTTTTCAGAGCCAGTATCATAAGAGCCTCTATTTGGGGTTTCTGCTGGTGAGTCTTGTCTTGATATGCCTTTACGGTTTTTATCTGTCTGCAGGAACTTACAAAAACTTTCCGGTTTTGTTTGCAGTGTCAAAATCCTTTATCTTTTTGATTGCCCCATGCTCATTGTTTTATGTCAGGGATATGCTCTCTTCTGGTATTGCCCGCAGTGAGTATGACTGGATCCATTTTCTCCCTTTTGCGATGTATTTTGCTGTTGATCTTGCTTGTACTGGAAATGTCAGCAGTTTAAAATTTATGGCTGAAGGTGGAATTGCTCTGAAAGGCCGCTTTTTTGCCCTAATGTCCGCAATATGGCTGGCTTATGCATTTTTTCAAACTGGACAAATCTTAAAATTTAATCTCTTGACTGAAGCGGAAAACTCGATCGTCGGCAGGAAGTTTCTATCTTGGATCCGAATCTTTAATCTGGCTATCCTCTTATTATTCTTATCACTGTCTGCGTATCATTTTTTATTTCTGGCAGATAATATTATAGATATATTGGGCTGCGCCACGGCGGCTTCTGTTTTATTTCTAATTGCTGGAGGGATTTACTTTTCCCCAAATATTTTCCGGAATCAGAACAGTGCAGAGGTTTTTGCTGAACCTAAAGATATTAAAACTGATCTGTTGGAATTTTACGAATCTGTGCCTTATACAAAAGAAGAGTGTCTGCTGGAATTAGATTATACTGTGAATTTTGGAAAATTTTTTCTCAGAAAGGATGTTAAAATTAAAGAGGTGGCAAAAGAAGCTGGAATTGCCCCCAACATTATTTCCCATCTTATCAATTCCCAATTTGGTTTTCATTTTAACGATTATATTAGTTTAAAAAGGATTGAATATTTATTGGAAAATATGGACAAGCCAGAATGGAAGGGGCTATCGCTGCAGGAGATGGCGCAAATTTGCGGGTTTGGATCCAGGACGAGCTTTTTCAGGGCATTCCAAAAGCATAAAGGGGCGTCTCCTTCAAAATATTTGAGAGAGATTGTGCAAAAAGATCAAGATGCATTATCTGTTTAAACTTTGGCAAAATGAAAAAAAGAACAGTTTTGGGGATTTAAATTCCGATGCTTATGGGCAAGTATTCAAAATGGATTTTAATGGTCTGCATGGCAGGAGGTTTTTCAGCTTCTGGGCAGACAGAAAAGCTGCAGCAGTTTTGGAATGAATATGCGTTCACCCGGGATCTTAATGAGAAATGGGTCGCTGAGCTTGACATTGGATTGAACTCGAGCGGCGTCCCGGATCATAATACCATATTCTACGGATTTACACAGTTCAGTGCGCGTGCCTGGATACATTATTATCCCGCCGACCGCTGGAAACTGTCTTTTTTTTATGCGTATTATTATAATGTAAATGTGCCGGAACTCAATCAAAACCAGGCTCCTGAATATAGGTTTGCGCTGCAGGCAACTTATAATTTATTAAAACACAACAGGCTTAATGTAAATATTAGGGCAAGGGTTGAAGACCGCAATATTCAGAATGAGGAAGGGATTTTTGAAGCGGTGGAACGTTTCAGGCTTCAGGGCCGAGCCGTTTATCCTATCAATGGAGATAAAATTGATAAAAATATCATATATGCATTTTTATCCGATGAGATTTATTTTAAGACTGAAAGTGAAATCAGCGGGAAAGAATTCTTTGACCGCAACAGGGTCACCTTAGGCTTGGGGTATAAGGCTTCGAAGGATTTTCAGATTGAAGTCTCGTATGCCAATGAATACTTGCCGCGTTCTGCCGCTGATAAGCTCTACAATGCCCTGCAAGTGAATCTTACTTTTAATAATCTGCTATCAAAAGCCATTAAGCCGTTTAAGCGTAAAGAAGCTTCGGTAGATGATGGGGCTCCAAGCGGTGGTGGAGGATAATATGAACTTAGGTAGCAGTTCAGAGTCTGCCAATTTCGAGAAGTCATGTTTTATCTGCAGGTAATTACGCCCAACCATTATACCGCTAATAGTCGTATTAAATTGAAATAATTTTTAAAAAAAATAAGGATATGGGGAAGATGTTTCGCAAACTGACCAAGGCAGAAAGAGAGGAATGCTTAGTAAGAATAGAATTTTTCATGAATTCCAAAAAACTTTTTTTAAATAAAGATTTGTGTCTGGCCCAGATATCGGAAGAAACGGGAATTACCCGGCATAAAATTTCTTATCTGATTAATGCCGAGTTTGGGTTTAATTTTAACGATTATATAAATTTAAAAAGAATTCAATACCTGCTAGAAAATATAAATGACCCTACATTAAAGAATCTATCTATTGAAAAAATGTCGCTTATCTGCGGATTTGGCTCCCGAGCAAGCTGTTTTAGGGCACTACGCAAACATAAAGGCAAATCTTTAAAATATTTAAAAATAAGCTCGCACCTTTCATAATATTTATTTTATTAAGTTAGATCACAGATAAATCAATTTTTAAGGCTCGGCAGAGCATCAATATTACGAGCAGTTAATTTGTAACTGTTTCATGGAAAGGGTTCTTTGTAGTTAATTCTAAGTCACAACCCTTTATATTTATATTATTACTTGGCGCAAAAGAAGTTAGTAATGTTTCTAACTTAAGCTTTTAAGTAGTTTTATTGCAGTGTTTTAAATTGTCTACTGAAAATGGATGCACCGATTCTGCACCTAGATTCAAATATTTCTACTTCAGTATTACAACTGTCCAAAAATGAATTATACAGTTTTGAACTTAAGTCTCTTAGAGTGTTATTTTGCTGGATTTACTTTTTTAAACCACTATCACCATGATTTTGCCAGACTTGTTTTGGGCGGATTTATTATAGTCAGTTAAGAAAATTAGTTTTTACGTTGATTTTAAGTTCCTTTTCAATAGTTGTCCTTATTTAAGAAAAGAACAATGTTGTGTAAGTTTAACTGTTTTAATAGCAGTTACTTAGGTTTCTATTAATCTTAATAATTGCAATTATTAAAGCAGCTGTTATACATGGTCCCGGATCGATAAAATATGATACGGCTGATGACCCGAAATTAAACGCCAAAGATGATATCATCCTAAAAGTAACGTCGACGGCAATTTGCGATTCTGACCTGCATATTTTTTCAGGCGGATTTCCACAGCCCAGGCCTATGGTCTTGGGACACGAATTTATGGGAATAGTGGAAGAAGTAGGTAATGAAGTTACCCATCTTAAAAGGGGGAACAGGGTAGTGGTTACATTTCCGATTGCCTGCGGGAATTGTTTTTTCTGCAATCATGATATGCCGGGCAATTGCGAGCACAGCAATCCGGAGCATTATGGACCAGAGGGAGGCTTGACTACAGAAAAGGCGGTGCCCTTTTTGGGTACACAGATCTTTATGGTGGCTATGATGGGGGACAGGCGCAGTATGTCCGTGTTCCTTATGCGAACTATGGGCCCCGTGTTGTTCCGGACAGCCTGACCGATGAACAGGCATTATTTCTGACCGATATATTTCCTACCGGTTATACCGGCGTGGATTGGGGAGAGGTTAAAGGAGGGGAAACGGTAGCGATTTTCGGCTCAGGGCCAGTCGGTCTGATGGCGGCAAAAAGCGCATGGCTGAGAGGGGCAGCACAGGTTATTGTGGTGGACACGCTTCAATACCGAGTCGATAAGGCAAAAGCCACAACAGGATGCACTACAATTTTATGGGAGGATGGGCCAAAAGATGTTGTTGAGCAGATCCGTTCGCTGATTCAGGGTCGCGGAGCAGATGTCTGCATAGATGCTGTGGGATTTGAACCGGACCGAAACCTTGGCGACCGTATCAAGGCTACCATCAATTTCGAGAAAGGGTCCATCAAAGTTTTGGAGGCCTGTATGAGCGCGGTTAGAAGAAGCGGAATCGTTTCAGTCCTTGGTGTTTATCCTGTGAATTACGATAATTTTCCGTTAGGCCAGTTTTTTGATAAGGGAATTATCCTAAAAGGCGGACAGGCTCCAGCGCATAAACATATCGATAAACTACTGGAATATGTAGTTCAGGGCAAGGTACAGCTCGACGATATCATAACGCACCGCCTTCCGTTATCAGAAATTTCACATGCCTATGATATTTTCAACAAGCGTGAGGACGGCTGCGTGAAAGTGGTTCTTGATCCATGGAAGTAGAAGTGTAGAAAACTACAGATGTTTCAGATTATGGGGCTGCTTCAATTTTAATCAGTTTTAAGGCTGCACGATTAGAGCTGAGAGCAGGAAAGTATTTTATAATGCAGAAAAAGGAAGTCTTTTAGCAAAGCTAGAGACTTCCTTTTTTGTTTGTTATAGTTCAAATTGGCGTGGCTGTAAAAAGCTAGGCAAGAAAATTTTCAACAGCTTTATTTAAGTCTTGACGCAGCAGTTCTATGGAATACTGTTTGGTTAGAAACTGTGATGCCTGATTCTCTGAAGCAAATTGTTTGTCTATGTCGCTTGATGATGTACTGTAGATAATTACGGGAATATCCTGCAGGTCTGTTTCTTTTTTGATCTGCTGGAGAAAAGCCCGTCCATCCATTATAGGCATGTTCAGGTCAAGAAAAATAAGATCCGGTTTTGTGAAACCTTCCGATCTTAATTTCTCAAAGGCAGCGGCTCCGTTCTCGGCCTGCTGAAAAACAATTGACGGATGTTCCTCACCCAGAATTTCCTGAAAAATTTCACGGTCGTCGGGATCATCATCAATTAAAAAAATGGTTTTCATATTTAAGTTTAAGGGGAAGTAAATATACAGTTTTCCCCGTGACTTTACTGCAATGCCCCATTTTTTTCATGCTCTTTGGGTATTATGACAGTAAAGGCGGTTCCGACCCCTTCCTGTGAGGCAGCGGTAATCTCGCCGTTATGGTTCTGCATGATTTTTCGGCACATGGCAAGTCCAATTCCCGTGCCTGAAAACTGGTCGTTTCCATGCAGTCGCTGGAAGATATTGAAAATCTGCTCGGCATGCTGCTGCGAGAAGCCGATTCCATTATCGGATACTTCTATTTTGATATATTCCAATTCCAGATTCAGTGCATGAAGCCTCTTTTCGGATTCCGGCATAGGAGCTGAGGTAATGCTTATTTGAGGAGCAGTATCCGGTTTGGTATATTTCAAGGCATTGGAAACCAGATTGCCGAAGAGCTGTGACATCTGAAGCGGAATGGCCTCCACAACGGGAAGCTCTCCAATCTGGACCACAGCGTTTTTCTGTTCAATGATCAGGTCAAAATCAGTCAGGATGTCCGTTATCACATCATTGAGGTCAACTTTTTCAAATGTCTGTGAAATACTGGAAAGTTTTGAAAACTGAAGCACGTCCTTGATCAGGTTTTCCATCCTTCTGGAGGAAGTCAGGATCTTGTCGATGTAGAAATTTACTTTTTCCGGATTCTTGCCGAGATTGCTTTTCATCATATCGGTGAAGACGCTTATCTTTCTGATGGGTTCCTGAAGGTCATGGGAGGCTATGTAGGCAAACTGTGATAATTCCTTGTTGTTGGCTTCCAGTTCTGCATTTGCAGACTGGAGCTCGGCGGTTTTCTCCTTTACCTTGAAGGTGAGCTCCTGCTGCAGCTGGCGTTCTTTTGTCACATCCTGCGCCGTGCCGCTCAGCGAGTCCACCTGTCCTTCCTTGCCGAACTGCACCTGTGCGTTGGCATGGATGATGCGGTGCTGTCCTGTTATTTTGTTTATGATTTCAAATTCATAGTCATAAAATTGTTCGGCCGAACCGCCCAGTGCTTCCTGGAGCGCATCGGCAACTTTATTTCTGTACGGTGCGCTGATCCGCTGCAGGAACTGCTCGCGGTCAGCGGTATTGGTTTCCAGTCCGAGCCACTCTTTAAAGCGTTCGGAGCAGGTTATGTTTTTATTTTTTGCATCCAAAGACCAGGTGGAGAGTTCGGCCAGTTCTACGGCACCTGCCAGAGTGATACGGGTCTCCTCAAGTTTTTTTGATGCGATGACCTGATCGGTCACATCAACGGCAATATCCATTACCCCGTAGATTTCACCTTTTGAATCCCGTATAGGAGTGTAGGTGAACTCAAAGTAATAGGTGCTTATTTCTCCATTAAGCTTCAGGTCTGCCGGCATAGCGCGGCCGTAGTAGGTTTCGCCGGTTCGGTACACATCGCGCAGAATGTCCATAAAAGGCTGACCTTCGAGTTCAGGCACCGCCTGCAGAAATGGCTGTCCGATAACGGAGCGGTCTTTTCCCCAATACCCTATCATGATGTCATTGGCGATCTCAATTTCCATATCATATCCGGTGAACAGGCAGATGCCTACGGGCGACTGTTCAATCATGGCCGTAACCTGATACTGGCTTTCGGTTACCGCTTTTCGCCCTGAGATAATCTCATCCATATCCATGCAGAAACCCGCATAGCCGCCGTAATTTCCTTCGCTGTCCATAAAAGGGTCGCCTGCGGCTCTGCACCAGATCAGCTCTCCTGTATGTTTTCTTGCCCTGAAGAGCACATCGAAGTGTGTTTTGTTTTCCAAGGCATTCAGATAGGCTTCTTTTGTCTGTTTGAAGTCTTCCTCAAAAATGACGCGTGTCCATTTGCCGGCCAGCAGCTCCTCATAGGGAAGTCCTGTAAAATCGATAAGAGTTTTATTAAAATAGGTAAGCATGCCCTCTGTATTGGAAAGCCATAAGCCGGTAGGCGAGCTGTCGGTCACGTTCTGGAAAAGCCGCTGGGCATCTCGCTGTGCCTGCTCCAGACGGGATTCAGCCAGTTTCAAGGCGTCGCGGTTCTTTTCCTGCTCTGAGATGTCGGCTATGGTGCCTGAAAATGCGGATACTTTTCCTTCCGGGCTTAAGATTCTCGCAGCAGATACCGCAATGCGGTGTATGCTGCCGTCGTCCCATATCACGCGGGGCGTGTAAAAAAAGGTCCCGTTTTCAATTCCATTCTGGATGGCCTGGGAGCGAAGCTGCAGGTCCTCGGGATGCACATATTTGAGGAAATCCTTGCGGTTCAGATTCTGTTTGTTTTTCCCTGTCAGAAGCAGGCTGAACTCGGGTGAATATTCGATATGGTTATTGGCAAAGTCGACATTGAAAAGGCCAAGCCCCATGCTTTTTATGGTAAGGTCTGTAAGCTGTCTGGATTTATAAAGTTCCTCGGCCGCCTTTTTATGTTCGGTTATATCCTGCAGCGTGCCGTTGAAGCGGTAAGGCTTGCGGTTCTGGTCAAACCAGGCTTTCCCCAGAGCGTGTACGATGCGGTGTTTTTTGGTGCGGGGATGAATGATGGTATATTCCACATCATATTTTCCTCCTGAATTGTAATCCAAGGCATGCTGGATGCTGTTGACCACACGCTCCCTGTCCCAGTCGGCTATCGCCCCGAGTGCTGTGGGCAGCAGGATTTCCTCTTCCGATTTCAGGCCGAACCAATTCTTAAGCCTTGCGTTGGCGGAAAAGCTGTTGGTCAGCGGATTAAGGTCAAAAGTGCCGAATTCCGCGGCGTTGATGGCAAACTCGAGTTCGTCCCTGTTTTCGGTAAGCTTTCGGTTGTAATTTACCTTTTCGGTGGTTTCATTGCAGACCACCAAGACCCCTTTGATCAGGCGGTCGTCATCCCTGATCGGGCTGTAGCTGAAGGTCCAGTATACATCTTCCATTTTACCGTTTCGGTAAATGGGAAGCAGCAGATCATCATACCATACGCTTTCTCCGGTGCTTAAAACCTTTGTGATCAGCGGGAAAATAAAGTCCCATATTTCAGGCCAGCAGTCCATGCCTTTCTGTCCCATGGCTTTGGGATGCTTCCCTTCATTGCCGAAGCTCGGGCGGTAGGAGTCGTTATAGAACTGGATCAGGTCATCGCCCCACCATAAGAACATTGGAAATTTCGAGGATACGATGGTCGCAATAGTATTTTTAAGGTTTTCGGGCCAATTTTCAGGTGTTCCCAAAAGGTGGTTTTCCCAGTCAATATTTCTAATCAGCTCGGCGGATTCTCCTCCATTTTGAAGAAAGTAATAATCTGAAGTATTTAGGTCTTGATTCAAGTCTGTTGTTTTAGGCGAAGGGATGCTGTAATTTGCAGCGGTCTATGGTTGTTGTAAAAGTACGCAATTTTATTCTTCCCACTCCAGCTCATAAAACAGCAGGTCTTCTTCGTATGATTCTTTATCTGCTCCAAGTCCCTCAGGCGCGTAATAGTGTTTTTCGTATTCCATGACATTGTTTTTGGATAGTTTGGCAGCGGTTTTTTTAGAATGCGGCTAATATTTAAAATTAATTTTCTTGCTGTCTGGCGTTTTATATAATTTCATTTCACGGTTTTAAAATTTTCACTTTCGAAATACCCTTTTTTTAACAGTAAATAGGAGAAAACTTACCATTGAAAGGAGTATATTTGATCTGACAATACCCATAAACCCATAACAAATCTTTCACCCATGGAAAAAGCGATACAACTGAAAGTGAGAAAAGATTTGGATGCACATCAGCAGCACACAATCCTTAAGCTCAAAGGCAGCCTGATTTCAAAAGGCTATACTGAGATTATTCATATCCAGGACCAGGATGATGAGTTCCATATCAATAGTTTCGAAACAGCGGCTGAACAGAGAAATGAAGTGAAGCAGTATATTTCTGCTTTTATCAATGACGAAGACCTTGCCGGCATGGTCTCTTTCAAATAGGTGCTGCAGGTTCAGCAGCTGAATATTAAAATCAGTCCCATTGCTTATAAAAATAAAACCACCACTGAAGCGGTGGTTTTGTTTTTTGTCGGGATTACTATTGTTGAATCAAGGGTTTCCTTCACCGCCGCTTGCTCCGTATATCTGTCCTGTAGCATAACTGGCATCATTGGCGGCCAGCTGCACGTAGATGGAGGCCAGTTCAGCCGGTTGCCCCGGCCTGCCCATCGGCGTCATCGAACCAAATTCCTTCAGTTTTTCCATTGTGGCACCGCCGCTCACCTGAAGGGCCGTCCATACTGGTCCCGGAGCAACCCCGTTGACCCTGATCCCTTTTGGCGCAAGCTGTTTGGCAAGCGATTTGATGTAATTTGTTGTTGCGGCCTTGGTCTGTGCATAATCATATAGATCCTCAGTAGGGGCATAGGCCTGTACAGAACTTGTGCCAATTATGGACGATCCGGCTCTGAGATAGGCAAGGGCTGCTTTGATGATCCAGAAAGGCGCATAAATATTGGTTTTCATGGTCCAGTCGAATTCCTCTGTGGATATATCCCGTATGGAGGCATGGGTCTGCTGCCTGGCGGCATTATTCACTACGATGTCTAGGCCTCCGAGTTCCTTGGCTGCCTGATGCACAAGATGTGCGCAAAAGGCTTCATCTCTAAGATCCCCGGGAATAGCAATGGCTTTTCTGCCTTCAGCCCTGATGAGCTGGATTACTTCCTTGGCATCTTCTTCTTCGGTCGGAAAATAATTGATGGCCACATCGGCGCCTTCCCTTGCATAGGCGATGGCGGCTGCCCTTCCCATACCGGAGTCGCCTCCTGTGATCAGGGCTTTTCGCCCTTTCAGGCGGCCTGAGCCTTTATAGCTTTTTTCACCGTGGTCTGGCCTAGGGTCCATTCTGCTGACAAGACCAGGCCAAGGCTGCGACTGCTCTTTAAAAGGCGGTCTCGGGTATTTTGTATTGGGATCTTCCGATCCATTTGATGGATGTGTCTGTTCTGTGTTCATAGTATTGGAAAAAATAGGGTTATAGCTGCAGCTGCCAGAACTGCTCCCATGCCTGTAAGGGCTGTTTGGAGCGATATATTGTTTTTAACTTCCATAGCTGTCTGTTTTGAAGTTTCTGCAAACTCATTGATTATCATTTTTAAATTTTGCAATCCTGCATTTGCGGCAGCAGATCTGCTGCTGCGTCTTTACCTGTATCAAATCCTATACCTGATGCAGTGAGGATAAAAAATCACGGCCGATTTCTGCCGGATATGGGGCGTGCTGGAATTGCTTTTAAGGCGATGCAATAAAAATTATTCTGCGGCCGCAAAATTTATGGCATTAAGGGCGGTATTGCTCAGCACGCAGTCGGCTTCTTTCTCTTCGGCCAGCGTCTGGGTGAGCAGTTTGGCGGCATCGTTTTCACCCAGCGTTTTGGCAAAGGCGGCAAGAGTGCCATAGGTGGCGATCTCATAGTGCTCTATCTTCTGTGATGCGGCTATGATGCCGGCATCCCTGACAGGGCCGGGCTGTGTTTCCTCCAAAATGCTGTCGCCTTCCTTTAGAAGGCCTGCCATCGCTTCGCACTTTTTTCCTTCAGGCTTTTCGCCCAGCAGTTTAAAAACTTCTTTGAGCCTTGCAACCTGATTCTGGGTTACGGCGTGATGCTCCTTAATGGCTGAAGCAAGAGCCGGCGCGGAGGCGTTCGCCTGCATTTTCGGCAGTGCCCCGACAAGGGCATTTTCAGCCCAGTAGATATCCTTTAGGCTGTCGATAAATAATGTTCTCAATTCTGTGGCTGCATCTGCTGCCGGTGCAACGATGTTGTTTTTACTGCTTTTTTCTGCAGGTTTTGCATCTTTTGGTTTATCTGAATTTTTCATGATCTTCTATTTAGATTTTTAATTGTAAAGGTTTGGTTCACGTTCCCAGAAACGGTGTTTTCCCATTGCCGCTATAAAATCGGAGGCAAATTTTTCAGAGGCAGCCTGCGAGCTGATAATGATTCCCTGATCCTCATTTGTGATTCTGGATGCAAATGGCGCTGCACTTAGTACCGCTTCAGCACGGCCGTCAGCCGCTATCACTTTGCAGTGCTTATAGGCATCATTCAAAAATTCGTTCACTTCGTCGCTTTCGGCAAGCACGCTGAGCCCGAGCCCGTCCGGCAGATACACGGCATCAAAAAGTACTGATGCGGTCGTTAAATAGCTGAAATCGGCATGAATTTCCCCGTCTGTATCAGTCAGAACGGCTCCGAGGTTCGGTGCTATGATACAGCCTTTGGCATCTTGTTTGAGCAGCGCCGTTTTAATATTGGAAACAGCAGCTTCGGAAACCCCGTCGGCGCAGATGATGGCCACTTTACGGGAAGCAATCACAGGGGAATTGGTCGGGTTGTTGAGCATGCTCAGCGCATCGGAAGATTTTACGGACTGCTCAACGGTCTGTGATTCCTGATTCCCATTTTCATTTTCGGGAGAGACCCCATGGTTCGGGGGAGTTTCCAAAATGGGCGGCACGAGCGCCCCAAGTCCTGTGGCAACGCTTTGGGCCAGCTGCTGGTCAATTTGGGATAAAAGCCCCAGCATCCTGATCCTTATGGCTGCAGTTTCGACTTTTCCGAGTTCAAAACGAAGCGCTTTGACAATATGGCTTTTCTCTACAGTAGTCTGGCTGTTGAAGAATAATTTGGCTTGTCCGAAATGGTCGTTGAAGCTTTCGCTTCTTTCCCTTACTTTATGCGCATCGATGCGCTCATTGAAACTGGAGAAGCCTCCCTCGGCAATTTTTGCCTGATATGGGCATCCGCCCCCGAGGGAGTTGGGATGATAGCTCACCCTTCCGGTGTTGATTTCCTGGCGCATATGCCCGTCGCGCTGATTATTGTGCACAGGGGCAATGCTTCGGTTGATCGGGATTTCATGGAAGTTCGGGCTTCCGAGTCTGGAGAGCTGGGTATCGGTATAGGAGAACAGACGTCCCTGAAGCAGCGGATCGTTGGTAAAGTCAATCCCCGGCACCACATGTCCCGGGTGAAAGGCTATCTGTTCTGTCTCGGCAAAGAAATTGTCGGGATTCCGGTTGAGCACCATCCTTCCGATAATGCTAACCGGCACCAGTTCCTCGGGCACCAGTTTGGTGGGGTCCAGAAGATCGAATTCATACTTGTTTTCATCTTCGGCGGGAATGACCTGAATGCCGAGTTCCCATTCGGGAAAATTGCCTGCTTCTATGGCTTCCCAAAGATCCTGCCTGTGGAAATCGGCGTTTTTCCCTGAGATTTTCTGCGCCTCGTCCCAGGCCACGGCATGGGTGCCGAGTTTGGGCTTCCAGTGGAATTTCACAAAAGAAGATTCCCCTGCCTCATTAACCAGCCTGAAAGTATGCACCCCGAAACCTTCCATCATCCTGAGGCTTCTTGGAATGGCGCGGTCGGACATGGCCCACATGATCATGTGCATGGACTCGGGCATCAGGGAGATGAAATCCCAAAAAGTATCGTGGGCGGATGCCGCCTGTGGCATCTCATTGTGGGGCTCGGGTTTTACGGCATGGATCAGGTCCGGAAATTTAGAGGCGTCCTGAATAAAAAAGACAGGAACATTGTTGCCCACCAGATCATATATGCCTTCCTGGGTGTAAAATTTCACGGCAAATCCGCGGACATCACGGGCCAGATCGGTTGAGCCCCTGGATCCCGCCACGGTGGAGAACCTTGCAAAAACAGGTGTTTTCTGTCCTTTTTCCTGAAGGAATCCCGCTTTGGTAAGCTGTGGTATCGGACTAGTCACTTCAAAAAAGCCGTGTGCGCCCGAACCCCTTGCGTGCACAATCCTTTCGGGGATACGCTCGTGGTCAAAATGGGTAATTTTTTCCCTGAGTATAAAGTCCTCGAGCAGGGATGGGCCCCTTTCTCCGGCTTTTAAGGAATTATTGTCGTCGTTGATTCTCACACCCTGATCGGTGGTCAGGAATTTATTGGTGCCGTCTGATTTGTTGATCAGCAGATCCCTCTGCTTTTCATCCTGCAAATTTTTCATAAGATGTAGTGATTATGGGTTAAGTAAGACCTGATAAAGAAGAAGTGCGGCGAAGCATCGTAACGTGTAAGACGCTCCTGCCGGTTTCAGGTTATCAAATTTACCTTTACCCAGACGGTTCGGGTTACACGATTTCGTCTGCTTGTTATACAATTACCGTTTTTAAGTTGTTGAAAAATAATCACTTATATTTTTAATCCGATAAATAATGTAAGAAACGACTGTAATTGTATAAGGGGTAACGCATCTTGGTTCTGTACTTTTATTCACGGCTGCAGACAGCTATCAGTCAGGAAACTAATCGGTTTATAATTAGGGAAACTATGAAAAAATTAATACGCAATAACGGGCTGTCGATCTGTTTTCTGCTGCTGTTCCTGTTTTCATTTGCAGGACAGATCGGCTTTGGATTCGCCCAGTACAACAAGGAGCTTCTGGAAGAGGGCAGTGCCCGCATCAGCCTGTTTTCGTATTTCAGCACGGGTCATTTCATAGAGGCCACTTTTGAGAATTGGGAAAGCGAGTTCCTTCAGATGGCGCTGCTGGTAGTGCTGACGATCTTCCTGCAGCAGAAAGGCTCTTCAGAGTCCAAGGATTTTGACAAGGAGGAAGAGGTTGACAGGGAGCCTTCGGCGAAAAGAAAAGATGCGCCCTGGGCGGTCAAAAAAGGAGGGTGGATACTGGCTTTATACAAGCATTCTCTTACCATGGCCCTGCTGCTGCTTTTCGTACTGAGCTTTGCCGCACATTTTTACGGCAGCCTAAAGGATGAAAACCGTGAGCTTGCGCAGAAAGGCCAGCCGGCAGAAACAGCAGGGGAGTATATCGGGGATTCTCGCTTCTGGTTTGAATCTTTCCAGAACTGGCAGAGCGAGTTCCTTTCGGTATTTGCCATTATCGTCTTTTCAATCTATCTCAGACAGATCGGCTCCTCGCAGTCCAAACCTGTTGATTCCCCGCACAGCCAGACGGGGAATAAAAAATGAAAAAACGCAGGTTCTTTTAACCAAAAGCCTGATTTAGATAAAGGCTTGTACCTCTACAGCCTTGGTTGATTATTAATGTTTTTGAACCTGCGGCATTTGCTGGCCGCAGGTTTATTTTTTTGATTACCAGCCACAAGAAGCATCACAACATTTAAAACATCAGAATTATGAAAGCGATTATACTTTTAGGGACGCTCAAGAAAAAGGGCAGGTCCAGTACCGTAACCCTTGTTGAATTTCTGGGAGGGTATCTTAAAAAGGAAAAAATAGAGTATGAGGTCATCAAGCTCGCTGACCATCATATCGTTTCAGGGACCTACCTGCACATGGACGAAAAAGACGACTGGCCGGCTGTATACCAGAAAATACTCGAAGCTAAGATTATGATTTTTGCCACCCCTTTATGGTGGAACAGCCATTCTTCGGAGCTACAGCGCTGCATAGAGCGTCTGGACGAGGTCTATGACAAGATCCTTGCGGGGGAAGATTCGCCGCTGGAGGGAAAAATTGGCGGGGTGGTGATCACGGGGGATTCCGACGGTGTGGAGCATGTGACGGGAAACATAGCCAATTTTTTCTGCAGCATCGGCATCACGCTTCCGCCTTATGCCTCGCTTGGGGTGATCTGGCAGGGGCATGCCAAAGGCGAAAAACGGACCAAGACCCAGCTTCTGCATTACTACCAGCGCCATTATGCCAAGGATGCGGGAGCCATGGCGGCGTCGCTTTCCAAAGCGGCAAAGCGAATCTAGATCCAAAAAAAAACCTTTTGGGCAATCCCAAAAGGTTTATTTACAAAACGGGCAAGTCCTGTTTAGTGTTTTCCGTTCTCCAGATACGATTTCACCCCTGCAATGTCGTCGTGGACGATCTTTTCAAACAAAGAGTTCAGCAGTTTGGCGGTTGCCTGTCCGGCGATGCCAAGGGGTGCGCGGTAGGAAATCGTGACTTCTATTTCTGTAGCGTTTCCTGTAGCCTTGAAAAGTACTTTTCCAAAGTTTTTTATCGGCGCGCCTTCTATGGACTGCCAGCTCAGGAGTTTTTCCCTGTGGTCTTTGATGATTTCGGCTTTCCAGCTCAGCGATCCGATGCCTGCAGGCCCTTTTGCAGTCCATTCGGACTGGGTGCTGCTTATGGTTTTAACCGACTCCAGATGGTCCATGAATTTGGGAAGGTTTTCCAGATTGCGCCAAAAGGCATATACCTCGCTGATGGGCCTGTCGATGGTTATTTTTGTCCTGATGTTGACATTAGAGCCCTTGTCGTTTTTCAGATGGTCCACGGCGCTGTATACCGGGCAGTAGCCGCTGATCCCCCTAGCTAGCATGGCGCCGCCTGAGGTAATCTGACTTATATTTTTCTTTTCCTGTGAAAGCCCTTTGTATAGGAGATAGGAACCGGCAACGGTCATCAGGACGCGTTCCAGTTTCGATACATTTACCCTGTTTTTTGACTGTGATAGTGCTGTAGTCTGCATATGTTATATTTTTAAATTGATCTTTAGGTTAGCTGTTGGTGGCTGCGCTTCCTGAACTTCCCGCGCCGCCCGAGTTGTTGTTTCCGCCTTCTTCTTCGTAGCGGTCCGGGTCTGTCCCGTCCTGGTCGCGCTCATCATCCCAATCTCCAGTATTGGCATCCTGTTCCGCATTTTTATCCTCTGCCGCGCTGAGCTGCTGGTTGTATGGGCATTTTTTAAGTTCCTCTTCGCTGTAATTATGTAAATTTTCCATGACTCCTATTTTTTAAAATTATGTTACCTTAAAATTAAGCCATGAAGGCTGGTTCGGGCTTACAGGAAAACTGCGGATTATTATCTAATTAACATGTTGTCCCAAAAGGGATTGCTGATTCTGATAAGGATACTGTACCTTCAAGTGTCTGCGCGCCAAAAAAAAGCCGATAGTATTATCGGCTTAGGAGTGAACGGCTTTGGTTTTGCGTTTTTTCAGACGGTCCCTTATCTGATACAGGTTCTGACCAAGCAGGCTCAGAATCTTTTTGTGGTGCTTGGACGGCTTGTTCTTCAATCCCCTGCATTGCAGGACTTCCATACGGCTGAGCGAGATTTCAATGGTTTCCACGGATTCCCCGTCCATTTTAGCCGAGAGTATCAGCGAATCCTTTCTATCATAATACTCGTTGGCAAATACGCAGTGGTGCAGGTCGTCGCCCTCTGTCATAAAATCCCTTACGTTCTCGATTACGGATATGCTCAGTTCATTCTCTTTAAAGAGCAGACCGAAGAAACGTTTTTTTTCGCCTGCGTATTTTTTCTGCGCCTTTTCTATTTCAAGGCGCAGGTCTTGGAGCTTTTTCTTTCTGAGCAGTTCCCTTTTCTTTTTGACTAAATAGTCGTGCGCTTCGCCCAAATTAACGGGACATACGTGCATGGCGCAGGAAAGGTCTTTTTTGAAATAACGCAACAGCTCCAAATAATCCTCCCAAATTGGCACATCAGCAATTTTGTAACTGTTCCTGATTACCGTTTTTACAGCAATCCAATTTCGTCTTATCTGTTGTCGCGATGCACCGAGGTAATACTGCAACAGGTTCAGCTGTCGGGATTTCAAAAGGGTCTCGGCTATGGGATCGGACAGAAGCGATGCAAAGAGCAGGTGCGGGGCGATGTCGTAAACCGAGGTCTTGAAGCCGTTGCGTTTTAAAATCGGAAGCACTTTCATCTGCGGATAAACCTTGAAGGGGTTGATGTAGTATTTGGCATTGCGGATGAAATCCTTTGGCTTTATTTCAAGCGGGGAATAGAATTTCCATGCATCGAGCGTGCTGGAAAACACATTGGTGGAGAGCGCCAAGGTGCGCACTTCGCCTTTTGGGTTTATCCAATGCTGCATGACCTCTTTGTGGAAATAGGTCGGCGTGAAATTCTTTTTCATGTGTTTGTAGGCAATGACCAAACGTACCACCTGAAACCCCGCACAGCTCTCGATAACGGCAAAGTATTCGGTTTCCTTGAAATGCACCTGATTATAGGGCATCATTTTGAGCCTGCCCGAGCAGGCAGGGCAGGACACATATTTATCGCAGGTGCTTTGGCAGGAGGGTTTCCAAACGTGGGCGCACTGCAAACAGTAGAATTTGGAGCGCGAGAGCACGCCCCATTTCAGAAAGATGCTTTTTTCCGCCCACGCGAAAACCTCAGGTCTTATCGGCGCAAGGGAGGCGCTCAAAGCAGTGAGCTGTTTTTCGATGCTGGTTTTGGGTATCATAGGTCAAAGAGGGTCAGGGCGGTCTGCACCGCAGGTTTTACATCTTTTTTTACTGTTGGAGCAGGTTCGCTTTTGACAGGCAGAGCAGGGACTGCAGGCTGTGAGAACAGGTCTGCGGGTGCAGGGGTCTGCACCACGGCTCTGCACGCAATCGGTGCGGGCGTGCCGATGGAATCATCGGTGTAGTAGTTGACTGCCATGTCAAAGATTTCCTGATTGTCAAAGGCGCACAAGCCTGTTTTTTTGACCTCGCCGAAGATGTAGTTCAGACAGCTTTCCAAGTTTTTGGAAGCTTTTCCATAGTGTGGCGCAAAGGCTGTATCGCCCTGCGCCAAGGTGCTGAGATAGCCCTCTATGGCTTTTCTAAAATTTTCAGAAGCTTTCATAGGAAGATAGTCAAGTTTGAAAATTTCACTCAAAGAGCTTTGTATACAGGTCATAGCAGTATTCCTCAAAGCAGAGCCAGCATACAAAAGTGTAGTGCAGGGTCTGAAAGCGGTTCTCGATCGGTTCGCCGATGGCTTCCTCCAGTTTGGTTCTGATATTTTCAAGGTCATCGATATGTTCGATGTAAAAGGTTTTGCAGTCATCGTGATAGATGAATTCGGAAATCATCCCGCTGATGCACCCGCCTCTCTGCAAGTCAAGAAAAAAGGATTTCAGCTGTGCTGAGCGCTTGCCGTCATAGGAAGTGATGCTTCGCAGAATGATTTGGTTAAAGGCACCGCTTACACGATACTCGGAATAAGAAGATTTTTGTAAGGCTTTCATAATACTGTATTTAGGCGTGTATAAAAATGAATGGCAGATAGGATTTAGAAAGGCAGGTCGTCGGGATTATCCGATTCCTTCTGCTGTTTGGGTGCAGGAATGGCTTTTGCAGTTTCCCCCTGCGCAAATACAAGGATTTTAATATCCGAGGTGTGAAAGGTCAATGAACCGTGCGCGCGGGCGTCATTTCCGATATAGACATTCAGCCCAATGCGCCCGAAGAGCTGTACGAGCGTTCCTTTTTTGAGCCACTGCGCCAGACCTGCGCTGAGCCAATACGAGCAGTCGATATAGGTTACAATCTTTTTGGTTTCGGTGCTTCCTTTGGGCTTGTAGCTGTCGCTTATCGCTATGGAGAAGTTCACCACCTCACGGTTTTCTTTTACCTTAAAAACTGAGGCATCTTTTACAATTCGTCCTGTGATTTCCATGACATAAAATTTTTAGTGAATACTTGTTCAAGTTTTTTCCCCATACCCCGCAACGCAAATTTTTCAAAAGAAAAAACGGGAAAAAAGAAAGCAAAAAGCCAGTGGGCGCAAGGAGCCGGAGTGCTATAAGTCCCGAAGGGCGGCGGGGAGCCGTTATGCGCATGCAGGTGAGGGCGGACACTACTTTGGCTGCCCTTTTAACCCGTTTTGAATTGAAAATTGGCCTTCTTTTTTGTGTTTTTGAGATTCCGCTCCAGAATAGCTACCTTAGCGGCGAGAAGAAAACACAAACAGCAGCAGACCCTAAAAACATATGGGACCCGAACAGCATATCAGACTCTCACAGCTCAACGACCAGATCCAGGACACGATCAATTCGCGTTTCAGGGGACAGACGTACTGGGTGGTGGCTGATATCACCAACCATTCCTTCAAGGCCGACAAGAAGATCCATTATTTCGAGCTGGTGGAGAAATCAGAGACAAGCAGCGTGATCACGGCCAAGATACTGGGCAAGAGCTGGGGAGCCGGAGCACTGAAGATCCTTGATTTTGAAACCACAACCGGACAGCGCTTCACCAACAACCTGCATGTGCTGGTGCAGGTGAGCGTGGACTACCATCCGCTGTACGGCCTTTCGGTGAACCTTCTGGATATCGACAGCAATTTCATGCTTGGCATTCTGGAGCAGCAGCGCAATGCGACCCTTGCAAGGCTTGTAAAAGAAAATGATTTCATACGCAAAGAAGGCGAGGGGTATTCCACGCTCAACAGCCGTCTGAAGCTGCCTATTGTCATCCAGAGGGTTGCGGTGATCTCGTCGAGCAGTTCTGCCGGAAACGAGGATTTCCGCCACACGATGCAGCACAACGATTTCGGGTATGTTTTTCAGATCGATGACTACCATACCGTTGTCCAGGGGGACAATAACGCCAAACTGTTCCTAAACAAGCTTATCCAGGTCTACAATACGGGGATTCCCTATGATGCCGTTGTCATTGCAAGAGGAGGCGGGTCGCAGTCGGATTTCCTGATTTTTGACAACTACAATATCGGAAGGGCGGTCGCCAAGTTCCCCATTCCAGTGATAACCGGAATCGGGCACCAGAAGAATGTGAGCATTACAGACCTTATGGCGCATACCCATACCAAAACCCCGACCAAGGCGGCGGAGTTCATCATAGCGCACAACCGCAGTTTCGAGCAGCACATACTCTCCCTGCAAAGGACCATAGCCATCAAATCCCAGCAGCTTTTCCTCGGGCATTACAAGGAACTCACCGAGATCAAAAATCTGGTCAGCCATAATGCAAGGGAATTGATTGGCGCGCAGAAAGAAGGGCTTATGCTGCAAAAGCAGCATATTTTGCAGGCTAGCCGAAACCTGCTGGCAGAAGAAAAGCAGCACCTGCTGCTGACTGCGCAAAAAACGCTGCAAAGGCCGCAGCGCATCATCCAGCAGGAAAACAGCAATCTTCAGCATCTAAAAGCGAACCTGAAGATCTTTACCAGCCAGTATCTGCGCAGCCGCACACTGCAATTGGAGGACCACCAGAAAACCATAAAACTGCTGTCCCCACAGAATGTGCTGAAAAGAGGGTATGCCGTGATACGGAGAAACAGCAAAATTGCAAACGGGGCAGAGGACATACAAGAAGGAGAGGAAATAGAAATAGTATTAAAAGATGCCATACTGAAAAGTACGGTCAACGAAAAAAGAGAATATGATGGAAAACACACTGACTTATGAGGCGGCGGCCAAAGAGCTGGCCCTGATTGCAAAAGAAATGGAAGATGAGGCCATTTCCGTGGACGAGCTTGCCGCCAAAGTAAAAAGGGCATCCGAACTCATCGAGTTCTGCCAGGCCAAGCTTAAATCCACCGAGGCTGAAGTGGCCAAAATCATCAGCGGCATGGAGAACCCAAAGGAGTAAAATATACACCCAGACACTAAAAAGGCATTTTCCGGCGTTATAGCAACAGATATAAGCCGATCAAGCGCCTGCAGACACCTATTCTGCGGAAACGATACAAGCCAAAAATACATACAAAAGCCCAGTGTTTACATAAAAAAACACCGGGCTTTTGCATTGTTAACGGATGAAACAAAAAAGCAAAAACAAAAAACTAAAAAAATAGATTTAGAAACATAAAATGGCAATCCTCAGGTTTCTTACAGCTTCCACCATTTTTTTGTATCCTTTTTGTCTTTTCCAGCATTTTCATTCGGCTCCTGCGTCTGGTCCGCATCAAAAACAGAATCAGACGGCAGGTCCATATTGTCCCGGGCTTCCGATGCAGAATCGTTTCCAAAAGGGTCCGGCGCTGTCTTCAAATGCTCTGCAAGCTCCAGAAGTTCCTTCAGGCCCTCAGAATCCCCATTGTGATCCCCGGTTTCTTCGGAAAAAGCCGTGAGATGCCTGAAGCCGAAATCGATGGGCTTTACTTTTCCGATATCGAAAAAATCCACCAGATATTCTTTTTTCTCCAGATTTACCGCCTGTATTCTTCCTTTGTTCCAGACGGGGTGCATGACGATGTCCCCTTCCCTGAAAGAGGTGTTTTCCAAAGACTGGGCAGTGCCCAGACTGTTTTTGCTGTTTTCTATGATCTGCTGGGAGAGCACCCCTTTTCGGACATAGAATTCCTCCTTGATTTCAAAAAGAAACCTTGATGGATATTTATTGAGTCCCGTGGTAAAATTAAAGCCTTCCGAATCGGTCATATAGAAGCGTTTTTCGGCGCGCGTGACGGCCACATACATTAGCCTTCTTTCTTCTTCAATAGCACGGGCCCTTCTTTCCTTGACCGACAGCGCGCTTGGCAGCACGCCTTCTGTGAAGCCGCACAGGAATACATACGGGAATTCAAGCCCTTTGGAAATGTGGATGGTCATCAATTTGACCTTGTCCTGATTGTCGGTATCGGCATCCAGATCGGTATACAGCGATACTTCCTGCAGGTATTCGATAATGTCCACAGGAGCATTGTTTTCCTTTTCGAGCAGGAGCATCGAATTTACAAGCTCCTTGATGTTCTCCAGCCTGTCCTCGTCGCCGTCTTTACGGTAGAGCTCGGAAAGTCCGCTTTTATCGAGTATAATCTTCACAAGGTCCGATATGGATTTTGTCTTGGCTGTTTCGCGCAGTTCTGCAATCAGCTCCAGAAATTCAACAGCGCCTTTTTTTGCCAGTTCCTTGTCGGTGATATTGTTTTGCAGCGCCTGCAGGAGCGATAGGTTCTGTTCGCCTGCCAGAAGGCTGAGCCTTTCAAGGAATTTTTTGCCCAGCCCCCTTGAAGGATGGTTGTGCATGCGCAGGAAAGAGAAATTGTCCCCCTGTACAATGAGCCTTAAAAGGGAGAGCACGTCCTTGATCTCTTTTCTTTCAAAGAAACGGATGCCCCCAAAAATGGAGTAGGGAATATTGTCCTTGATAAGGGCCTGCTCAATATTTCTGGAAAGATGATTGGAGCGGTACAGTATCGTGATGTCCGAGTAGGAGGCCTGCTCGGCCTGCAGTATCTCCTTGATTTCAGCGGCTATCCACCGGCTTTCCTCAAAGTCATTCTTTCCGTGAAAGTGCACCACTTCAAAACCTTCAGGCTTGTCGGTTATCATATCCTTGTCCACCCTTACCGTATTGTTCTTGATAATGTGGTTCCCTATCTTCAGTATGTTCGGCGTAGAGCGGTAATTACGGTTCATGATAATGGTCTGCGTATCTGGGAACATGCTGTCAAATTCCACCAGATATTCGGGCTTGGCACCGCGCCACTCATAGATGGTCTGGTCGGGATCCCCGACAAGGAAAAGGTTCTGGTGCAGTCGCGAGAGCATTTCCACCAGATGGAACTGGTTCTCGGAGCTGTCCTGCGCCTCATCCACCTGGATGTAATGCAGGTTTTCCTGCCATTTCAAGAGCACATTGGGATTGTTGTCCAGAATAAAGGCCGTAAAATGGATCAGATCGTCAAAATCCAGGGCATAGTTGCGTTTTAGCTTGTCGAGGTAAATCTGGAAGATGCGGCTGGAGAGCGAATCGCTCTGGTCGGGCTCAAAGCCTTTGTTTTCAAGGATGTAGCCCAGGTAATTTGAAGTGCTTTTCTGCTTGGATATAAAGCGCAGCACCTGTTTGAAGGTCAGGTGTTTGGAATTGATCTGCAGCTCGTTGAAAATATCGCGCAGTATGCTTTTCTGGTCTTCGGCGTCCAGTATGATAAAGTTCTTCGGGTAATGTATCTTGTTGATTTCCTCGCGCAGGAACCTTACGCAGAATCCGTGATAGGTGGTGATGAAAGCCAGGTCATAGGTATCGCCGATGAGCGCCTTGACACGTCTTTTCATTTCCTGGGCGGCCTTGTTGGTAAAGGTTACGCAGAGTATGTTGGAGGAGTTTATCCCAAGCCTGTCCACAATGTAGGCAAAGCGGGAGGTAAGGGCTTTTGTTTTCCCGGATCCCGCACCCGCAATAACACGCACGTATCCTTCTGTGGTTTTCACGGCCTGGAGCTGGCTGGGATTAAGGTTTTCTAGAATCGGGTCGTTCATTTTCTGCAGCAATAATTTTTTGGCCACTTTTATTTCAAAACAGGCAGACCAATGCCTGTAATGCAAATTTAGGCAATTATTTCCAAGCTGTACGGCACACTGTCGCGCAATTATAATTTTGGATAAAACCTACTTGCAACCTGTTGTAAAATATTTTATATAAAGGGTTTTATATGACGCTATCTAAACTGTCTGTTTATTATACACAGCAAACTACAGAAAGGGAAGAGGGAGAGGTCAGACAAAATAAAAATCCTGAAGGGAACCTGCAGCGCATAAGGCCGGCAGATTCTCTTCAAGATCTTATTTCATGCTTAAGATTCCCAATCGTTACAATCTTGTTTTCTTATACTGTTTACAAGCGATCTGTGCTGTTTATTTATCATCAGCCTGATCTGATTCATAAAATAGTCTTATAACCGTCACAGGGCATAAAAACCACCTTAATCTAATCTAAATGGCAACCAAAATTCAAGGAATCAATTATCCTCATCGTCATCCTCAACGGCTTTTTCTTCGTCAAGGGTTCTTCTGTCAGCATCTGGATCACGCTCATCCGGACGGGGATTGTGATGTTCTGAATCTTCGCTGTGGATTCCGGTGGCATCATTTTCGTGCTGGTTGATTGCCGGATCTTTTTTCTCCATAAGTTCTGAATTTATGGAATCGTCTGCTGCATGATAGGTACGTTCATCCTGATCGCAGCTATCGTGATTTTCTCTAGACATAATCTTCTGTTTTAGTATTATATTAAAATTTAGAAAGTATTCAATAATTTGATTTATAATGTTGATTTTTTATTCTTCATTTAAAGTTTTAATATGGATAATTAAAGAAAAAATAAAACTATAAATCCGTGAATACTGGTTTTTAAAAGCTTAAAGCTTTGATAATTTTGAAGGGTCTGTCGCCTCTTCAATGCTTTTCCCTTCGGGATTATGGTGATCATCATCATGCCACGGGCCGTCTTTGAGGCGGACCGCTTCCGAGGCGCTTTCCCTTGAAGGGGGATTCTCGCTGATATGCTCCACAACTTCTTCTACCGTTGTCCCTGCCGCCCTTACGGCATCTTTTAAGATCTCTTCAGGCACATTGAGCTTTTCTGCCCACTCCTGTATTTCGTTTTGATTGGAGATATCGATATGGGCATTTTCCTCTTGCCCTGTTCTGTTTATATTTTCCATGATTCCTAATTTTAATGGTTTATCCAAAGTTACCTTGAGTAAATTCAAAGCTGTTATATTATAAAACAGGAATATTATAGGATTGCTATGATTTTCAATGAATTACAATCGCCATATAAACCACTGGATCAAGGGCGATAGGCATGAAAGAATAAGGCCCCATAAATCAAAAACAATAAAACAATAAAAAAAACTTAGGTTTCCCTGAGCTGTCGAAAAGTAAGATTGATCCTTGGCAGGACAGGACGGGCGGTCTTGGGCACCTGATGTTCCCAATAGGTATTGGTATGGCCTGCCATGAGCAGAAAGGTGCCATGGTGCAGCGGAATTTCTATCGGCGCAATATGTTTGAGCGTTTTATGGCGCAGGCGGAACAGGCGCGTTTCCCCGAAAGTCACGGAAGCTATGTTCATGTCCTTGTTGCTCGATGAAGTCTTGTCGCTGTGCCATCCCACGCCATCGGTGCCATCCCTGTAAAGGTTGAGCAGCACGGCGTTAAAGTTTATGCGGGTTTCCTTTTCCACACGCTCCCTGATCTGGAGCAGCTCCAAAGGCCAGTCGGGGTTGGATCTGCGTTCGGGCCTGCCCGAATCCCCGTACCATGAGATCATGCGGGGAGCCGTGACCACCTTGTCATACATCGGCATTTCATATTCCCTCCACTGGGTGCCATGATATAAGACATTGTAATAATGATCGGACTGGGCTTTGCTGAAAAAATTATCAATCAGCAGCAGGTCGGCATCGGGGACGTCAAATATTCTTCTGCCGCCATTACCCGATGAAAAAATTTCGGTGTCATCAAAAAGCATCATCTCTTTATTTTTTTAGTTCATATTAGACTGCCGCCGTAAAGCCAAAAAACAGCCTGTCAATTGCTCATTTTAAGCCTTGGAATATTGATTTCATGTTCCTGCGGATAGGGCGCGCGATGGGTCATGCTCACATCTTCGCGTATTTTCTGCTGCGTTCTGTATTTCCAGTCGTTCTCATGCTCATAGCGTGGATCCGGGATAAAGGGCATCTTGGCCATCTTGGTGACCGTTATGGTCGGGAAATGGTAATCCACCTCAACACTGCCCAAGAGCAGGTAGCATCCGCCTCCCTGAAAAGGATACGACGCCAGGCTGTCGGTAAAATGCGCCGTATCAAAAAGCTGCCCTTCAGCATCTATCCAGGTCCCGAAATACATGGCGCCCATCTTTGTGGGCACATGCTTGCGAGAGATCAGATAGGCCAGCATACGCACCTGTTTTTTATGATGGTCCAAAAGGTCCTTTGCCATCACATTGCCCCTAAAAGGGGTCTGCAGCAGGTCAAAAGGGGAGCAGGAGACCGGAAAGCCCAGAAGCTCGATCTCATCAAAGGCATCTTCAAAAGCGGAGCGCTCCAGCTCTGGCAATACAAATTCCTTAACAGGCTCCTGAAGCAGCATCGGGGTGCGGTTCTCAGGTCTAAAGTTCACAAGGATCAGACGGGCAATGACCAGCAGCTGGTTTTTTGTTTTTCCTGTGAAGCGGAATGCGCCGATGAAAATCAGGATCTGTATGGCCTCAATGCCGATGGGTATGCGGTTGATGAAATCCTCCAGTGATCTGTAAAGCCCGTTTCTTTCGCGTTCCTGCTGGATCAGAAGGGCTGTTTTGGATTCAAGGCTCTGCAGGTGCATGAAACCCAGATATACATCAGATCCGTACAGCGTAGTTTCAAACTCGCTTTTGTTCACGCAGGGATTGTGCACTGCGGCCCCCGACATCTTCGCCTCATGCACATACACCTCCGTGCGGTAGAAACCGCCCTGATTGTTGATCACCGCCACCATAAACTCGATGGGATAATGCACCTTCAGATACAGGCTCTGGTAGCTTTCCACGGCATAGGAGGCTGAGTGCGCCTTGCAGAACGAATAGCCGGCAAAGGACTCGATCTGACGGTATATTTCCTGGCTCAGCGCCATGGGATGCCCCTGCGCGGCGCAGGATGCAAAGAAGTTGTCCTTTACCTTCTGCAGCGCCGCTTTGGAACGCCCTTTTCCCGACATGGCACGGCGCAGGATATCCCCGTCGGCGGCCGGAAGCCCGCCGTAATGCAGGGCAATTTTGATCACATCTTCCTGATAGACCATAATGCCGTAGGTTTCCCCGAGCTGCTGCTCGAACACCGGATGGAAATATTCAAACTTGTCTGGATGATTGTGCCTGAAGATGTATTCCTTCATCATTCCCGACTGTGCCACCCCGGGACGTATAATGGAGGAGGCAGCCACAAGGGTTTTATAGTTGTCGCATTTCAGGCGGCGCAGCAGGCCCCGCATGGCAGGGCTTTCGATATAAAAACAGCCTATGGTCTTTCCCATCGAAAGATAGCTGTTGCAGCTTTTCTCATCCTTTGAAATGGTGGTGTCACGAATATTGAGCCGCAGTCCGCGGTTTTTCTCAATGAGCTTAACGCTGTCATCAATATGCCCGATTCCGCGCTGGCTCAGGATATCAAACTTTTCAAGGCCGATATCTTCGGCCGTATGCATATCAAAAAGCACTATGGGAAAGCCCTTGGGAGGCATCTCCAGCACGGAATAATTGGTGATGGGCTCTTCGGAAATCAGGATCCCGCAGGAGTGCATGCTTCTCTGGTTGGGGTATTTCTCCAGCATCATTCCATAGCGCTGCACCTCTCGGACCACTTCATTTGTCGGATGCAGGGTCATCGGGTTTTTGGCGAGCGCATCAAGCTCTTCCTTTGGAAGCCCGAAAACCTTGCCGACCTCACGGAATATGGAGCGGTATTTGAACTCTACATTGGTGCCGCAGAAAGCCACATGCTCACAGCCGTAACGGGAAAAGATATATTCCAGGATCACGTCGCGCTCCTTCCAGCTCCAGTCGATATCAAAATCCGGAGGGCTCTTGCGGTTCAGGTTCAGAAAACGCTCAAAGTACAGGTCGAGTTCCAGAGGACAGATATCGGTGATGCCAAGACAGTAGGCGATGATGCTGTTGGCGCCGCTTCCTCTCCCTATATGCAGAAACCCCTGTGAGTTGCTGAAACGGATGATATCCCATGTGATTAAGAAATAACCGCTGAATTCCAGCTGGTCAATTACCTTGAGCTCCCGGAACATTCTTGATTTTGCCTCCGCGTTATTTTTCCCATAGCGCCATTCCAGCCCCTGCTGGGCAAGGGTGGTCAGAAGCTGCAAGTCGTCCTTTTTGTTATTGGTGTAGTATTTCTTGTTTTTCGGCGTTTTGAAATCAAACTTAAAATCGCACTGCCCAATAATCATTTCCGTATTGGAAATGATCTGCGGATAGTCTTCATAACATTTTAGGATCCTCTCCATATCCACCATAACCTCCGTCTGCCTGCAGTAATACGATTCAGAAAGGCGCGAAAGGATCACATTCAGGTCAACGGCCCGCAGTATCTTATGCAGCTTGTATTCCGTTTTGGTGCGGAAGGTAACAGGCTGGAGCACAACCATCTTGTCTATTCTGGTCTTCCAGCTGCTCAGCACCAGCGCCTGTCGCTGTTCGGGGCGCAGGCCGATGAATTCATGTTTCTTTAGAACAGCTGGCACATTCTCCAAGGGATAGATCACAAAAACATTTTCAAAGTCGGGAGCAGACAAAGGAAGCGGGGTATTCTCAAAATTATGGCGGGTCAGAAAGCGGTTCATCTCGGCAAGTCCTGCCGCATTTTTCGCCAGCCCGATATAGCGCAGTTCATGTTCTGAGCGGAATTCCATCCCGACAACAGGCTTGATGCCTGCAGCCTGGCATCCCTTGATAAAGTCATAGATTCCTGTCACGGTATTAATGTCAGTGAGTGCCATAGCCTTGACACCCAAGGCCGCAGCCTTGGATATCAGGTCTTCCAGCGGTATGGTGCCATAACGAAGGGAGTGGAAGGAATGGCAGTTGAGATACATGATTTATTTTTTGCGTTTTAGAATTTCATTTTTGGTATTGGGTTTGAAGGAGGCTCCTGCGCAGCGCATCACCGCATCAAAGCCGTAGCGGTTTTTCATCCGGTCCATGGCCTGATAGAGCGCCAGCATTTCTTCGGTATCATTGAAGAGGTCAATCTGGTAGGTCCCCCGAACCAGTCCGCTGAAACGCACCCCGATCAGACGCAGCCGCATGCGGCGCTGGTAGAGCCTGTCAAAAAGATCCATTGCGGTCTGGGTCAGGATATGGTCAGCCGAAGTATACTGGACCCTGCACTGCTTGGTTTCGGTATCAAAATTGGCATACCTGATCTTGACCGTTACGGTCGAAGTGAGCCACTGTTCGGAGCGCAGCTGATAGGAAAGCTTCTCGACCATCCCAAGGATAACCCTTCCCAGTTTATCGATATCAATGGTATCCTGGGAAAAAGTATGTTCGGTGGAGATCGACTTTCTTTCCGTATAGGGCTCCACGGGATTGTTGTCAATGCCATTTGCTTTTTTCCAGAGTTCGATGCCGTTCTGTCCGATCATGCGCTGCAGCGCTTCGGCAGGCATTTCCGATAGGGTCTTGATGGTGCGTATCCCGATGCGGGAGAGCAGCTGGAAGGTCTTGTCGCCTACCATCGGTATTTTGCGCACCGAGAGCGGGTTCAAGAAAGACTGCACAAGATGCTCGGGGATCTCCAGGTTCTGCTTCTGTTTTCCTTCACCGGTTCCGATCTTCGATACCGTTTTATTGACTGAAAGGGCAAAGGTGAGGGGAAGCCCGGTTTCCTTTGTGATGCGCTGTGCGAGCTCATCGGTCCATTTGTAGCTTCCGTAGAATTTGTCCATTCCGGTGATGTCCAGATAGAACTCATCAATGGAGGCTTTCTCCACCACAGGGGCTTTCTCCTGAATGATTTCGGTCACATCATGGGAGAGCCTTGAATAGAGTTCCATATCGCCTTTCATGACTTTGGCCTGCGGACAGAGCCTGAGCGCCATCTGGATCGGCATGGCCGAGCGCACCCCGAAACGGCGTGCCTCATACGAGCAGGAAGCCACAACGCCGCGCTCACCCCCGCCGATAATGAGCGGAATGCCGTTAAGCTCAGAATTGGCAAGCCTTTCGCAGGAGACAAAAAATGTGTTCATGTCGATGTGTACAATTGCCCGGTTCATAATCTTGATCATTTTATACAAACCAAAATTAGTACAGGTAATAACAATTTTTAAAAATTAAATGTTCTAAATAATAACAAAATTCAAAAATCCTTATTTTTCAGGATCTCTGAAATCGTGCTTTTTTTGCGTTTTTCCGCTTTATTCAGAATTTACGCAAAGGGAGGGCAGTTTTAGTCCGGCGCTGGCATCGGGGAAGAATGCCGGGATGAAATTTATGTTAAGGCAGGTGTCGGACTGCGTTATATTTTGATTATTTTGGAGGTATCTGGAGGATTTGCAGCGCTTTTTCTAAAAATTAGCCGTATATTTGCTTTTCACCATACATCTTAAGACATAATTCTATCGTTTGCCTATTTGCAGAGCCTTATTGATTCTTTAAGTATAACTCTTGCAGATTACCAAGGCCCTGCCTTGGACTGCCCTAAATGTGAAAGCGATGGCACATCAGAATACCCATAAAATTATTTATCACGCAGATGACGATGAGGATGACAGGCTGCTGTTTTTAGATGCCCTCGAGGATTTAAGCCTTCCTGCTGTCGTCCAGGGCGCGAGCGACGGGCAGGAACTGCTCCATACGCTTGACAAGAACAAGGACCGCCTGCCTGATATGATTTTTCTGGACATCAATATGCCCATCAAGAACGGATTTGACTGCCTTGCGGAAATCCGAAGCAGGGAAGATGCCCTGAAAGAAGTAAAGATCATTATGCTCTCCACAAGCAATAACGCTGATAATATCGAGCTCTGCCATAAGCTCGGCGCTGATTTCTATGCCGTGAAGCCAAGCACTTTTCAGGGACTGAAAGACCTGCTCCAGAAAGTATTTGAAATGGATTGGAGCAGCATCCAAAAAAACAGCAACAGATTCCTGCTAGCCTAAGCAATATATCCGCATTATGCCTAGAAAACAAAAACTTTATCGTTCGGAAAATCACAGATCAATATGAGAATCCATTGCATCCAAAGTTTAACCTATTTCCGGCCTCTTTTTTGATTCGCTAAAGCAAATAAAGAAAAATGGAGAATTCCTGGTATCCTTAAAAATTTCTGCACTCAGAAAATTCATTATGGCATCATTCGATAAAATTCGAATTATGATAAATGGAAAGGTAAAGCTGTAAATGTTTCTCTGCCTTGCGTAATAATTTTGCGCTTATTCAAATAATTAAAATATCATATCATGAAAACGCACGAAAAGAAAAGAACGAGTGAAATAGAAAAAGCGCAGGATTCAGTAAAAAGAAAAAGCATGATCATCAATGCAATGGTTTTTTCGATACTTTCTTTTATAGCAGTCCTGCTGATTACCCAAATTGCCTAAAAGCATTTCCCTGCCGCTTTACAAAACTGAAAAAATATATTTAAGGCTCTGTCTTCTGTTCTTCAGGAGCGGTTCGCTTGATCAGTAGATAAAAATCTTTAAGATGCCACCAGGCAGGGCACATTTCCAAAGGGCCGTTGAAAGTCCTTATCCCTGTATAGCAGCTTTTTAAAAAAAGCTGGGAATCGGTAATCTTTGCCCATGGCTTCCAATCCACCTCCATAGGAGGAGGCGTATTGTCAAAATATCGTTTAATTTCTTCGGGATTCATAAGGCAAAATTAGCCAAAAAGCAGAAGTCTGTCAAGACCTAAAGCCTTAGAAGGACCGTAATATCTTAGCTCTTTCAGTTTCAATTTTCTGCATCAGACTGAGCATCATAGAATTGTCAATCTGTTTTGCAAAGGCTGCTTTTTAAATCTTTCACCATTGGTTCCTACTTATTGTTTGTTTCGGTATACAGTTTCGAACCTAAAGCCGTAAAGCATTGATTTTGCTGTGTTTCTTGTTTTCAAAAACACCGTGTGCCACGATTTTGCCACAAAATTTAGGTTGATAGTCTTCAGTATATTTAACTTACTATTTTGGAGGGAAGAAATTAATTATCTAACCATTTATTAAACATTATTTATATTATTATTGCATTTGCATCTTAGAAATATGCATTGAAAATTCTCTGGAGGTACTTTTAAAAATTTGTCCTCTTCAAGAAAGGGATAATTGGGTTGTTTTTTTATCCGTTAACATTATATTTTACAGTCGCGGATTACAAATCTACGTGATCGCTTAAGCAAATTCATGAAAAATTATTTTTTACTGCGCAAAATCACTGCGTACTAAAGAAGTATTTTTGAGTAATTAATACCTAAATAGATAATTACTGATTCTAATCAAAAACAAAGCGCCAGTTATGGAAAAAAATGTTGTAAAAATAAAATCCAACAATAATGAAATTAATTTGTATTGTTTTCTTGGCGAAGCTGTATTGAAAACCCAAATGGTTGAACAGGCGTTGAGTTATTCAATTACTCTTAAAATGAATCCCGCAGAAACAAAAGAACAAGCAGATGAATGTTTAAAACAATACCAGAGTTATACTTTAGGCCAGGCTATTAAAATTGCAATTAAAGAGGAACTATATAATTTGTCATTGCAAAATGACTTAAATGCTTTTTTAAAGCAAAGGAATTGGCTGGTTCACAAAGTTATCATTGGAAATGAAGAAAATTTCAATGCCGGAAACATAAAAGAGGAATTGTTTCATAAAATTAAAGATATTTCCGATAAAGCAGAAAGTATTCTACGTGTAATACATTATGATTTGTTAGACTTTTGTTCTTCTAAAGGTAAAGATATGCCAGAAATCCACGCATTATTAAAATTAGAAGAACAAGGGATAAGAATTCGAAAGTAGATAAAAAAAGGACTCTCTGGCGTGAGCGTCATGCTCGCGAACAAGGCAGGCTATTCAAAATCAAGTATACAAAAAAAAACTACAGATTTTTCTGAATTTTTTTGTTCCAGTAGCGGAAAAAAAACTTGAAGAATGTTTTTTGCTGATGGTCTTAGAATATTGCAGTAAAGCTTTCTTTTAATAATGTTTTCTAATTATGATTTTGTCCAGTGACAGTAAAATGGATTGCCTTGGGCATTTATTTAAATAGGCAGGCTATTTAAAAGTCAGTTAGTTACTTAGGGGTGGATTTTTTCTTTCAGATTGTTCTTCAATTTTTGAAGTTTTTTATTTTGATTCTAGCCGGCAGTCGATGTCACTGCATATGAATTAGCTACAATTACGGAAAACCATAAAATTTAGTAATCAGCTTTCTTTATGTTTGTCTGAAAACTAACTATTTACCTGCTGTTAATTATGAAACACTAAAGCTGCGTGAAGAACCGGGAAATTATTTGACTTTACTTAATTTTTATAAAAAATAAAATTATACATATGAGATTTATTGATACGATTGATATTAAGAAATGGGCCGACTCCGTAGACTGCAAGTACAATCTGCCTCATTTAGTCAGAAAACTGATTTTAGCAACAATAGATAAAAAAAGCATAAAGAATATTCATTTTCCATACGGAGAAGAAGTATATACAGGCGGATTTGATGGAGAGCTTTCAACGGATACCTCGAATGTTTTTGTCCCCTCAGGAGACAGCATCTGGGAATTTGGAACAACGGACAACAAAAAGGGCAAAGCCGATGAGGATTATGAAAAAAGGAAAAGTAATCCTCTTGGTAAAGATCCTGCTGTTACAACATATGTAAATATAAATGCAAAAAAATACCGCGATAAAGGCGGTTGGGCAGCTGAAAAGAAATTAGACGGATTTTGGAAGGATGTTGTATATATTGATGCGGTAGATATCGAACAATGGCTGGAACTTGCCCCGAGCGTTGAACTGTGGCTGGCAGAAAAATTAAGAAAACCGACTTTAGGCATTTATACCATAGATCAGTATTGGAAGCTCTGGAGTGAAAGCGGTTCCCTTAAAATCGTACCTGAAATATTGCTTGGAGAAAGCCGCAAAAACGAAGCTGAAACAGTGAAGGCGTTTTTGGCAGGGGAAGAGAAAGTACTGTATATAAAATCCATTACCACTGATGAAGCGGCAGCGTTTCCTCTGGCAGTAATACTACAGCAGGATGATATCCTAAGTTTGAAAACTGTAGTCATAGATAATAGGGACTCCTTTCATAGGTTTATCCAGACTGATGAGCAGCTGGTGATAATTGCAAAGTTTAAGCTGGAAGGCATGGAACTGCGTGAGGCAGCTGAGAAAGGACATAAAATAATTGTTCCGATAAGTCTTTCGGAAGAGGTCAATAAACCTGAAAAAATCCAGCTCTCCATCGTATCGCGTGAAAGTTTCGAAGCAGGGTTAAGAAAAATGGGTATAGACCATGAACAGGCAGATATTCTTATGAAAAGCTCGGGACGCAATATATCCGTTTTAAAAAGACTGCTGAAATTCGATCAGGGCACCAGACCAAAATATACAGAAAGCATAGAATCCAGGGATATTATGCCGATGCTACTTCTTAATCGTTTTTCAGAAGATTTTGACGGGGATAAACAGATTGTTGAAAAATTGACAGGTAAAAGCTTTACAGAATATAATCAGTTCCTAAAGGTCTTGGCCACACTGGAAGATTCTCCTGTATATTATATAAACGGCATTTGGAGACTTGTTTCTCCTACAGATACATGGCTCTATTTTGCAAAATATGCAACTGCTGATGATTTTGCAAATTTTCAGCAGGCCTGCCTTGAAGTGTTAAGCGAAGTGCTTTATAAATACTCTCTGCCAGCAGGTGAGCGCGGACAAATATTTCAGACTCGCGGAAACAGGACAAAGTTTTCGCCGAATCTCCGTGAAGGGCTATGCGAAACACTTGTTGCCATTGCAGTCTTTGGAGAAAGTTACGGAATAAATTCCATACCGGACGTTACATCATATGCTTATGGTATTTGCCAGAGTTTATTCGAGATGGACATTGTGGTATGGCGCTCGATGTCAACTAATTTAATGCTGCTGGCGGAAGCATCGCCATCAGTTTTTTTAAGAAATCTGGAAAGGATTATAAAAGACAAATCCGTTTTGGGCTTCTTCGAAGAGGAAAAAGGTTTTATGCATGCATCAAACGATCTGGCTCCTCTGTTGTGGTGCCTGGATATTACTGCCTGGTTTCCGGAGCATCTGATGAGGGTCTCAAATGCATTGTGCGAATTGGTCATAATGTCCCCTTCTAAGCTGCCGACTACAAACACGCCGTTCAATAGTCTCCAAAACATATACAGGGCATGGTATCCCCAGACAAATACGAATGCTGAAGACAGAATAAAGATATTGGAAATCCTGATCAAAAGATATCCTGATCAGCTGTATTCCCTGCTTTATAATCTAGTGGACAGTAAGCATGACACCGCATTTCATACTCCTCGTCCAAAATGGAGGCTTTTCTCCGAACTTAGGCAGATACAGGTCAGCCAGCGCGAAGTGTCTTTCATCCGGGCGTTCTGTCTTAACAAGATTGTTGAAATGTCTGAAGGCGGCATCAATAGGATTTTAGCCCTGATAAATCTATTGGATGATATGGAATGGGACAGGATAGATCAGGCATTACAAGCCATAGAGACAGCCTTATCGCTTGAGGCCGAACAAAAGAAACTGATCTTTCACCACTTTCGAAAATTGATAGGAAACCATAGAACTCATCAGACCGCCCACTGGGCGCTTCCTGCAGTTATAACCGACAAGCTGGAACAAACGGCATTGAAATTCCAGGCTGAGGTCGATGTATTGAATGATTCCTATCTTTTTGAGGAAAACTTTCCGCAGTTTATGTCGGGCAGGCAGAATGCCGATTATACAAAGCATGGGGAAGAAATCGCAGCTAAAAGGCTTGAGTTTGTGGAAAGTGTTATAGAGAAATATGGTATCCCGAAAATCTTTGAATTGGCCTGCACATTGGAATATCCATATCTATACGGCCATGTTCTTGGTTTATCAGATAAGATTGGCTCAGGGGACAGGCTCTATATCTGTCAGAAGATTGAAAGTGAGGAAGTAAAGGTATTGGCGGTTGTACAGGCCTTTATAAAAATTTCAGAAGGCAGAAACGGTTTGGCGCCTCAAATTGATATATTGAAAGAACTGATGGATTCCGGCCTTTCGGTGCAGGGGACTGTTAATTTCCTTGATTCCATGCGAGAAAGGGTCGAGTTGTGGAAATTTATAGAAGAGATGAAAAATGAAGATGTCCAGAAGCTGTATTGGGAGATACAGCAGGGGTTTATCTATACAGAAGATAAAGACGAACTGTTCTTTGCCCTTGACAAGCTGACGTACTATGGCAAGAGTATTACCATGATAAATACATTGGCATGGGCCGCTTATTCTCTGAGGGAAGCACTGACATCTGAAGAAATATTAAGCGCGCTTGAAAGGGTTTCTATCGCCGAGTACCGAGATTCATCACAATTTGAACATGATTACTTTAGAAACCTTTTGGATCTGCTGTATTCGAAAGAAGACTACGATCTGGAAAGGGCCGCTAAAATGGAGATGAAATTTATTTTTGTTTTCACTGGAGGCAGTTCCTATGCTCCTAAACCTAAAAACCTATATAAGCTGATGTCGCAAAATCCTGAGGAGTACTTTGGACTTTTAAGCCAGGTTTACCTTCCTGATGATGATGAATTCAGGGAAGCTGAATTGCAGCAAAATGAGCACGGTCCTGTATCTCAGGAAATCGTGAGGGCCGCATGGGAAATTTTGGACTCGTTTAATGTAATACCTTCGCAGACTGCCGGCGGTTCTTTAAATTTGGAGATTTTGAGGAATTGGGTGACGCAGGTACGGGAACTGGCTGAGAAAAGTTACAGGCTGAAGAGTGCCGATAACCAATTAGGCAAGCTGTTTGCCAAGCCTCCAATCAAGATGGAGGAAGGAACCGGCTATCCTGTTGAAATTTATGATATTATTGAAGAAGTCGGAACCGATGATATTATATTGTCATTTAGGATCCAGATTTCAAATAATTTAGGATTCACAAGCAGGGGTGCGTTTGAGGGTAGCAATATAGAAAGGTTCAGAGCAGGATATTTCGACTCTTTGTTTGAAGAAACGAAAATCACCCATCCAAACGTTTCATTAATCTTCAAGGAGCTGGCAGACCATTACAGGTCAGATGCGAAAAGGGCGGACGAAAGCGCCTTGTTGAGAAGCCTATAGAACATTTTGGCAGTTAAAGCTTATGGAAATTTCTTGTCTAAAAGGCCAGTACTTGTATAAAACTGTTTAAAATGTGAGGATATAAGCGGTACTAAATTATGGTGCATTATGCTGCTGTTTTTTTTAATAATATTTTAAAATAATGAAAGTTCCCATAGTTTTTTGTGGAATGAAATTGTGAAAATCTTAAAAGGAAAAGCCTGCCCATTGCAGGCTTTTTCGATTGATTTAAATGTGAAATTTTCCTTCTGCTGCTAAGCCAAAAGGAAATTTCTTCTTTGTCCCAAAAAAAAACAGCCCTGCAGATGAAGGCAGGACTGATGCTTTAATAAGTAAGTGATTTTATCGGGCAGGTTTTATTCGGTGCTTTCGGCTTGAGTTTCCGTAACTGTTTCATTCGGGGAAGCATCCGCAATAGTTTCTGCGGTGGCTTGTTCTGCAGCAGTCTGTTCCATATTCTGTTCACCTAAAGGGGGTTGCTGAGAAGTTTTTTTCATCAGAATATAAAAATCTCTCAGATGCCACCATGCTGGACATCTATCCACGGGGCCGTTGAAGTTTCTGATGGTGCTGTAGCAGCTCCTCAGAAAAACCTGAGTATCGGTGATATTTGCCCATTCAGTCAGTCTTATTTCCTTAGGCGGGGGATTGTTCTCAAAATAGCGTTTTATCTCTTCGTGGTTCATGGGGCAAAATTACTAAAAAACGGCTGTCCTGTCAAGGGATGCAGTGCTTTTGTATCAGGATGTTTTTGGCTTCAAACAGTAGATAATGGCTTTCAGGTTTTAAAGCGGCGGGTATTTTGAAGTTTGAAAAATGTTTTTTAGGAGCTATTCCCGCTATCCGCTCCAATCTTCTGCGCCGAACACCGGCGCAGAAGGATTTCCACTGCTATCGGGGCTAAAAGTAGAATCCGTTTTCCTTGATTTTGCCGCAAAATTTGAATTACTGAATAGGTATAAAAAACTGATTTAATTTTTGCGGCCCTAAAAATAGCAGTTCCACTTTTAAACAAGTCAAAATAAGTATTGATTAATATGAGTTAATAATAAGTGTTAAAGCGGTGTAAACTTAATGTTTGTGCTGTTTTTTAATCGTTTTTAACTGTAAACTCTTATATTAGCTTTAGAAATTAACTAACCGACTATAATTGTTATGGATAAAGAAAATGCATTTCTGCACCATGAGATATATCCCAATGCAGCTGCTATCTTCAGTGTCGATATTAAACCCATTGAAGAGATCAAAGATGACTGCATCTTTATTATAGATACCAATGTACTGCTTCTCCCGTATGCGACTTCAAGTTCGGGATTTGGGGAAATAAAAAAGGCATTCTCTAAACTGATTGCAAAGGGCCAGCTGCTGATTCCTGCGCAGACCGCCAGGGAATTTGCAAAGAACAGGCCGGAGCATATCAAAACGCTGTTTCAGCATCTCATTACGTTAAAGAGCAAGATCAGCAAGCCGGTGATGCCGCAATATCCGCTGCTGGAATCCCTTGCGGAATACAAGGAGGCGTTGGAGTTTGAAAAGCAGATCCAGGAGCAGCAGAAGAAGTATTCCAAAAAAATAGATGAGATTCTGGAGAGGATCAGGCAATGGCGCTGGGATGATCCGGTAAGCGTCGTCTACAAGGAACTATTCAAGCCGGAATTCATTCAGGAGCTAAGCATATCGCAGGACGAGATACTGAAGGACCTGGAAAGAAGGAACAAGCACAGTATTCCTCCAGGCTTCAAAGATAAAAAAAAAGACGATTATGGCGTGGGCGATCTGATAATCTGGAAGACGATATTGGAGGTGGCGAAAACTAGAAACAGGGATATTGTATTTGTCTCTGGCGATGAGAAGAATGACTGGTTCTACAGAAGCGACAGCCAGTCTCTCTATCCCAGGTTTGAACTTATAACCGAGTTTAAGAACCATACCGACGATAAGACGCTGCACATCATTAAATTGTCAAAACTTCTGGATCTTTTAGGCGCCGCAGAAGAAGCAGTTTCCGAAGTCCAGATAAAGGAATTAGAAATGGATCTTGATGGGGATGTGTTTCCTCTAGTATTGGAAGGTTCTCAGGCAGAGGATGCGGTCTTCGAGTGGCTTAGGGAAACTGAAGGCGACAAGCTGATAGTCAGAAGCAGCCGATTCCCGGATTTTCTCATTGAGGATGATGATTCGAGAGAAGGGGTAGAAGTTCTTTCAACGGCCAACATGTCTAGGTTCAAAGTGAAGGATAGGATAAGGGAACGTATGAAAAAAGCAAGAGTGGTGATGAAAATAAAAAAAATGGATCGCTTTAGGCTCGTAATAGTAGCTCCGACATATGCTTCCGTAGATAATCTAAGGAGGAGTATAATAGAAGATTTGGATGAAAGCGAGACAGCAATTGTCCAAGTTGTATATGGAGTAGTTACAGATAAAGGACGATTTGCGAAGGTGGTCTGATTAAAAAAAAATAAAATGGCATTAAAAACAAAAGGCGCCTGAATATTTTAGGCGCCTTTTCCTTTTTTTTTACTCATTATTCTTTAGGACTTAAAATATTTAAGTTGAATGAAATTATGTGCTGTTGTAAGATGAGTTTTTTTAACTATTTAATGGAATAAATTTAAAAATGTTCTATTATTGGCAAGCGCCTGCTTCAAAACTCCTTCATAATGATTTCTTCCAAATGAATGAAAATGATTTTCTGCTTCTTGCATTAAATCCTGTTGTATCAGTGAAGGATTATTTTTATAGACATTCTTATTTTTAAAGGCATTTACTGTTCGCTCGTAAATATTTCCTGTTTTATCTTTATATTTCTTGAGGAGCTTAATTCGGGAAATAGACCAATTTTTTGCTTCAGTCGAGCAACAATTTTAATAAAAAAAAATAAGAACAGGAAATTCAAATATAATGAAATTTTAAATCATTTTAGAGATGGTTTTACTTTTGCAATTGTAAAGCCTGGTCTTTCAGAAAGTACTTTTTCTCCTAAATCAAATTATATTCTCGCGGCTGGTGATGATTAATTAGTTTGAGATGCCTGCCGGCTGCATTAATAGTTTCATAGATATATTTTTGTTAACCCTCTACATTGTATTATTTCGATGTTTAAGTTTAATTTTAAAACTATATCAGAACCTGCCTTTTAAACGAGAAAATAAATGACGCTTTTTTGATTTCTATTTTTTTTTGGGACGCAGTTTATATAGCCGTATTCATTTAAATCCTTTATGCACCTGTGATACGTGGCAGGACCGGTTGTATTATTTTAGGTTTAATGTTGTTTTTCAGGAGCTTTTTCCCGCTATCCGCTGCAATCTTCTGCGCCGAACCCCGGCACAGAAGGATTTCCGCTTCTATCGGGGCTAAAAAGTTAAATAGGACAATTTGGAATAAACCAATTTTTTGCTTCAGCCGGGCAGCAGTTATATTAAAAAAAATAACGGCAGGAAATTCAAATATCATGAAATTTTCAATCATTTTAGAGCTGGTTTTACTTTTGCAGCCGCAGAGCCGGGTCTTTCGGAAAGTGTTTCTTCTCCTAGAACTAGTTCGCAGCTTATAGAGCCGTATTCATTTAATTAAGCTGTTTTTTTAAAGAGAATTCAAAGATTTTTTAAAATTATTTATTGTAAAAGAAAGCAGTTAGGTAGTTATTTGGATTATAAAAAAACAAAAGAATAGTTTTATAATTTGCATCTTTTTATATGATTTTGATAAAAATATTTACTAAATGATTCATTTCAAAAAATGTAGAAAAATGCTTATCTTTAGAACCATCTAAAAAAACATTTATTATGATTAAGTTTTGGTCAATTACAATTTTAATATTTATTATTTCAACTTATATAATTGCGAAATTCACGTTAAAATCTTATAGAAATGAAACGGGTGAAAGAATTTGGAGATATGGTTATGGGAGATCAACTTATTGGCGTGTTCTTACCTTGTGTAGTATTGCAATAACAATTGCAACAATGTTTATACTGTATTGGGTAGGAGTTCCAATTGTTTAAAACCATGATTTATTAGACATATTTTTTTCAAAAGTAATCAAGCAGATTTGTAATCATGCCCACAAAGCAATCTCAAAACATGTAAATAACCAAAAAAGCTTCAGATTTCTCTGAAGCTTTTTGTCTGTGTAGCGGGAACAGGACTCGAACCTGTTAAACCATAAAAAAGAAATAGAACAAAAAAGCGGTATACAGTTTCGAACCTAAAGCCGGCAAGTCTGATTTTGCTGATTTTCTGTTTTTTAAAATCATGATATGCGATGATTTTGCCATAAATCTAAAAGTGATAGTCTTAAGTATGTTTAAATTGCTATTTTGTAGCGTGAAGCATCAAATATCTAACCAGTTTTGTGAGGATTATCATTTGATTTTGGCATTAGCCTCTTAAATTAATATTGTAAAAACTAGTATAAATCAATTGGTTCAATCTCGTCAGCTTCATGCTAAACTTATGGGGAATAAATTATATCAATTTCATGATTTCCTTCATAACAATAAGACTATTTTAATGATTAATCAAAATTTTGCGGGCATTTTCCTTGTATAAGTCAACTTTCTCCGATTTAATTTTTACTGGTAAATTAATTATTTCTTGCGCCAGTTTCCTTTTTTTTATGGTTTGATTTGTTTGAATATAAAATTGCAGCAATTCTATTCTTGGCTGAAATCTGAATGGTTCTATATAAATGCTAAATTTCATCAATTCTTCAGCCTTCACTAAATTCCCAACTTCTTCATATACTTTGGCCATAGCAATAAGGGCATCTGGAATTGGACATCTTTTAATGGAATTTTCCATCATATCTATCCCCAGTTTAATTTCACCTTCTCTATATTTTTCAAAACCAATTTTAAATTCAACGAAAGCATCATCTTGAATGCATTTTATTGATCTGTCATTTAATTTATAATAGAATTTTTGATTCTCTCCTGTCAGAACCTGATTGAAACTAGTTAGCGATTGTGTTTTAGTATAAAACAATATTGATATTAAAGCTCCAGAAATTATTATCGAGGCTCCTAAGAATTTAATGCATCCACCACTGGCAATTACAGTCATTTTTTTCCTGTTTTCTCCACTGAAACTAAATGCTATCGCTAAAGCCCAAACAACAAAAATCATAGCATTAAGATTATACAGCACTGAGGTAAATAGGGCTAAAAAACAGTGCGCCGCAAAAATTGAAATGCCAAATCTGGTATATCTGTTAAATTCCATATTATTAAAAACAGACATTATAATCAGGACTATTAGTACTAATCCAATAATCCCAATTTCAAATAAAATTTGCAGATAATCATTATAGCATATAGTAATATAATTAGAAACTTTTACTTCTTCCCAATTTCTATTTATATCTTTAAAATATATCGCCTTTGAATCGTTGTAAATACCGGTAAAATTAAAATTGCCATAACCCATAATAGGTTTTTCTTCAATCTTCATCAATGTGATTTTTTGTATTAAAAACCGGCCATTAACAGACTCTTTGTTAATCTGGTATAATAGATATATGCTTGAAATTAGGAGTATGAAAAAAAAAGACATAATAAGCATTCCTTTTTTTATGTTTTTCTTAAAAAAAAGAAGACATGATTCCGAAGTCCCCAGTAAAGTTAGTATCCCTATAAAAAGAGCCAGCCATGAGGCTCTTGAATCGGTAATTAGAAGCACATAAAGCATCGAAAAAGAAGAAGCAAATAAAACTGTCTTATAAATCCATGTCTTTAATGCAAAGAAAACAGCTTGATATAATGCAGCTAATAATCCCATCACCATATAGATGCCTAAAAAATTAGGATTTATAAAGGTGCCAACTACGCTAAAATAATCATTTTTAGAGCTTAAAAACTCAAATTTCTGCATTAAGGCTATTATTGATTGGGCAAAACAGCATCCCCAAATTAAATATATGGTTTTATTGAAATTTTTGTTTTTAGTCTCTTGATGTCTATAAAGAAGCCTAAACAAATAAAATAAAATTATATAGCTGATAAAGACCCAGAATCCAGTATATAATGTACTATAGTATGAAAATTTGAAAAAATGGCAGCTACAATAAAAAGTGAATAGAAAAAATAATACATCGGCAGTATATATATTTAATTGTTTCCTTTTATATATATCAAATCCTTTAAAAACAGTAAAAAATGAAGTTACTGTTACAAAAAAAAGCTCTTGACCGTCTTTGATCGAAAAAAGTATAGAAGAATATGATATAAAGGGCGTTGCAAAAACCAAAATTAAAAATATCACCTCGATTATTCCTGTCAAATTTCTTACTAAAAAAAGTTTTTTGAATTCCATTATTTAAATTTCGTTAATGCTCAAATTTAACAATTTAATTAGTAGATTGCATTGCATTATTCTTGTTAAATTGAAAACTTTAAATAAATATCATGTTTTTAAGAAAAATAAATCTTTTAGCTTTACTTGCATTAACATTATGCTCCTTAATATCATTTTCTCAAGTTAAAAAGTTATCGCATGCAGATCGAACTGAAATCCTTAATTATTTTGAAAAAACTCAAAATAAGGAACTATATCAGGCGGCAGTATTTTTAACTGACAATATATCAAATCATTATTCTGTGTCTAATATTTGGTTGGATGAAAAGGATAATCCAATCAAATTTGAAGCAGCTAAATTTAAAGATATTGAAGAAGCAAAGCAAGAGTTTACTATTCTAAAAAAAGAAATTGGTATAAAGCCACAAAAAAAAATCATCCAAGATGTTGATGTAATTGATAAAAAAATGCTGATAAAAAACATTGAATTAGCATATTATTCATGGAAAAATAACCCGTGGTCAAAAGATTATGATTTCAAAACGTTTTGCGAATATATTTTGCCTTACCGCAGTATAACCGAACCTGTTGAAGATTGGAGATCAGAATACCAATTGGCTTTTGAAAAACTTTCTAATGATATGCAAAATCCGAATGATCCAGTAGAATTATGCTCAAAAGTTATTGAAAATCTAAAACATTTTGATTTTGTCACAAATCGATTCGATCCAAAACCCTTTTTAGGGCCTAGTGAACTTTTATTTTGGAGGCAAGGAACGTGTCAAGATCTTGCAAATGTGGCTTTATTCGCTTCCAGAGCATTAGGAATAGCGGTGACTTTTGATTACACGCCTCATTTTGCCGCATCTTCAAATAGGCACTATTGGAATACTGTAATTGACAACAAAGGAATTAATATTCCTTTTAATGGAAATCAAAACTATCCTTATTCTTGGAATCCAAATTCGAAGAGAATGGGAAAAGTTTATAGAGTAACTTATTCTGAACAACCAGGCAATTTAGCTAGCATAATCCCTGAAAGTGAAATCCCCAATGAGTTAAAAAGCAAAAACATTTTAGATGTAACATCTGAATATATTGACGTAAGTGATATCAATTACACTTTCAATGGCATTGAAAATGCAAAGATCGGCTACATCAATGTTTTTAATGTGGGAGAATGGAGACCAATATTTTGGGCAAAAATTATCGGCAAAAATTGTGTTTACAAAAATATGGGGCGAGATATAGTCTATTTGCCAGGCGTGTTTAATTCAGGGAAAATGAAATTAGTAAACTTCCCCGTTTTATTAGACAAAAAGGGTAAAGAAACTATTTTAAAGCCTAATTTTAAAGATTTATACACCGCTAATCTATCAAGATCAAATGAAGAAAAAAGCAAATATACGGATAACAATGCCTTTCAGATAATGAAGGGGGAAAAGTATCAATTGTTGGTTTGGAATGAAAAATGGCAGCTTGTGGAAGAGCAGACCGCACTGGAAGATGACCATATTATTTACGCCAAAATTCCAAAAAATGGTCTTTTTCTGATAGCTCCTTTAAAACCGAATTTTTTTGAAAGAATATTTACTGTAAACCCAACAACCGGCACAATTACATGGTATTAATATTTTTCTTAAATGCTGATCTGGAACATGCCTTTTATTGCAATGATTTAGAATCTTATAAATTAGTCTCTTTTCACAATATAGCTAGTGAACAAATAAAAAAATATATTCATTTGAATAAAATGGCAACAGTATTTTTAACAAGGCAGCTATTCTTCAATGCGACAAAAACTAAAATCTAAAAGGTCAGGGTTTACAGAAAATGTTTCCTAATCATCTAAAATATGCCATATAAGTTTTAGCACAAATTAAATAAAAGAATTAAAATTTAAGTAATGGCAAAATAAATATGAAATAAAAAAACATCAGCAAGCTATTCGCTTGCTGATGTTTAAAAATTGAATTTGTTTTTTTTTTGCACATCCAAAATTTAAGCTATTCTATTCTTCAATATTAGGGACATTACCCATTACTTTTATTTTTTTCAGTTTAATTTTCCGATTATTGAAATCTTCCTCATCTATTATGTAAACCTCTTTAAAATTATTAAGAAGTTCATTAATTTTTTCCATATTTAACAAATTAAGGAATTCATACGTCGCAATAAGGTCTTTATTTTTTTTTAAAAACGATTTTTTTTCATATTTCACTCCAGGGCTAAAGGAATAGTGGTGGGCAAATTGTAAAGAACCATGAGGGGTGCAATTCAATAAAAAAAAATAATTATCATATTCTTGGTTCACATTATTAGTATTCTCCTTATAGTGTAATTGAGTATTCGATTTTTTAAAATAGACATATACAGTATCCGAATTCTTTATTTTATCGAAATTCTGGCAATATGAGGTTGCGCTGTATAATGAAAACAATATTAAAATTAGCCTGGTCATTAATTGTTATTTAAATAGTTCTTAAGATAATTATTATACTGTATAAAGCTAGCTGTTTTTGATGAGTTTACAGTTGTTTGTATATTTCCCTGCGTATCAAAGGTCGCAATTTCATTTTTAAAAAAATTGCAATTTTGCAATCCATTCAAAGAAAGATTAATATACGCGTCTGTCCAATTGAATGGAGTTCCGCTTGCACCCTCAGGTATATGCATGCTTAATGTTAGCATGCCACTATTTTGTGCCGGTGTGACCAAAAGATCTTTCACCTCCGACAAAATTGTTTGCATGGTAGGAAGCATGAAATTGTAAATAAAATCATGCTGATCTTGTGTGCCAGGCCTAAAGCCGTTATAATAGGTGTTAATAACCATTTGAACATCCATATTATTTATGCTGGGAATATCCATGCCGATTGTTGGATCAGCTAATTTTATATTTAAGTAGGCATGTATGCATTCATGGATTATGGTTTTAGCAATTAGCATGGCATTACCGGTCTGCATTAGCGCACGGGAAATAATTATTTTATTATCCATTGGATTATTTGGTAAAATTATGGTTTCACCTGCTGCATTGTTTTTAGTATTTCCTATTTCAAATTTAACTCTTGGCTTGGAACTGTCATTAAACATATCAATAAACAATTCTTTGAATTTGGGTGATTTCATTAATTCACCATAAACATTCATGAAACGGGTTTGATAAAGAAAATCCGGATCATTCGGCCCCTTCGGTATAACGTTAGTTATATCGACATTACAGGGCGATTTTGCAGAAACCTCCGGATGTATTTGCAACGTATTTGACCTCATGTATTCTGCAAGTATTGACTCGGCATTAGCTTTTTGACTGTCTGGCAAGCCATTTGCAACTTTTGAAACAACATTCTGCATGAATTGCTTCCTGCCATTAGCAACATCCGGTATAACTATATCGATATAATGCCTAATTACTTTGTAAGCTTCATCCAAAGTTAATGTTTGTTTATCATATAGCTTAATAGCTACCATAAAAGGAGTTCCCGAAGAAGATGAATTTGGAGTGGTCTCGGGAGGGCTGGCCCTTGGTATTAAGGGGTACGTTACCACCGGTGCGGTGACGGTCCCTGAATTGATGTTCTGGGCTGAATTACTATTTATTCCGGCCGCCTGACTGGCTGCCTGACTGGCTAATTGCGCTGCGCTTTGCGCCGCCGCTGCCGCCGCATCCGCTTTAGTTTGAGCATTAGTGGCATTATTTACTGCCGTTTGAATTGCGGCGACTTGGGCAGCAGTAGCCTGCCCCTGAGCAGCTTGAATAGCAGCATTGGCAGCTTGAGCGGCCAATACCTGGTTTTTAAGTTCTTGGGCGTATGCTAGTGCAGCTTGTGCCTGTAATTGAGCCGCCTGCGCTTGAGCCAGCGCTTGACTGGCGGCATTCTGGGCTTGGGCTTGGTTTAAAGCATTTGCCGCGGTTTGCGCTAATGAAGCAGTATTTGAAGCATTTAAAGCCTGCTGGCCTGCCAATTGAGCCGTATTTAATGAATTGACCGATTTAGTTTCTGCTTGTGCGGTTTGAGTAGAAAAGTAGCTGCAATTAGGACATGTTTGTGTATTCTCAATATCGCCTTGAGAATAACCTATTAAAGTTGTGAAAAGAATGATTAAGCAAATGTATATTCTTCTAATTTTTAGCATGTCCTTTTAGTTTTTAAAAATAATTCTAGAATGTATTTCATTATCTACCTTAATGCGTACTATATAAATGCCAGCCTGAAGTTTGGCTCCATTTAATATATATTGATGCTTGCCAAGGTTTTGCAAGTCTTCATGTTCTAAAGTGATTTTATTTACATTTCCGTTATAATTATAAACTTCAACAGAAACTTTTGCTTCTTTTTCAAGTTCATACTCTATAAAAAAATCGCTTTGAAACGGATTTGGATATAAAACAATAAAATGCTCTTTATTGTTATTTACGGATGCAAGCTGTTCATCAGTCAATTCTTCGTCCAAACCGCCAAATGGCTTCAATATAAGATACATGGGAGGACCTGATTCTTTCCACTTTTTTGAAAAAGTCTGAAGATTGCCTATTAAATATCTGGTATCGCCTATGGCTTTGAACTTCATTTCTGAAGACAGTAACTGCCACTCTATATTATTTGAATTAGGGTCATCACTGAATGACCAATCAAAATTCATCTCATCATTCTTAAATAATAGAGTGTTGTGTTCATAAATCCCAGTATTTTCGATTTTGGCCTTGCTAATTTCTAATTTGTATGAAACCTCATTGCTTTCTATTTTAAATTCGCTTGAAATAGGTATTATTCTAGTAATTTTTTTTCCGGACCAATCAAACTCTATTAATTTGCCTTTCCACTTGCCATTTAGAAATTTTCCATCAACAGTCTTTTCTTGCTCAAATGTTCTGCTTGATTCTGCTACAGTTTGGCTGATTGTCTCTTTAGAGATTACGGTATTAAATTTAGTTTCCTTTTCTTTTAATGCCTTTTCTATAGAATAATCTACTTCTTCTTTTATATTTTCCGCAATATGCTTCAAATACATATCGCTATTTATTGTCTTGCTTTTTGTAAAATAAAGAATGGCTTTGTCTTCATTTTTTTCGACCCCATAGCCAAAATAGTAACATATTCCTAAGAAATTATAAGCCATAGGCCATGATGATAATTCAAACCATTCAATAGCTTTTTTATAATTCTGAGGAACTCCAAAACCTTTAAAATGCATATATCCTAACATATATGCTGCACGCTCATTTCCATGATCGGCAGCAACGCTAAACCAATAAATAGCTTTATCAAAATTTTGGGAGCATCCTGTTCCACGTTTATAAAAATTCCCCAAATTATATTCAGCAGGAGGAAAAGCTTTTTTTGCGGAATTACTGATTAGTTTAAAAGCTTTTTCTTCGTTTCTTTCAACTCCTAGTCCCTGACTATATAATACACCTAAAAGATTTAAGCAATTTGCATCGTCCTGATCAGCACCTGATTGTGCAAGGGATATCGATTTGGGGCAATTATTAGTTTCCCCAATATCATATAAATGAGTTTCTACATAATCGCAAATATTTACTTCATTTTCTTGGGAAAATCCTACGAAATAATTTATACAGCAAATAATAAAAATCACTCTTTTTTTCATAATTAAATATTTAAAAATTTAAAATAATTTTAAGGTCTTACCTCGCTAAATTTACGCAAGGTCTCTTTAATTCCTTTTTCATGCCTAAACTCGACAGCTCTTAGCTTTTGTTGCGATAAGTCCCAATTGTATTTATAATATTCTTCAGTTACAATTTTTTCTGTATTTTTCTCATAAATTAAATCTTTCATTATTTTGCTTTGGTCCTCCGTAAATTGATAAGCATTCTTAATAATTTCAAACTCTTTCGCTGCTTCACGGTTAATCCTATTTTGCATCTGTGACACAAAAACAGTTTTGAATTCTTCTATTTTTAATATATTGCTTAATTGTTCGCGGAAGTCGAGGTAAATAGCATATTCATCATCGCCAGGGTCATGAAAATTGAAGGCATTAGCCGCATCATTCTCTCTCCATGTTTTGAGTCGCTTATCATTGCGTTCCTGCAGGATCTGTAAAGCGAGTATGATCTGATTTATTCTTTCGGCATCTACTTTAGCTTCAGCAAGTTTTTTAATCAGAGTATCTGTTTTAGTGTTTTTAGAATAAAAGAATCCAAAACTTTTTAGCAGTTCACGCTCTTTGTCTGATGATTTTATTTTTTCTTCTGTATAATTGTTCCATGATACATTATCATCATAATTGTAATATTCTTTGATAATGATTTCATTTGTAGTAGTCTCTAATAATAGTTTTTTTAGCTTTGTCTCCTGATCTTGCAGGAACTTGTATCTCTTTTTTAAAATATTAAATTTATCATCGGCAATTATTTTTATTCGAGAATTAAATTGGGGCAGGAATAATTGTTTGAATTGTTCAATTGAGATTATTTCCGATAAAGATTTTACAAATTTTTGATTACTGTATTTAGCGGTTGTTTCTTCATCATGAAAAACAAAGGGATATTTGGCATTCAACTCTTTTTGCAGTTTTGCATCTTCAGCAATAAGCTGGTCATTTTTTACAAGTAAATCTTTGATTTGCAAAATTTGACTTTTTGACAAACCGGCTTCTTTCATTGTAATTTCAAAATTATCAATGAGAGCAGACGTTTTGTTCGACTGGCTGTAAATAAATTTAATTTGGAGTAAAAATAATACAAGAAGCAAAAAAGGTAATTTTTTAATCATATGCAATTTATGGTGTCTATATGTTTTATTTGTAAAAATTTTCATCAAAATTACAACTAAAAGCATATTTTTGTAGTATTATTTTATCAAATCAATGTAGTATTTCGTCGTTTTTGAAAAGCGAATAAAATGTGACAAAAAAGACTTGGATGTGCTAACTTAGCGTGGAGTTTTAGTTAAGGACAAATTCTTTTTTTCATCATCTTTCCTTCCGTTGTTTTCAAAATCTAGAAATAATCCCCATTCAGCGAAGAGTTCCTTGCCAAAAGCTGCAGATGTCTGTAGCTTTACGTATTTTTTTGTTCTGTTAAATTCAAAAAACTTTTTTTTTCGGATTTTTTGTTCTTAATTACAAAAAAACTTCCGATTTCTCTAGAAATAAATCAGATTTTGGCATCAGTGGAACATCAGAGTAATAAGTACAGTAAGTAGTTTATTAGGAAAAGCAATCTGTCTAGTTTTGAATAATTTGCATGTTTTCTAATTTTGAATAGTTGGTAATACAGATTCGAACCTAAACCCGGAAAGCCTTGATTTTACTGGATTTCTTTATCTTAAAAATTCATTGTGCCCCGATTTTGCCACAAAACTTAAAGCGTCTATTTTCAAAATAGATTTTAGATGATTTATGGTAAATTTGTTGCGGAAAAAAGGTTCCTCCGTGAATTATTAAAACCCTAGTAGATACTAGGCTCTATCTAAGAGCAGAGAAAAAAAGCCTACCTCAATTTTAATCAATTTCTTTTGACAAATACGAAGTTAAAAACATAGAAAATGCAAATAGTGATCTTAGATTTTCAGAATTATGGCAATCTAAAATTGATGTAGTTATATTAAGAAACATTTTAAAATTTGTTTTAATACATTGATGAGAGTGTTTTTTGGGTATTAAAAGTTGTTTTGAAAGTATTTGTTTGAAATCTTTTTACATAAATTTCAGTTTAGCAAAATTTGAAAATAGCGGCATAAAAATGTGTCTTCAATTTTAGATAAGACGATTGAATTTTCAATTGAATAGATGATGTATAAGAAAACTTTATTCTGGAAGAAACCATGATACTATATTTTTTACATACTCTGAAGCGTTATTTATAGCTGGTAGAAAAGTAATTTTTCGTTCATCAATTGATTCTACAAACGGTGCAATTTCCTTTATAATTTCTGGGGAAAATCCATAGCGAAGCAAAAGGATATGTTTTGTGTTATTAGTATTATATGTAAATAATTCAATGATTTTTTTTGCTCGATTATCATGAGTCTTTTCATAATAAATCTCAAATGCTGCTATAAAAGTATCTGATAATGAGAAAGAAATAACTTGATCCATATAATCATACGTATCATAGATTATTGAATCATAGCTGACATTTTCTTTTAGAGTTTGTGTTTTAAATAAACTAAAACTATTTTTTAAACTGCTGTCTGGTAGTTTTTTAGCGGGTTGTGAGAAAGCTGCAAAAGCATTTTTCGGCTGGTCTCTGTTTGTTATTAAACTGTATCTCATTCCCACAATTTCACTAAATGAACGACCTTGAGCACTATGAAAAAAAATATCTATTGCTTGATTAAAGACGTTTTTTTCGCCGTCAAATAGAACTCTACCAAGTGAAATTTCATAAATTCGTTTCAAATTGAATTTTAGAAAGTTACGAATATCGCGATTTTTAGATCCTCCTATGCTTTTTCGCAGATCATCTGGATAATTGTAAAAGTATGCTAAAAATTCTTGAATGTATAATAACACCGCTAATGATGATAATCGTTGAACTTTTGATTGTGGAATGTTCTTTTTATCATCAAAGGTGTCATTTTTGATTGAAGTGATTAATTCCCTTGTGTCATTTTCAGCTCCTTCCAGATGAGGTTTTTCGATTTGAGATTGTTCGCTTAGCTTAAATGGAGTTTTTATTCGATCTGAAAAAAGTTTTGCATTATTTGTAAATACATATCCATAATCAAATACCTTCTCAGCTGTAAGGCGTCCTGCTCGTCCTATTAAATTTTTAAATGCAAGAGCACGTTCATGTTCATTGCCGTCGAACCGGTTGTTTTCCAGCCATACTATATCGAATGGCATATTGATGCCCTGAGCAAGAGTACTTGTAGCAAAACAGAGTCTTGAATATTTACTTCTAATGAAATCTTCTATTAAAAATCTTACCTCTAACGGTATTGATCCATGATGGATTACAACTCCTTTCTTTAGTAAATCTACTAATGAAGATTTATGTCCGGATTTATCCGCACCAATCATATGTCGGATGTTTTCAATAATATTTAGAGCTTTCTGATTATTTATTTCAGGAAGATTTGAAATGAAATCTTCAAATCCTTCTTTAAAAGTACCACGATAAATGGAATTCTTAGAAACATATACTAGAATAGAATGCTGTTTTTGCAGTGCAAAACTTCGAAAATCTCCGTCAAATAATTCGTAGTTATTTTTTTTATATCCACCTTCAGTATATGGCGAGAAGTAATAATAGTTGTCATCTCGTTCTACAATAGATAATTTTCCGACTGATCCATGGAGATACAAGCGCCCGTAACTGTCATTGTCAACTAGTTTATGTTTCAAAAATTGGGCTTCTGGATTTTCGATAAAAGGATGTGCAAAAATTATTTTAGCATTTGGAAAATGCTTTTGCACTCGTCTGACAGAGATATCAAACATGACTCCACGCTCATTTTCTTCCGCAATTTGTGCCTCATCGAAAAAAAAGGATTTTATATCAAGTTGATCCTTGTATTTATGTAAATCTTTTGACCGCTCTGGTGTGAGTACAAATATGCGACGTAATTTTCTATCCTTAAATACTAAGTCAACAAATGACGAAATCATTACATCCTTATTGCCTTCAAATTTGCGACGCATTGAGTTCATATATTCTGCTATCAAGGCTCTTGATGGCACTACTATTACAGCATCTCCCGACTCCTCAGCCAGAAAATCTCTAATTGAATAAGATTTTCCTGCACTGGTAGGAGCTGAAATTGAAATGTATTGGTTAGAGTCAATAGCACGACGTATACTTGCCTGCACTGGAGTAAGTAATGCGCCATGTTCTTGCTGATGCTCTTTACCAAATCCTTGCATCAAAAATGAATAGAGATTTTCAGGTTTGTTGATTTTGTAAAAAAGACCAAGTGCCGAAAGTATTTTTTCTTCAAAAGTTTTAAATACTGAAAAATGAAACTCTTTAAAATAACTTAAATTTTCGAGTATGGTAGAGTCTTTTGGGCCATCTCGATGAATTATATCTAGTAGAAGGGATAAGTCCCTTTCTGGATTTTCTGAATTCTTAATTTGCTTTAGAGTCATAGCTTACACCTACAATATAAATATTTTCTGCCAGTTTCAAATTTTCGTATGCGTTCGAGTTAGATAATACATTTTGAAAGACCAGCATTGGATTAACAGCATTAATTGAAAATGCCAGAATAACTCCAAATAAATCTTTATCAAGGTTTTCTGCTGCCTTTTCTCCAGCCAATGATCCTAGATGAACGCCATCCATCAAATGTTTCTTTGCATGAATAAAGCCATCTGCCTGACCTCCAGCTCCTGAACTTTCACCTGTATTTCCGCCATAAGGTGAGGAAGATCCTGAAAATTTAGCTTCGCCAAAATTTATTATTTCATTTGTACAAACGGTATGAAAATCAAATCCTTCATTTTGCGCAAGTTTTGGCTTCCAAAGTTCAGCAATAGGAAGACATCGATGACCAAATACAACTTGCAGTGCTTTTGATGATCCCATTGAAACCATTAGTTCTCCAAATTCACTTGCAACTTTATCGTCTTCAGTTGTTGTTGTCTCGAATACTTTGATTAGAGCCTCAGCAGTCTTTTCAGCTGTAGTTTGATATGCCCTACGTGATCTTAAATCCAGATCAAAAATCCATGCATTATTCATTATAGTTGTTGAGAGTTCTAGAGCAATTTTTTCCAGATCTGCTATTTCAACGTGACATATAAAAATGTTTTCTTTCTGAGTGATACTTTTAATTTCGCTAAAGGTTGCTCCCCAAGTTTCCTCCTTAAAAACTGTTCCATAAGATAAGTTTGTCATATTTTCTTTAACTCGATTTAGTGGTATGATGGATAAAAAGTCATTTTAAAGAATACTATAGAAATAAGATATTTGGGATAATAGTCTTAATATATTTTCAATCTAAGACTAAAGATAATTTGAGTTTCTTATATTTCAGTATATTCAAATTTAATCCTAAAAGCTTTTTTTCTTAAGTGTTTTTAGTCAATTATTAATTAGGAGCTAGTCTTTTTCTTGTTTAATTAAATTTATTTTGTAGCCTACAAATAATGTTTTACTGAACTGAATGTCACTTTTGAAGCGATATAATTATTGCGATTATAGAACCACAAAAAGACACTAAAGAAATATAAAAACTCCAGTTTGTCCTTAAGCGTTCTGTTGCTATTCTTAAATATTTTTTATCTTCATAGGCAAATATTCCTTTATTCGTAATTGAATAACCAGAAGCATCAAAATTATTTCCAGAGTTGTAGTATCTAATCTCTTCATTTGCTAATAAAGAGGACATAATTATTTTAACTTGGTCGTATGATAAGTTTTGTTTTTTTACAATTTGATCTATTGTTAAAAATGTATCTCTTACACCATGTAGTTCCTCAATGTAATTTAAATCAAGATTTGCTAATATGCCTAAAGTTGAATGTTTGGTCTTAAGATAATTCATAATTGGAATTAAGATTTTATTGAAATATAGGTACAGATAATGGTTTCTAAATTATTTATAGCTTAAGTAGTTAATTTTTAAAATTTTTTTTAAAAATTATCCAAAATGTAAATGCAGCAGCAGTACTTGAAGCTAGTACTTTTGCATGAGTTGGTCTACGGTCATTTTCATTTTCATTTTCATTTTCATTTCCTTGCTTTAATATATCTGAGATGCCACGAATTACTGCAATTTCTATATTCTTTCCAGGCTGTCTTTTTGCTGTCATTGCAAATGAAAAACCTTCCATTTCAACTGCCGAAGTATCGTTATAGTGGTTTTCTATCGTTTTTCCAACTTCAGAACCTACGTCTTCAATTAATTGATTTCCTGTCGCAATAATTCCTATGTCAGCTTTTGGCTCCTCGGAAAAATCTCCTACAATTAGTTTTCGCCACTCAATGCCTCGTCGTTCTTGTTTTGCAATTTCAAGTATTGAGGTACTTAAAGTTTCCGCATCCGGTCTTGATTTTAGAGCTCCTTTTGTTGCTTTACCACCCTCGTAGGAGTAAATTTTTTCAGCGATGATTACATCTCCAATTGTAAAGTCATTGGGTTTTCTAGATCCTGCAATTCCAACATAAAACATGCATTCAGGATCAAAATTGTTTATAGCTTTTTCTGTTTCCTGTGCTGTAGCCGAGGTCTTATTGCCACATTCTCTCGTAATAATTCGAGCGATATTAAGTCCATCATGAACAAAGATTCCTTCATCGTAATAAACTCCATTTTTTTGAAATGTTTTTACGTTTTTTAAATGTGATCTCACGGCTTGAAATTCCACATTTAATGCAGTTAATATTACTATTAAAGGAAGCTCGTTTTCGGTAGGTTCTTTGAAAAGATGAATGTTTATATTTTTTGTATATTCTTTTTTCTGCCTATCAGTAAGTTGACCAGTTCCTTTTTGAATAGCTTTAATATTATTACTCAAGTAATTTTCCTTTATTTCATTTTCAATATCGGTAAATTCGGCAGCTGTGTATTTTGTCAATACAAGAGCATTTATTGACAGATTGAGAAGCTTGTAGACCGTTATTCCATTAAGGTATTTTAGATTAGTATCCAATAAATAATCCAAAATTATCCCATCATATGTATTGAGGGCCAATTTTGCAATATAACGTTCGGCGGCCTCCTTTTTAGAAGTCTGAGGTGAAAACAGGGCCTTTATATTCTTTTTTAATTCGCTATTTTCCGCTTCGTTTCTTGGGTAGATTTCTATCTCAGAAAATTCCTCTTTCAAGTAGTTGGAAATTTTGATATAATCTCGCGCATTATCTTCAATAATTAATATTTTTTTCATCAATTTCTATTGGAATTAGTATTTGAAATTTATCGTCAAATTGTCTTATTAAACATTTTTTTCTATATATAATTTGAGATATAGTATTAATAAGGCTTAAGCCTTTTTTTTCTCTTCTATTGTACATTACTCGTTCAATAGTAACAATTGAGGGCTTGAACTCAGGAAGATAGTTGTAGAGGTTGTTGGTAAATACCAAGTAGTTTTGTTCCTCTAGTGTAGATATTCGCACATCAATCATAAAATTGTCATCAGTATCAATAAAATCACTGTAAAGTTTTCTGATATTATAGAATAATTCGAATAGTAATTCCTTATAGAAGAAATCGTACCATAAGATATTTTTATTTGGATCCAAATTAACCTGCATTGAAATCTGATCAGTTTTAATCGGATCTATTTCGGAAAGATCCATATTAAATATTACATCTTGGAATTTTGTGAGGAGCTCTGTTAAAGAAGTAGGAGTCATAGATATTTTGGAAATACTCAATCTTTTTATTGTATCAGAGGCAGAACCACATTTTAAATATTCAGCAATAAATTTTAGTAGCAGGTGCTTATTTAAAATCAGAGTACCTAATATTTCAAATTTCTGGCGGACATTGTCATTATCGATTTCAATTAAAGTATCAGTATATTGTGTCACATAAGTATCAAAACTGTGAGTTATTGCTTTATTGATAATAATTTGGTTCTGTTCTTCGATGTAAGCACGAAGACTATCATTATCTAATTGCTTATTTATAAAATCATTTAGACTGTTTCTTAGAAGTAATAATTGTCTGACTCTTTTAGGATCGAATCGTACAAAATTATAATCGTCAATAATTTCTATATTATCATAAAAACATAGGACGGCAATTGGCAATGCTTGAAATTTTTGGTCCTTTGTTGATTGAATCTGTGAAATTCGTAAGTAGAATAAATTTCGAAACTTATTGTTTTCTAGCTCACAGAAAAAGCTAACGTTCTGATCGTTAATTTTATCGTTCTTTATAAAATGAAATTCTTCATCATTTCCATAAGATATTTCAAAGCATGATAAAGACTGATTGCTTTCTTCTTCCCTAATACCATTAAAGCAGTTGTAAAGTATACTTTCTGAATTTATTCCTGAGGTTTTCATTAAATTACCTCCGCATTCTCCAACAATGGCAAAGTCATCTTCATTAGTAAGCTCAATATCTTTGTTTTTATACTTAACAGCAAAAAAACCACCCCCGTTTTTAATATCTAGTATTTTACAACAGTAGTTTAAAATTGTCTCAATTTTTTCTTTTACAGTAAAATCACTCGAACCTTGATCGCTTTTATCGGTCACAATTGCGGCTTTTAAAAGAATCATATTTTCAAATGAAGCAAGCATTGGTAAATCATCATGAAATTCATTTTTCTTACCATTTAAAACTATTCTAGAAAGCATTTTAGAGGTGTAGCCAAATGAATATGTTTGAGTGTAGTTATAGAGATCTGCCTTGAATTGATCTAAACTTATACTGTCATTCAGATTTTTTAGTGAAACGCGGTTTTTTGTCCTCTTTAAAAATTTTTCAGAAGAAGAATGAAAAATAAAGGTGTTTTCTAGCACTAGCATTCTCAGCAGATTCATGAAGTCATCATTGTAGGTGTTTTTTAAATTTTTGCTAAAAATATCAATTTGAGAATCAATGATTTCTTTGACATTAATTACTGTTTGAAGGGCTTTTGACTCGTGATCTACAATAAGTTCCTGCAAGAGACCGACATAATAGGTTATGAATCCATTGGTATATACCAGTTTAGAAGCTTCATTATCCTCAATGATGCTTAATGTGGAATTTTTTTCTACGGTGGCTTTCCCTTCAAAAAGCTGCAGTTCTAAGTTTTTTGCTTTTATTTGACTTTCAGCAATTTTATAATACTGCAATTTTTTATATTTCTTAATTCCTCGTAAAACTTTTTCAATTGCCCGAAGTGTCTCAACTGAATATATAAAATTAATCTTAAGTTTAGTTCCTCTCTTCAATAAAAACTTCAGGTCTTGATACTGGGTATATTTTGTCGGTTGATCGTTCAGTTTAGCCTGAAAGAACTCGATGTCAATTTCTTCCGTTATTTTAATTTTATTGATCATGAAGATCAGTTCACTGCTAACCCATTTAAAAACACTTTCTCTAATACTTTTAAATTGTATAAATGGCTCAGAACTACATATTTTAAATATTGCTTTTTTTATCTCTGTATCGAATTCGGGTTTAGCTTTTAGGAAATCAATAATTGAAGGACTATTGCGAAGCTTTTCTTCTAGTTCCTTATAGGAATCTGCTTCACCGCTTTCAAAAACTGATGAAATTAAGATGTCATCAATATATTTATTTGTAAGAGTATCATACCTGAAAATTTTATTAAATTCATTAAGTATTAAGAATTGGAATAATTCCTTGCTCGTCCCATAAGATTTCAGTTTTTCAAATTCAGTAGACAGGTCAAGAGGTTTAAAGTAATGTTCTTTCTTTTTAAAATGAACTCTCATCTGATCTAAGACAGATTTAGAAGATAAATCTTCAAATTTTGCGGTTAACTTATCAAAAGGAAATGTTTTTCGATGCAGTATGGGAGCCACGTTAATCTCCGAAAAACTTATTATTTTTGAGTTGTAACTTAACAAATCTTCTCCTTGCAAGTCAAATTCCTCTTGTAGTTTGGTGAAATTATAGTAACCACTTCTATTAATTAGAGTTAGACATAAATCTATTCCGTTGTTCTTTTCCTTTCTTTTTATATTTTTAACGTAATAGTTAATTTCTGTAAAAGTATTTGTCGTAAAAAGTATATCATCAACAAAGATTATGAAGTCTGCGACCTCTAAGGTCTTGGAGTAAAAAGTTTTGAAATTATACAAATAGTCGTCGCTTGGATTATATTGTATAATTGTTGCAGTATCTGAAAAAAGAACGTCATTTACTAAATTTGTAAAACCAGAATTTGATGCAATTGTAGGTGTTATGATGACAATTTTATTGTCTTTTAAATATGCCAGATCTGTACTGAGAGCAATTAGCCAATTTTTTATCTCATTCAGATTCTGCTTTAAGAAAATACCCGCTCGTATATAGTAAATAAAATTATTGTTCAGTTTTTTGAAGTGTTTACGATAAACTATAGGCTCTTCATTACCGCAGATATTAAAAAGCGAGAAAGGATTTTTTTCATCTTGGAAGATTACAGATTTAGGATAGCTAAAAATTAAATTTGGAGTCACCTGATTAATTTTTGTTTCAATGAGGCACTTTTCTAGAAAGGCTTCATCTGGATAGCAGGACTTACATTCATTAATCTTTTCCCATTTAGAAGGAAGATTAATAAAAAAATACTGGCTCAATTCTTTTTTTGGATCGTCTAAACTGACCATGTCAATAGTCATTTTCTGAAGTGAAAAATTCTTCCAACCAAATTCGTATTCTATTGAGCTCTCATCAAATACTGTATCGTTTTTAAGACTTCCATTTGAGATTACTAAGCAGTTTATAATAGGGTTGTGGAAAATTATATCTTTGTTTTGATAAATATCGTCGTCCAGTAATTCCCTAATTTCAGTTTGAATTCTTACTGAAGTGGAAAATGTAGTACTGATTGGAAATATAGAAATTATATTTTTTGAAATCTTATCAGGATTTTTTAAGAAAACTTGGTCTTTCGTAAATATATCATGATTGAATAGGTCTTGGGTTACAGCAGGATGTGAATTCTTCAAGTAGTCATTTAGCATTTTTCGAACATTACTGACAAGTAGCTCGGTATAGTTTTCATAGCCAATTAATGTGATTGCCTTTTCTTTTTCATTACTTGTATGCTCATTTATTTCCAGAGTTTTTTCTATTAGTTCTTTAAATTGATGAAGAATATAACGTGTTATTAAAAAAGCAAATCGGTTTGTATAATAACTGTTGTAAAACAATCTTTTCGTGTAAAAATAATCGCTTATATGCAGGTTTGATCCTAATTCAAAATGTGAATTAGAAATTTTATAACCAGTTAAGTTTTTAAAATAAATATCTTTGTTAATTTTCATTTACAGTATTATCAATTTCAATATTTGTCAATGATTTTAAGGTTTCTTCAAATAATGTTAAGCCATTTTCGTTTTTTATCAATAGTTCAAAATTCAATAACCTTTTTGTAGAAGAAAAGAGCAGGCTATCAATATCACTGTAATTAAAATACAAAGAATTTGAGCTATCGGTAGATTTGTCCAGAAGTGAAGATAAATTTTGATGGTATAAATTAATATCCTCATTTATTTTTAAAAATTTTTCATAATCATTTGAACACAGCAAACTATTAAACCAAAAAACGTTTTCATTGTCATTTTTTACAGGTAGGAAAAATAACACATATCTATCTTTTTTCCAGAAACCTTGAGAGTTTGTGTCAAGATTATTGAAAATTTTCAAGACGTTAATAAATTCTTGATATAATTCTAGATCAAAGTTGATAATTATGATATCTCTAAAATGGCTTTCAGTAAATTGAAGACCAGCAAGGAAACGAACCCAGTCGCTCGAATTTTCCAAAATTTTTGAAAGGTTAGCCGCATCTAAAAGTAAGATTTTCGAATTATCAGCTGTGCCAATCTCTGATCTTAAACTATCTAATTTAGTATATTTATTAAATTGATTGTAATTTCGAACCGCTTTAAAATCATTAATAGAAATGGAACTGTGATTGTCGCTTAATCCATATGAATGTAATTCTTGAAAAACAGACGAAGCTGAACTGGATTGGTTTCCTTCATAGTTTATCTTTTTTATGCTATATTCGAAATTTTCGCTGACCGGAATAGTAAAATTATAGTTAGTGCCAACACTTAAATAATCTGGATTACTTTCATTAATTAAAGTATTATTGCGATTATATAAAAAATAACCAATGTTATCAAATTCATCTATATTATTTGAAGCTAGACTTACAAAGGCCTTTTTATCATAAAGTATTGTCTGCGAAAAAATCAACAATCCCAACCGAGATTTAGTTCTGTTTATTTGGTGCATCAGCTGTAAGGAATCGAAATTAAAAAGATTATTGAGCAGGTAATTTCTTAACTGCTTTATATCTTTCTCATATTCATCTTTAAGTTCAAGTTTTAAAGTAAGATCTTTTAATTCATCAATTAATGGTAGTTCGTTTTCAAGTGTCTGTATATAGTTTTTTATAACACTATTAGAGCCAGAGTCAATCACGTTAATATCCATGAATTTATGGCTGTTGTTATAGTCTTTTAACCATTCAGACGAGATGTTTTTAAGTTCTTTCAGTTTATTTAGCGCATAAATTCTTGCGGAAATTATTCCGTATCCTTCATTTTGTTTTTCCTTCGTATGTTCCACAGTATTTTTTGCAAGTTCCTGTAGTCCGTATGAAACATCCTTGGTGTAATCTATAATTCTTTGAAGGTTGATAACATAAATATCAATAAATTTTGATTTTAAGAATCTTTCCGAATTTTTACTTGTTTCATAATTCTGTAATTTTTTCTTGTCAATTTCATCAACCAAAAATTCGATTTTATTGTACATTTTTCTTAAACTGGTAGGTATTTTAAAAAGATCACTGTTTTGAATAATAAGTGAAAAAATGTAGACCTCGACATCACTGAATAAAAATACGTCATTAGATTCAAGAACTTCCATCACCCTTTCCCTAAATTTCTTTTCATTTTGCCTATCATCTTTAGATTCAATTATTGACAATCCTATTTGATATGTGCTTTTTACGCCATTAGTATTATTTATAAAATATCGAAGTATATATAGCTCAGAAAGAGCTTTTAGTAGATATAATGTACTTAAGTCGTTATGCTGCCAGTTCTCAAGTTTTCCCTTGTCTTCAACAAACAGCTCCTGTATTCTATTCAATACCGGCTCTTTCTGCTGACTTAAAATAATATTATCATTTTTTAACTGCCTTATTTCATATATAAGATTTGATTTGTAATTATTGGAGTTAGTTTTCCTTAAGAATAGTTTTGAGAGAGTTTCTCGGTTAATGATTAAGGGAGGCATATAAGATACGGACTGAGAAACTTTGCTAAACATAAACTCCATATTATCCTTAAATATCCGAAAAAATATTTTTTTTGAATTAATGTATAAGTGTGTTCTGTGATGGGCAATTTTAAATAAGTAGCTATTTGCATTTACACTATCTAAAAAATTATTAAAGTGAAATTCAATTTCAACATTAGGAAAATCTAATTTAAGCAAAGTCAAATACGAGATAAACAATAAATCAAAATCTTCATCAATTTGATAGTCAATTCTTTCTATTGAAAGTTTCAAAAAGCGTATTTCCTCAATGTACCCATTTCCTATTTTTTCTTTTTCAAGGAGTAATAATTTAAAATCATTAACAAAATGCTGTATAAAATTTGCATTAATTGCATTCTGTATTTTAACATTAATTATCTTTTCAGCTGAATTGTATTGAGAATATATATCTAAATTCATAAAGCAATTATTGTTTGTTAATTAAGCCCTTGTTATTTGTAAATTGTCAAAAAAAGTACGGTTTGATTTACAAACAATTTTAGTTAAAATATAAATCGCTTTTACAAAAGGGGATGCAATTTTTTTTTGAAGCTTAAAACAGGTAATTATACGTAGTCTATTTTTTATGGAATACTAATTAACTTTTTGTTTTAGTTATTAAATAGAGGTTGTCATCTAATCGTTATGATGCTGGTTTAAAGAAAGCACGAGACAAAGATTAACAATTATTAAAACGTTTCTGGAAGATTTATTAAGATCCTATAAATACGAGGGTTTATACATTATTTAAGAGCATGCAGAGAAAAAAGTACATCTCGAAATTTTAACGAATTGCTTTGTATAAAGATAGGTTTAGTACGACTTATAAAACAAATATTAACTTTTAATTTACTGAAATTTGGAAATTTAAAATTGATATTTTTCTTGTAATTCATGTTTTTGAAACTTCCTTAAAAAAAGCTCTTATTGCTAGTTTTTAAGTAATTATAATTGTATTGACGTCATTCTGTCTTAAGAGTTTGATTTCTTGCTTTATCAGGAATCTTAAGGTCACTTTTCTTTTTTAAGAACCAGCACGGAAAGCCCTGGATTTTTAATTATCCTTTCCATTTCGCTGTGGATTATTTCCTGAATATCAATTTTAATCTGTAGATAATTTTTCTGGACGATGACATTATCAATGGCTCGAATGATAGGGATTTCCTTGTAAGCAGCTGTTTCTTTTTTTATTTTTTCATGGTCGTTTATAATCTCGCAGTGAAAGGTTTTAAGCTCAATGCGGCAGTCTGGGTTATCGGCTGTCATGCCGACAAATTCACCCGAACTCAGCGTAGAAATCTTCGAGGGCGGCACTGCTGATTCGAGCTGTCTTGAACGACTGATCGAGGTATCGCTGCTGTTGATGGAAAGGCTTTCGCGGTCCTGCATTATTTTTCCGAAACGTTCGGAGAGCTGTTTGGCGGTATCCCCGTTGACTTGTCCGCAGACAATATTTCCAACGATGTTGACAATCACATCAGCCTGCTCACGGCCGTAGTCCTTACGGAGCTGGCTGAAGTCCTGAATTCCAAGACAGGTGCTCACTCTGTTGCTTCTTGCCGTTGCAATGAGACTGTCAATATTGTTGAGATAGATAGTTGGGAACTCGTCAAAAACAAGGCTGCTTTTAAGTTTTCCCTTCTGGTTTACCTGTTTGATAAGGCGGCTGACAAAAAGGGAAAGTACCGCTCCGTAAGTCTGTATTTTCTGCGGATTATTTCCCATTGAAACGATTTTCGGATCGGAAGGATTATTGATGTCAAGCTTAAAATCACTACCCGAGAGCACATAATAAAGCTGCGGAGAGGAGAGCTTCGCCAGCGAGATTTTAGCTGAAGCGATCTGGCCCTCCAGCTGGTCGACTGCCTCGTTCAGGAACGCGCTGACAAAGGGATTGATGAGGACTTCGATTTCTTTTTCGGTTCTCAGAATAGTGAAAAGGCTCTCGTAATCTGTCTGTATCATTTCAATGACATGTGGCAGGGTGCAGTATTCGCCGTCGCTGTATTTTCTGAGATACCAGATTACGGCGGTCAGGAAATTTATGGGCGATTCCACAAAGAAATCCCCTTGTTTTTTGATCCATTCCCTGTTCAGCCCCATAAGAATTGTGCGTGCGGATTCAGCTGCATCGGTAATGTCTGACATTGCTGCAGGATCAAGGGGATTGCATCTGTGCGTACGGGAGAGGTCATCAAAATTTATGATGTAAAATTTTGGCTCCAAGGCATAAAGATGGCGGAATTCCAGCCAGGAATTATAGGCAATAATGGTTAGGTCGTCGAACTTAAAGTCGTAGATGAACATGGCAAATCCTTTGCGTATGTGCTGGGTGATTACATGGCGGATTACGAAGTATGATTTTCCAGATCCCGGAGTTCCGGGAACCAGAATGCCGCGGAAAGGATTTATGATGTTAATCCAGCTGTCACGCACTTTGTCTTTGAGATGATAGCGGGCAGGAAGGTTGACGGAATACTCATTTTCAATAAGCCTTTCCTCTTGCGGAAAAGTTTCATTTTCCTTATTGAAAATATCTCCAGAGGAGAGCTTTCTGCGGATAATGCGAGAGAGGAGGGTGCCGCCGGAAAGCGTCAGCAGATAACCCAAAGAACACAGGGACATATATAGCACGGTACACAGCTCACTATCCAAAAGGATTACAAGACCTAAATAAGATCCAAAGTAAAAAATCAATCCAAGGCCGATATAATAAAACGCGGTTTTAAAATGCAGTTTTTCATCTTTTCTTCCTCTGGCGCCCATAAGGGAAATAACCAGCAGTCCAAGGGCAAAAAGCTTTGATCTATGGAAGCTGTCCAGAAGACCGGTTCGATGGATATTCTCCAGTATCCTGCGGGCAAAATGCGGCGCAAGATTCCACTGCAAGAAAGAATGGAAGCAGTAAAAATAAAAATGGATGAGCAGCACTGCGATGCCCATCAGTCTAGTCATGTCTAAAATCTTTCTAAGCGCCTGTTCATTTTCTCCTGTCTGCATGCTCATGATTTCTGCGTGTTAATTGTTATCGGACGGTCCTTTTCTTTTTCTTTTTTTACGTTTGTTTTTAAGCTGTTTGGGAATGTAATCTGACGGCGCTGCTGCATACAGCACATCATCAATTATGCGCTGCACCTCGGCTGCGGAAATAAAAGAATTCTTTTGGCTAACCGGTTTTTCCAAAACAGCCGACTGTTTTCCAAATTCAGAAGATCTGCCAATACGCTCAAGGAGCCCTTTGGCTGCGTAAGCTGGTCCGAGACTGCTTCCGTTGAATACGCATCTGGTGTTATGATCTATGTAGGTCATGCCGTAGATTAAACCGTTCTCATTTTTTCTGGCTACAGCAGTGATGCCCTGATTAGCCAGGCGGGTTTCAAGCTGGGAAAGCGTAATGGAAGGGTATTTCAAAAGCAGCAGGTCCACAGCATTTCGCGTTCTTCTCATGTTTACCACACGAGAATTTTTGGATGCAGTAAAATTAATTTCGAGCTGGGAAAGGGTAGGCTTGAAATAAAAACTGCTGGCTTTTATCGGAACGCCGACAGTCTTTTTATTCCCGTCCAGAATCTGGTAGACCAGCCCTTTGTTCTGAAACATTTTTGAATTTTCCTTTCCCCTTTCCGCCTTGACGTTATACAGGTTCAATACTGCGTTCAGCTCACCCAGCGTGGTGTATTTGTAGTGCGGAATGACTGCATTTAATACGGAGCTGATGGCTCTTTTGGAATCCACTGCCCCGTATTTTATTTTTTCTGCATCAATCGCATTAATAAGTGCAGGACTTTGTTTTTTTCTTGAATCTGCCCGAATCAGATTAAAAGAGATTTCCAATTCCCTGCGCGCTGTTTCGGACTGGTTTCTTCCAATGTTGTGCATGTTGATCCTTGATCCGTCTGCTCTAACATTTATCGAAGCAATATGAATATGCGGATGCCCTGCATCGTGATGCTGATAGACCAGATAAGGCTGCGAGCCGAATCCTATTTTGTCCATATAGGAAGCAGCAATCTGCATGAGTTTTTCTTTTGATAAATCCGTGTCGGAGCGGTCAAAATTCAGTGAGATATGCACTGCGGAGCGCTTTACATTTTCATTGAGCTGGAGCTGTTTTAAAAATACGCCGAGCTTAAAATTTTCTGACATTTTTTCAAGATCCATCGGATAATTTCCCTCGCCGATGCACAAGGCACAGCCTTGCGAAACTTTGTTCTCATTATAGGTGAAAATGCCTCTTATAGAGTGACCTGTATTTATGACTGCAACCATTTTTGGGCGAGATTTTCAATGCTTTTTTTTATTTCTTCAATGAGGGAAAAATATCTGTTTCTGTCTGATTCAAAAGACAGTATCCATATTCTGAAATCGGAAATTTCAAAAAGGGTATGAAGTTTTTTAACGCTCTGATTGAAATTATTACCCATGAAATTCAGCTGGATCCGCAGCTGTATCAGCTCCTGCAAAAGTTTATCCAGCGACTCATTTCTGTACTTCATTACAATGGGTTTGCGCAATAGATTTCTACGTACAAAATCGCTGCGCTTGCGGCAGACTGATGCCTTGAAATTTTTATCAATTAAATCCAATTCTTCCGTGTTCAGCCGGATGTGGAGCCATCTGTTTCTGCCGCTGTTTTGCTCTTCCATAATCTTTTCTTTTTCATTATATACATTTCATTAAATCTAAAAGTTTCACTGCCAGCGAGTTCCGAGCAGAGGGGCAGCAAGATTTTTGGTTGTGATACAACCAGACATCTTGCTGACTGCTAAAAACCGCAGTCCGTAAGCTTCTAAAATGCTTTTTTCAGCTATAGCAATCAGCCAAGTAGAAGCTGTCATCCCTATTAAAATTTAAAGAAAACTGATTCCAGAATCTATTTTAAAAATTTAAATGCACCAATTGGTGTGGTATTAGGGATTTACTTGCAACTAAATTAGAAAAGGCCTGCAAGCCCTGCAATCCTCCCCAAATTTTGAGTAGGGTAAAAAGGCATGATCCTTTTTAATTTTACACTGAGTGAAGTATTAATTTTTAAATGATAAAGTATGATTACAGCAAATGATGCAGCCAAGGTTTTTGATACGGTGCTAAGTATCCCTGGCATGAATGATACGGTGAAAATGGATCTGAAAATTTCACGAAAAAATGTGCTGCTTTTAAGCCATCTGATACAGGACGGGCTAAAGGTAAGGGAAGGATCTTCGGTTCTTCTGGAGAGCGTAAGCGAGCAGGGAAAAACAGAATTGGAGAGCCTCTCCCAAGAGTGCCTTCAGAAGGCAGGGCTTATAGAACTGCATGAAAAACTTGCAGAAATCAGCGCCTCCATAAAAGGCTGATTCCAAAAATGACCCACTATGATTTAATGCCTGCACTATTCTTACAAAGTGCGGGCATTTTTTTTGATGACAGTAAAAATATAAAACAGCCTGATTTTCAAAGTTTTTAGCTTGATTTTTAAAGTATGTATAAGAATTATCCCATTTAAATTTGTATTGACAACAACTTACAGTTTAAGTATGAATGAAATTTATAATACACTTTAAAAATATTAGATCATGATGATAAGCATCCGCACCAAATATTTTATCAGAGACACTATATGTCTGCTCTTTGTCCTGCTGTTCATTTACGCTTCGGCAAGCAAATTAATGGATTTCCAGCATTTTAAAATAGAGCTTGGACAGTCACCGCTTCTGAGTGCATTTGCCGATCAGTTTTCCCTATTTGTGCCGGTATTGGAAATTATTATCTGTGTGCTTCTTTTAATCCCCAGATTTAAGCTTGTGGGACTTTTTGCAGCGTACGGGCTAATGGTTATGTTTACGGCCTATATTTTTATAATCCTGCACTACACCTCTTTCGTACCTTGTTCCTGCGGAGGTGTTTTGGAAAAAATGAGCTGGAATGCCCATCTTGCTTTTAATGTTGTTTTTATTTTCTTGGCGATAACTGCTATACTACTTAGTGCAAATTTTGATAGGCAAAATATCAGCACAAGTTACAGGAAAAGCTTGATTTGGATTTTCGGTATTGCTTTCAGCGGTACTGCTGCGGTTATCTTTTTATTTATCTGTTCGGAACGGATAATGCATTATGAAAATCCTTTTATTAGGAGATATCCCCGCCATGCAGCAATGTTTCGCAATGAGCTGGACTTAAAATATAATTCTTATTATTTTGCAGGCACTTCCAGCGGCCGAATTTATCTGGGCAATTCTACGGCACCTCTTCAGCTTTTTTCCGTAGATAAAAATTTAGGAAACCAGAAGGTTGACAGAATTATTTTCAATGGTGGGAAAATATTATTCCACAGACCAACTGTAAAAGTTCAGAATCATTATTTCTATTTAACTGACGGAACGGTCCCAGTTGTTTTCAGAGGAAGCTCAAAAGACTGGACCCTAAACAAAAAATTCAATGGACTGCCTTATTTTGATCAGGCGCTGCCTATGGACAGCAGCAGAATAGTGCTTCGATCCAATAAGGGAAATGATCTTGCCAATATTCTAGGTGTATTTGATAATGATAGTGGGCGGTTAAACTACAATGAACGGCTGCTTCAAAAACAGCTAGACGGCGTTTTTGATACGGATGGAAGACTTTTATACGACGAAACTGCCCAAAAAATAGTGTATGTGTATTTTTATCGCAATCAGTTTATCGCTGCAGGAAAAGATGCTGAATTAATTTCGAGAAGCCGAACAATCGATACCACAAGCCATGCCAGGTTAAAAGTCTCTTATGTGAAAAACAGTACGGAAAGGAAAATGTCTGCTCCTCCCTATATTGTGAATGCGGGTGCTGCCGTCTGTGGAAATCTTCTTTTTATCCATTCGAAAGTGAGAGGGAAATTTCAGGATGAGACAACCTGGAAGCAGGCTTTCATAATTGATGTTTACGATATAAGCAGACAGGCTTATATAATGAGTTTTCCAATTTATAAAATCAAAGATGAAAAGCTAAAAAACATCATGGCAACGAGAGACCATTTATATGCCATCATCGGAAATTCATTAGTAGTTTATGATTTCAAGGCAATTCTAAAAAAAGAAATGAAAAGTGCTGAATAAAATGCAGCAATTATAATATACCGGCCAGTATCAGGAAATAAAGATCGAACACCTGTAGAAAAAAGTAGATCAGAGTTTTAATTTAATATTTATTATTATGAAAACGCAATTTTTAAAAAATGCTGTTCCATTTGCAGTACTGGCACTTGGACTTTCAGGAGCCTTTGTTACTACTTCAATGCAGAAAGCTTCTGCAGCAGCTCCAGAGCCTGGATATCAATTGGATGCTTTGGGTAATTGTACCAATATTGAAGCAGACTGCGACACTCAGGAAAATGATTTTGTCTGCCGTATCAATGGCACTACAGGAGCGCAGGCTTGGGGGAAAGACAGTAATGGCGACTGTGTGGTAAAACTGTATCGCCCCGAGTAAACAAATTGAATTATTAACCCATATAATGATGCCGTTCCAATGGAACGGCATTTTAAATTTCCATAGAATCATAGTGTCCCAGCTGTAATCCACTCGGCTTTATTTTGATCTTTCAGATAGTAATCAAACCATTGCAGGATGCGACGCGATAAATCTTCCTGATTCATTGGATCCATCAGCGTATGGTCTTCTTTAGGGTATTGAAGAAAGATGCATTTCTTGCCTAGCCTGCGGAGCGCCAGATAGTATTCCATACTTTGAAAAGGGTCTACTTGCGTATCTTCTTTCCCGCACCACATCAGCAGAGGGATATTTAAATTTGTGACAGATTCCAAAGGAGAATTTCGATCAAAATCCAAGCGGTCGCTGAACGGCGTTTTTTCCCCCAGACGCCATCCGCCACTGGAAAAACGCCACATTTCAGGCATAGCCATATTGGCTCCAAAAGTCAAAAATCTGCGGGTAAGATCAAAAATTCCTCCGCTGGCAACTGCGGTAACAAACAGATCTGAATGATTGATAACAAAAGCAGTCTCATAGCCTCCGAATGAATGTCCCATCAAAGCTATCCTTTTTGGATTTACAAGCCCCATTTCAATTATTTTTCTGGTGCCTGATTCAACGCAGTCAAGTGTTGACAAGCCGACGTTTTCATTTTCATGAATTATATCCGGTCTGAATACAAAATAGCCTTCTGCTGTGAAAACAGTGGAGTTGTAGCCTGGTTCGTTAAGCAGTGTCGGATTGATGTATTGGTGCAGGAGATGCGACTGCTTTTCATATATTCCCACTATCATCGGATAATCTCTAGATGGCTTATAATCTGCAGGATAATATAGAACACCTTTTAGATTTTGTTTTTTTGAATTCTGAAAGGTGACCAGTTCAGTTTTCCCCCAGAAATAATTTACCTGTTGCGGATTGCTCTGCACTATGACGCGAGTTTCACGTTCCCCTTTTTTAGAAATGATTCTAGGAGGGATATTAAATTTCTGCTCAACCATTACAGCAGTTTTGGTTTTCACATTGAAGATGAATCTATCAACATAGGAATCTGTAAACAAAATTTCCTTTTCTCCTTTATGACGGCTCCAACTCCAATAGCCAGTCTTTCCGTCATCGCCTGCAGCACTGAGATACAGTTCATCATTGAGATTGAAAGTTTCATTAAGCGGTGCATCATATAATGATTTTCTAAAGTTCTGCTTATCGACATGAAGACGGAATCTGATTTTTTTCTCCCTTCCGCGGGTGAGTCTTCTGGCCGAACTGCCGTCAGGTTTCAGCGCCCAAATATCAAATTCATCATAAAGCAGGATTTCATCGTTGCTGCGGCTCCAGCCGGGATTTCCATACGGATCGTCCGATGCCAGCAGATTTACCTTTCCGTAAAAGGGATATTTGAGTTTTCCGCTTAAATTGACATGTGTTTTCCTTTTGACATTGTAAGCCCACCAGTCATTGTCTTTAAAATAGGAAATGTATTTTCCGTTAGTCGAACCATACATGTATTCTTGTGCTGCAGATTGTTTTAAAAGGAGGGTATCTTTTTGGAAATTATCCAGATCTAATATGTAGTAATCCCTTGGGCCGCGATGTTCAAATTGAGGCTCGTATTGTTTGGGATTTGAAAGTACCGCATAGCTCAAATCCCGACTCAGCATAACCGATGGAAAAGCCTCAGAAGTAATCGGAAGCAGGGATTCCTTCTTAGGTTTCCAGAGCATTAATTTAGGACTCAAGTCAAATCTGCCATAGCGTTGGTTCTGTCCATAAACCCATTTATCATTCCCGTTCCATATTTCAACACTAGATTTTTCAATGCTGTCTTTTTTTTTGTCTGTTCCTACAGAGAACAGAACCTTTTCCAGATCATCTGAAATCAATATTGGATTCAGCGCCGAGTTAATGATTCTGCTTTCCGGCTTAAGGCCTTTATGGCTGCCGGCATCAAGAACATAAAGCCTGCTTTGTGTAACGACATAATAGTATAAGTGGCTGGAAGATTTTTTACCTGACTGCCCATTGAAAACCAAGGACCTGCTGTTTCTGCTCCAGGCTGAAAATTTATATCCAATCTTACTGTCTTGAGCCATGCTTTTTAGCATCTGGTTTTTGCGAAGGTCAAATAGCAATGCGGAATTTTTCCCATCACTGTAAAAGGAATAAGCAAGCAATTCTCCGTTTGGACTCAAGGAGAAATCCGACACACCGGTAATCTCATTTTTGCTGTCTGCCAAAGGACTCTTAGTAATCAGTTTTTCTGTGTTGTCTTTTTCCTTACATAGGATGATAAGCTTATTTAATGCCAAAGAGTATTCATATCGGCTAACACTTTCAAAACTTTCGTTCCTGCCCGTCGCAGGATCCAGTACATGCAGCTCATTTTTTTTCATAAAAATGAAGATGTTTTCCTCTGTAAAAAGTGATTTTGAGCCTGAAGGCAGCGCGTATTTTTCATTGCCGGCGGTACTGGCGACAAAAAGTGTATCTGCACCGTTTTCATACTGGACAGCATAGCTGATCCAATGTGAATCGGGTGAAGATTTTTCCAGTCTAAGCTGTCCCCAAAGCTTATAGTCATTAAAAGTGAGTTTTCTCTTTTGCACCGCCTGTCCCGAAACGGGACAGGTTACTAATGGCAAAATAAAAAAAACATGAGCCAAAGCTCTAAAAAGGGTTATTGCAATATTTTTAATACCAGTGTGAATCATGATTATTTTTTTAATATCCTGGATTTTGCGGAAGAAGTTTTGGATTGTTTCCCAGTTCGGTCTGCGGAATTGGGAAAAGGCGGTCTTCAGTATTCCATCCTGCTTTGACAGGCTGTAATTTAGCATCAAGCATGTCCAGCCTTTTAAGGTCAAAAAAGCGATGTCCGTATTCCGTAAAAAGTTCCCATCTTCTTTCCTCCAGTACAGCGCTAAGCAAATCTTCTTTGGAGAGGGCTTGTGTTCCTGGCAGACCAGAACGCAGCCTAATTTTATTTAGGTCTTCTTTTGCACCTATTAGATCGCCCTGCATTGCTCTGGCTTCAGATCTTATAAGGTATTGTTCTGCCATCCTCAGCACTACCGAGTATTCTTTTGAGACTGAAGTATTGGTCTGTTCTTTATATTTATACGGATGATACCAGATTTCACCTGCTTTTGATACGGCTTTTAACCATTTTGATTTTCTCTGGTCAAGCGCAGCAAATGAACTGGTGAGTATCGTGCTTGCCGCAACAGATGCGGGAGGGCCGGCTGTAAATATGAAGATAGGCCCCTCTTTCGTATTTTGTCCTGCGGAGGCTGATTCAAACTGCCAGATCGTTTCTTTTGAGTTGATTAAAAAGACATTGTTGAGATCTGATTCGAGAGCATACAAGGCAGTACTGTTTATGAGCGCAGATGCTTCATTTGCCGCTTCAGGATATGACTTGTTATAGAGGTAAACTCTGGCCAGCAATGCACGGCATACAAATTTATTGGCTCTGCCTCTCGAAGCACTACTATAGGTTTCAGGCAATAGTGCCGATGCGGTCTGAAGGTCGGAAATTATGCTTTTGTATATTTCCGCGCTTCCGACTTTGCCAGCCGTGTTGTTCTTCTGATAGTCTGTTGTAGTAACATAAGGCACATCACCAAAAAGATTAGTCAGATAAAAATGCACCACCGCCCTAAGAAAAAGCGCTTCCCCTAAAAGCTGTTTCTTATTTTTCGTTGTAATCCCGCTGCTGTTATCAAGACCTTCAATTACTGCGTTAGCAGCATAAATCTGATTGTAGGATGCGTTCCATAAGTTTGATATTACTGTCGATCCGGGCAGCAGTGCATTATTATAAAAGGCCATATTGGTGCTTGTTGCACCTCCGTATGCAGTCAGCTCGTCGGTGTAATTTCCCAATATATTGGAAAGTCCGGTACCGGTGCCTGTAAGCAGTCCAGCATCACGAAGTTTAGCATAAACGTTCATCAGCGCTGCATTTGCCGTCTCATTGTTTTCAAAAACGGAACTGCTAGCAAGCTGTGATTTTGGCAGATCTGTTTCGACAAATGAATCGCATGAGGAGAATGTCAGAAGGACAATCAGTATTGGAAGTTGTTTATAGAATGTTTTCATGATTATAAGTTTAAAAGGTTAGCTGGATCCCTGCTGTAACTGTTTTAAGTGGAGGGAGAAACCCGTAACCGGTAAATTCCGGGTCGCCGTCTTTGTATTTTGTGAAAGTCAGAAGGTTTTGCCCCTGTAAAATAACCTTGCAGCTAGTCTCTGTCAGATTAAGAGGCAGCTGATAGGTGAGTGCGATATTTTTGAGCCTTATAAAGGAAGAGTCGGAAATCAAGGCGTCGCTTTCAGAAAAATAAGAGTCGGCATTTACTGCTGCACTGTTGACACCGGTAGTATATATCTGATATGGTCTGCTGTCGCCTGACTGGAGCCATGCGTCAGCGATCCTCGCTGGCTGATTGGACATTGACCCTGCAGCTCCCATAGGAATCAAACGGTTCTGTTGTTTTGTAAATTGAAATAGAAAATCTAGATTCCAATTTTTATAAGCCAGCTGGTTTTGAAGGCCGCCATAATATTTTGGATTTAGGTTTACCGCTTTCTGCCTGTCTAGAGGATAAGAAATTTTGCCATCCCCATTTATATCCTCAAATTCATATATTCCTGTCTGCACATTTACTCCTTTGAGCTGATAAACTAGGGCAATATTTAGCGGCTGTCCGATCCTGTATCTTTGGCTGTAGGTTGAACTTTCAAGCCCTGGAAACGAAACCAGTTCGTTTTTTGGGAAAGTAAGATTGAAATTAGTCTGCCACTGGAAGTTTCCCCTTTTAATATTTACTGTACGCAAAGTCAATTCCAGACCCGAGTTTGCGACTTCCGCATTCAGGTTTGCCTGAATGGAAGCAAAACCGGTAACGCCGCTAAGAGGTATGCCGACCAGCTGATTTGAAGAACGGTTGGAATACCATGAAAAGGTTGCAAAGATTCTGTCATTAAGAAAACCAGTTTCCAGAGCCAATTCCAATTTTTTATTTATTTCCCATCCAAAATCGGGATTGAACAGTCTTGAAGGCTGCATTCCTATGGTTCCATTGTAGCTGATTCCTGTAATTGTATAGGTATCCAGATATTGGTAATCTCCAATCTGGTCGTTTCCGGTCGTGCCGTAACTGCCTCTGATTTTTCCAAAGCTCATCCATGAACTGTTCTTTAAGAATTTTTCATTGCTGAAAAGCCACGCAAATCCTGCCGCTCCGAATGTGGCGAACTGCCGGCCGGGCCCAAATCGGCTCGATCCGTCGCGTCTGGCGGTCAGATTTATGATGTAGCGTTGCTGATAGCTGTAAAACAAACGGGCAAAAAAGGCCTGATATCGGTATTGCGTCTCATCATCTGCAAGAATGGATACAGTTTTAGCCGCCGCAAGATTGTAAATCAAACTGTTTGAACTAAAACCTGTACCGGACTGGTATAAGGCGCTGTTGTTCTGGTTTTGGAATGTGGCTCCAATCAGCAATCCTGCTTTTCCGAAATCACCATCTTTCTCCCAATTAAGCTGCGGTTCAACAATCCAGGATGACCTGCCGGTAATATTGCTAAACATCGAAGAACGCGCACTGCTTATATTATAGATGGGATTATAGATTGTGGAGGGTGTGGTTCGGCTTTCATTAGTTTTCAGGTCTGTGTATCCAAAGCTGCTTTTAGCGGTTATCTCCGGCGTAATTTTATATGACAGTAGTGCGTTTGCAACAAGATCTTTTGTCTTGGCCTTAAATTTAGAATTCAGCATTGCAAGAGGATTCTGCCAGGTTTGATTCTCCCAGTTTAAACTTCCATCTGAATTGTAAAGTGAAGGGGCATTTGGCGCAAGCGTCTGTGCGGTATAAGTCAGTTCATTTGCAGGAAGGTTGCTATTCTGTATATTATATACTCCCGAGAAATTAATCTGAAATCTATCATCTTTTGAAACGTGGTTGAGGCTTAACTGTACTCCTCCTTTTTTATATTTGAAATCGCCTGTGTAGACAGTGGTTTCCTGATGATAGTTTCCGCCGATTAGGAATTGTGTTTTATCAGATCCTCCCGATATAGTGCCCAGCAGATCATTTCGCTGGGAAGTACCTCCCATAAGTTCTTTCTGCCAGTCGGTATATCGATTCTGGTTCCAGGTTCCGTTTATATCATAATCCGAAGCGCCGTAAGTTGCAATACCATCATTTATAAACGCCTGTTTTCTCATAGCAAGATATTGCTGCGTATCCATCAGTTTCATGAATTTTGTTGCTTTTCCTGCTCCGCTAGAGCTTGAGAGAGTGAACTTTGTATGGCCTGATTTTCCTTTTTTGGTAGTTATAAGCACAACGCCATTTGCACCCCTTGATCCATAAATGGAAGTGGCATCGGCATCTTTAAGCACTTCAATGCTTTCTATTGTTTCGGGATTGATGCTGTTTAAAGGGCTTGTACTGCTCGGATATATAGTGGAAGTCTGCGAATATCCGATAGGGTCAGAAGCATAGGGAACTCCGTCTATGATATAAAGCGGGTTATTTGCCGTAGCTCTAAGACTATTCTGTCCTCTGATTTTGATATCAAATCCGCCTCCTGGCACACCTGTGGTCTGGATTATATTTACTCCTGCCATTCGGCCCTGCATGGCGGCAAGGATATTGGTTACAGGCTGGGTTTCGATGTCCTTAGAAGTAATTCGTGCAATATTGCCGGTGCGCTCGCTTTCTTTAACCGAGTAATATCCGGCATTAATCTTCACTTCCTGCAGGGTTGTGGTATCAAACTGCATCACAATGGTGATTTTGGTTCTCCCCACGACTGGCATATTAAGAGTTTTAAATCCCAGAAATGAAATAATAAGCGTGTCGCTCGGCGACACATTGATTGAGAACTGTCCATTATAATCTGTAATGGTACTATTATTTGATCTGCTTTTTACAGCAATAGTTACTCCGGGAAGGGGAGTTATGCCGTCGGTGACTGTTCCCTGTACCTGATGCTGTAAAATGGTTTTGAAATGCCGTTTTGAAATTGTGGCGTACGACGATGAAAAAGATAACAGTATGCCAGCAAAAAATAGGCAATAAAGAACTCTTCCATCCTTAAATAATGAAAAATAATTCATAATATTGGGATTGGTTAGTTAAATGGATATTTGATTAGCTAAGGTCCTCTGCTCTAGTTTGGTCGCTGCAGCTGAGGGCCATTTTTTATGCATTAAGTAAACGGCTTAATGAAATAAATAAAGTTTTTTAGGACACAGGCAAGAAGGATTTAACAGTTCTACGTTTGATTTAAAACGAAACTTTAAATAAAAAAAGAAGAATTAAAAACACTATGAATTCAACAAAAGTTTATGACATAAAAAAGGGCATGGAACTCAGCTTATTGTTTCAAAGGTACTTGGCATACCCACCCACAGATAAGTGAGCCCACGCCCGTAAGCGTGAGCAATTTACTTATCATCCTGTGGGTTTAAACTGCCAAGTTTTTTGAAACAGGATTCAAAGCGAAATGCTTCAAATATTTTATATGAAGAATCGCAAAATTACACTTCTATTTAGAAGAATTAAAACAAATATAATAAAAAAAGTATTACGGTACCTTATGAGGTACCAATAGTTTTGTTTTTTCCTATGAATTTTAACAAATGAACGAAATTGACTTTAACGAGCAAAGAATAAAATTTGGGAAACATGTTTTGAAATTAAGACGAAAAATTAAAAGCGTCGAATACCAAAACCGGTCAATTTCTCAACAAGAGCTTGCGGATCGAAGTGATTACATAACGAAAAAGACTCTAGGCCAAATTGAGAGAGGTGAGGTAAATTTTCAATTTGAAACTTTAGTAGCTTTAGCGCAGATATTAAATGTTTCATTAAAAGAACTTCTAGATTACTAATGTTATCATTTCAAATAAGATTTAATAAAAGATGCCGCTTAGCATCTTTTTTGTCATTAATGTAATTCTAAAACAGGTAATTTTAGGCTACACTTCACAGAAATAAAAAACTACTTTTCCATTTATTAAATGGCCTCTCCTTATAAATTAAAGAGAAAATTAAAATTTATGAATATATATGGGAAATCATTACAATTACAAATTAGGAATAGCCTTGATATTTGGAACGAAACATTAAGTAGGAAATTTCGAAATAAAATACTTCCAAAATGGTATTGAAACATCTAGAGAAAAATTAAAATAATAACAATGGCTAAAATTGAATACAGTGACTTTGGTACTATTATTATAAATAATCGAGAAAGGGACTTGCAAGGTTTAAAGCAACTTTGCCATTCTGATTATGTTTATGAAGCGAAAAATCGCGGAATAATATGTAATAAGTATAAAATTCCAAGAGAACTACTGAATGAGTGGATTGAAAGTGAAGATTGGGAATTTGATAAAAAAGACTTTTGGCAAAGGCCGTATAGCTACAGAATTGATAATGCTTTAATTTCTCTAATTAATAATGTGCAGCATCTGACTGAAATTCAAAACGAAGTTGACACTATAGATTTTTTGCCTGAGAATTTATTAAGCCGAATAAAAATAGATATCGAATATAAATCAGAGAATGAATTCAAAAGCTATAAAACATTTGTAATCGAAAAATATATAATTAAAATTGAAGATTTTGATGAATATACAGGAGAAAAGATTGAATTTGAAGACGAAATAAGATACAAGACAAGCCTGAGTGAAAATGAAATACTTATAAGACACGCAAAAGTTCAGACAGCAAAATCTAAAAAGTAAAAGATACAAGTTTCTTTCCAGTCCCGATTGAAGCAGAAATCCTTTTTGGCAAGGGCTATGCCAAAAAGATTACTTCGTCAGTTCGCTATCGCTCGTGTGCAGCGAAAGCGGGATTAAGCTGCCAAATAATTAAAACAGTACATTGCGTCTCCAATATTTAAGCACATTTTCAAAAAAAAAAAAATCTGCTCACGGCAAAATAAAAAAATGGGGCGTGAAACCCCATTTTCTCCTTTTATTTAAGTAAGAATAATAAAAATTATTTCTTAGATTCTTCAATAGAAACTTTTCTAAACTCTTTTAAAAGTTTTTCAATTTCCAAAGATGATTTTCTAGCTCTAGCCCCTGCAGCTTTAACTCCTTTTTCAGCTACAGCTTCAGATTCTGTTTTAAACGTTTCAATTTCAGCGTTGATTTTTGCAACTAGGTCTTTCATTATTACAATTTTTTTTAATTTAGAGGGCAAATGTAAAGTTTTGCCTTAAATGAAAACGGTATCGCTGAAAAAATATTTTCATGAATTCTCTTTCCTCAGCTCTTTAAGGAAATAACTGACCGAAATTCCTGTTCTGGAGTGGAATGCATTGGTGAATCGGGGAGTGGAAGTAAAACCGGCTTCCTCAGCCAGGGAGCCAATGGAGTAATTTCTATGCAAGCTCGTGTTTTGCAGCAGCTCCACTAGATAATCAATTTTTAGGTCATTGATATAATCGGCAAAACGCTTGCCGCTTCGATGGTAGATCACTTTTGAAAGGTATTTGCTGTTTGTATTAAACCGTACAGTCAAGGTGGCTAGTGTTGCCTCTTTGTGCAGGAATTTTTTATCCCTTTCAAATTTTTCAAGGTGCCTTATTATCTGCTGTACAGTTTCCTGCGAAATGTCGGTTATCTCGAATTTATCGGGTGACTGTTTCTCGATGCTTCTTTTTTCATTTTTTTCCAGAAGGAGATCAAATCTGATCTTATTGCGCTTTTTGGTTTCAAAGTGGTTATAGGTGCCGTAAATGACAGCGGAGAAAAGAACAACCACCACGCTGATCAAAATAACGTCGTAATATTTCTCCTTTACAAGCTGCTGCTGTATTTTTTCTTTTTCCAGCAGAATTTCCTTCGTGTCATACTGCTTATGGATTTTTCCCATCAGATACGTATTTGCATCTGTTAATACAGAGTCCGCTTTTAAAAGCTGGTCCATGTAATAAAGCTGGGATTTCAGATTATTTTCCTTCTTGTAATATTTGATCATTAATTCAAAGACTTCCCTTAAATCCGGACGGATGTAGCCTTTCTCAATAAATGCTTTTTCCACTTTTTTAAAGTAGGGCACTGCTTTTGCGGGAAGCTGAAGTTTCCAATAGTTTTTTCCTATATAAAAATTTGCGATTGATACGTTGGCAAATTCTGTCATGCTGTTCAGCTGAGGTATGACCTCCTGAAGCATTTGGATGGAAGTATGATAGTTATTTAGGAAGAACTGGTTGATTCCTTCCGAATGTTTAAAAAACAATTCCATTTCAGGAATTTTCAGCCGTTCACATTCAGCAAGCCCCAGCACATTAGTCTGGGAACATCTGCTGTAATCGCCAACCTTATTATAGCAGACACTTAATGAATGCAGTGAATTCAAATAAGGGCGAGCCTGATTTTTTTTAAAATATGCCAGGCATTCATTAAAGAGTGAAATGGCCTCGTCATAAAAGCCGAGATAATATTTAATCTGCGCAATATGATATTTGGTTTTGTAGATCAGGTAATCATTTTCAGTTTTGGAAATGCTTTCGTTTGCCTTAATGTAATAGTCATATGCTTTCACATAATTTTTTTGGCTGTAATAGACGATCCCTTTCGATAGATTAGCCGAGCCGATCAGTTCATCGCTTTTTGATTTTTCAGCTGCGATCACCATGCTGTCAGCATATTTCAAACGCAGATTCATTGGAGACTGATGCAGTATGTTTTGGTATGCGTTAACCGTCTCTTCATAATTCTTCTCCTGTCTGGCTTTCTTTAAATAGGCAAATAAATAAGGAGCTGCTTTCAGGCTGTCATTTTTGTATTCATAAATCCTATCATCCAAATAGGCATATGTTTTAAAAAGAAGAGAATCGGGAAGTGATTTTGAAATCTTCTGCGCACTTAATGAATGGGATAAAAATAAAACCAGCAATACAGGTAATGTACATTTCATAATACATGGAAACTTTAAGCTTACGCCTTGGAAAAAAGCATAAACAGATTAATATTTAAAAATGCGGAAACGATCTGTGAGAAGCATTCAAAAATACTGTAAATATTTGGAAAACAGCGTAATAATGTAAGAAAAACACTTTATCGATTTCATGGAAATCAGTAGTGGATTTTCCGAAAACCCACACATATGTTCTTGATTAATGGTTTTTTGCGCTCTAGATTTGCTCTGAATTCAACAGCAAAGATTCAGTAAAGCACTGAGCAAAAGTTCTGCTGGCCCGGGCAAAATGGACTGAGATAATTCTCAATTAACCAAACCATTCTGCATTATGAAAAATTTATTATTAACTGGTTTAATTATTTTCTTAGGCTCTTGTTCAAATGATGATTTTGACAATTCCGATTTAAGTGCGGTTTCGAAAGAAACAAATAACAAAGAGAGAAGTTCAGATTTAAAAAAAGGAACTTCTTCAGAGGACAACTTTGGAGAAGTTCGGGCGGGAAATTATATACTTCTGATACCTGCCCATATTAAAGGCAGAGTGATGTCAGTACTCAGAGATCAGGTTTCCAGCGGTGCATTACAGATTTCTGAAAAAAACAATCCTGATTCAGATACGATTTCTTCTGATGAGGATCCTCTCGGCACCTTGCTGATCATCGCTGATGAAAGCGCACTCGGATCATCTTTGAAACTTGATGTCAAGGGATATATTGTCAATCTCGGAAATCTGCGCGGGCAGCAGTACCACATTGTAGATGATTTTATAATTCAATACGAGATTTCCAAACGCCAAGATTCAACGCTTCTAACAAATGAGAAAGAAACAATCCTGTCCATTTCTTCTATTTCGGAAGCAGTTTTATTTACTGAAAAGGCTAGAAAGGATAGGGACTGGGAGACTTCTACAACCAGTAAGCGCAACGGAAATTGAATTTTTTAGTAAGGGCAGTGCATCTAAATAATGCACTGCTTTGGCAAAAGGCATTTAAAAAAAATCCTATGAATTATGAAAAAGCGGGCTCTGTTTTATATTTTATTATTCTTCTTCAATCTTTTGAGCCTTTATTTTATAATGAAGCTTTTTGCCGCCGATCAGATTGTGAGTTACGTCTTAAATGAAGACTATAGTACTGAGAGCCCGCGATTAACAGCGTATGTTTTATACACCTGCTGTCTGTCAAATCTGTATTTCCAGTTTCTGATATGGATGGACTATTTCTTCAAGGATAAAATCTAAAAGCACGATCTGCACAAAAGAAAAAAAATGATTAGAGAAATCTTAAATACAGAAATTAAAAGCATTGAAAATGACGGCATCGATGTGCTGCTGCTTACAGAGTACAAGGTGAAAAATGAGGTGCATGTCCCATTTTCCATTTCGAATTTTTCAGTGCTTTTAATCAAAAACGGTAAAATGAATATCAGATTTCGTGACGAGGCCGATATATTGAAACGCAGAGATTTGTTGCTCATTCCTAATAATTCAATCTGCACCAAACTTGAGGTGACGCCTAACATCCAGCTTTATATTATAAGGACAAATTTCGATTTTGCCTTTAATAACTGTTATGAGAAAGAGCTTTTGGATGCATTTAGTTTTTTAATGCTGAAATCTGGCCAAAAGATTGGCCTTCAAGAAAAGGATTTTAAAGTTTTATCGGTAATTTATAAATTAATGAACGCGCTGCAATGCGGCAATGAAAGACCTGCGATTATTAGTAAGCTGCGCCGGATATGCTTTAATCTGTTTATACACGAACTCAAGTTTATACATTCCAAATATAAACCGGAGCTTGATCTTGACTTTTCAAGAAGGGAAAGCATTGTAATCCATTTCCTGACTTTGCTTTCAATACACTTCAGAACACAGCACCACGTACAGTTTTATGCGGGTGCTTTATTTATTACTCCAGGACATCTGAACAAGATGGTTAAAGAGAGCACGGGAAAAACTGCCAAATCTTTTATAATTGAAGCTCTCGTCAACGTTTCGAAAAATCTTCTTACTGATTCCAACTATACTGTGGCTGCTATTGCCGATGAACTAGAATTCAGCAGCCCTGAAAACTTTGGCGTATTTTTTAAAAGACATACCGGTATGCTGCCAACAGAATTTCGTTCCACTAAAAAGTAAGCGGCCTAACGCGGTCCTTATTCTGCCAGAGATTGTTTAATTAAAACGATAAGACGATGATTAAAATGTATCCTTTGGAATGGTTCGATTCGCTGATTATAAATTCATTTGATGCAGGAAATTCCTCAATAAGCGTATCAGAAAGCGAGCTGGAAATTTTGAATGAAAAAATAGTGAGTGAATCAAAAAAAATTAAAATCCATATTAAAAATTCTTTTTTTGAGCTCAAAAGCAAAAGGCAGATCAGGCTCCTTATACGAAAGTACCATTCTTCATTGGTTTTTTTAATAGATAGGGTAATAGAGATAAGAAAGAAAGAGCAATTCAATTCTCCTGATTTTTTTAGAGTATTTGACCTGATCGTTAGTTCCCTGGACGATTTGCTGTCATTTGTAGAAATCAGATATTCGTCCTTTATGAGTTTGGACCAAAGGGTGTCCTACAGGTATTTTTCAATTTGGAAAAAAGAAGCACTCGAGGTTTTAAAGAATCTGATTAAAAAAAAAGAAAATACTGGAGATAATGATCCAGAACTGAAATTTGTTGTCGATCTTCTTGCTGCGCCACTTCAAAACAGCAGAAAGAGCAATTATACCTATCGCCAGATTTTGTATTATCGAGAGATAATCATGGAATTTGAAAAATTAAACGATCAAGTTACGGAATCTGAAGGTTTTTCAAATCTTGATCTTATGCTTATAAGAATGAATTTTAATTCCAGAGAATATACCGAGAGACTGGTTAATAGAATAGGCAGGTATTTAGAAGGTTTTGAGAATTTGTCTGAAAGACTTGAAAAGCTGCTATACTTCTGCAAGAAACTGTCTAAAATAAACGCAGATTTAAAATTAAGCTTTAATCCATCTCAACAGAATCTTATCTCATTTTTGGAATACTGGTTCTCCAGCGAAATCAGATTTGCTGAAAAAAAGGCTGCAATTCTAATGCAGGAACAGATTGATGGTTCTATCGGGAGTGAATTTGTGGAGAAGGCAGATTCAAAACTTGAATGTATACTTTCAGGAGATCAGATTGGACTTATTTTAAGGGCGACAGATGAGGCGAGAATTATTAAGGCCAAGTCTATGAACTACATATTTAAAAGTATAGTACCATATCTCTCTACTCCAGTAAAGAGAAATCTTTCTTACCAGTCAGTAAGAAGCAAATCATACAATGCGGAAGAGCGTGATAAGGAAATTGCGATTGAAAGTCTTGAGAGAATAATCCGCAAGATAAAAACGTATTAGATTTTATTGCCGTTTATAATCTGACAACGCTTTAAATTCGGGCATTTTGAAAGGGTACAAAAAGGGTACAGAAAAGTTGTACTTGTAGAAAATTTATTCTTATCGTTCCTTTGGCCTGTAGAATAAATCACATCAAAATTTAACGGATAGTGAATTTCATAGAGGAGGATAAAATGTTGAACGATAAAATGAGGAGCTATGTTTACAAATATTTCATGGGGCAGTTATCTGACCGCGGCTGGTATTGCTATAATTTTTTGGTATTTAATAATCTTTCTTAAATTTCACAGTGGTGATTTAAAGAAAATCTTTTCAGGTGAAAAGAAACTCCCGCTAAAATTTTTAAAGAAATCTTCAAGTAATCTGCAAGAGGTAAAATCGATATCCGATTCATTTCCAAAATCTTTCGATACGCTGCAAGATGCGGAAAAACTGTCCCAACGGATTAAAGATGCCGCTAAAGAATGTTCTGAAAAGAATCTATCAAAACAGCAGTTTGAAAACTACTTAAGAATGCTTCTTGAAGAATATCCTTATGTCAAAATTTCTTCTCTCAAAGAAAACATTAACCAGCTTATGGTTTCCGAGTCCCTACTATATCCCAATCTTGTTTTAAGCCTGAGCGAAGCAGACAGCCTCTGGGAAGGATCGGTATTTTAAAAAATTCAGAAGAGGAATATTCCCCGTTCTCTCTGGTGCGGTATGGCTTTATGTGACAAGGAAAATAGAGCTGCAACGGCGTTATTCCTCTTCTTTTTACTAAAAAATAACTTTAAAAATGATTTGTGATGAAAAAATGCAAATGGAAATTAAAAAGTCTTTTTAGACGATTTAAAGCTATGGGATCGTCGCTGCTGGTGATTCTGCTTAGTCATGCTATTTATGCTCAGGATGGCGTGGCGGGAATAAATGAGGCCAACCAGAAAGTGAGAAGCTACTTTGATGCCGGCACTGAATTAATGTACGCAGTAGGAGCAATCCTCGGGCTGATAGGTGCCGTAAAAGTGTACCAGAAATGGAATGCCGGCGATCCTGATACAGGAAAAGTCGCTGCTGCCTGGTTTGGAAGCTGTGTGTTTCTGGTGGTAGTTGCTACGGTAATCAAGTCCTTTTTCGGTGTTTAAACGATAGATACTAGAAATGAGCAGCAGTGTTTATTCGATCAATAAAGGAATCAATCAGAGCATAGAATTTAAAGGACTTAAAGCGCAGTACATCTGGTATATGGGCGGAGGTGTTGTCGGTCTTATGATTGTGTTTGCTGTATTGTATATAATTGGAATTCCTTCCCTTATATGCATTGCATTTATAGGAACAGCAGGAGCTTTTCTCGTTTTTAAAATATACAGAATGAGCAATACTTACGGCGAGTACGGAATGATGAAAGCTCTGGCGGGCAGGCAGATTCCTAAATGTGTAAAGGTTTACAGCAGAAGTGTTTTTATAAAATTATAGCTATGCAACGTTAATTATGGATAAGTATGAAAGTTCTAAACTTATATGCGGGAATAGGAGGCAATAGGAAAGATTGGAAAGGTGTTTCAGTGACAGCCGTAGAGCTTGATCCTGTACTGGCGGCAATTTATGCGGCAAGGTTTCCAGAAGACAATGTTATCGTTGCAGATGCGCATCAGTTTCTTTTGGATCATTATAAGGATTTCGACTTTATCTGGTCGTCTCCTCCATGCCAATCGCATTCCTCCTTCAGGCAGAATATCTGCGTGAGGTTCCGGGGCACTTCTGCCGTATATCCTGATATGAGGCTTTATCAGGAAATACTATTTCTTCTTCATAATGCTTCCTGTTTTTGGACAGTTGAGAATGTGAAGCCTTATTACAAACCCTTGATTGAGCCCAATGCTGTTCTGCACCGCCATCTTTTCTGGTCGAATTTTGACATTCCTCCTGCTGATATTCCTCCTGACATTAAAATAAGATATGCACAGATACCTGCTCTTGAAGAAGCGCTTGGTTTCAGCTTAAAAGAATTTAGGGTAAAGAACAAAAGGCAGATTCTGCGCAACTGCGTAAATCCGCGGCTTGGCCTGCATATTCTTAGATCGGCTGGAGTCTTAAAATAAAGATGGAAAGTTCCTAGGATAGGACTTAATTAGAAAAATGCGAAGTATGAAGAAGATGGAGGGAATACTGCCTGTTATGGCAGTGGAGCATGACTGCATATTGTCAAAACAAGGCGATGTAACTATGGTTTTTAAGGCGGAACTGCCTGAGATCTTTACAATGTCGGATCAGGAATACGAAGCTTTCCACCAGTCTTGGATAAAGGCTGTTAAGGTACTGCCGAAGTTCTGTGTTTTTCATAAGCAGGACTGGTTTTTGGAAAGTTCCTACAAGGCCGATTTTTCAAGCGAAGACAGCAGTTTTCTGACCAGAAGCAGCGAGCGTTTCTTCAATGAAAGACCTTTTTTGGATCATTCCTGCTATATAATGCTGACCAAGAAACCGGCGGGAAGAAGAAATTCAACCTCATTGTTTTCTAATCTGCTGCGAAGCTCCATAGTTCCAGAAGAAACTTTAAAGCCGCAGATGCTGCAGGATTTTGCAGATGCCTGCGGGCAGTTTAAAAGGATTTTGGAAGACAGCGGATTTATAAAACTGGTGCGTCTGAAAAATGACTCGCTTAGAAGCGGGAGCAGAAGAATAGGGCTGGTGGAAAAGTACTGTTTTTTATCAGAGAGGGAAGAATCCTTTATTTTCAAAGATTTGCAATTTGATGAAGGACTGAGCGTAGGGGATAAGCACTGCCAACTCTTTACCCTTGGCGATGCAGCTGATCTGCCGGGACTGTGCGGATCAAGAATAAATTATGACCGCTATTCGACCGATAAGACCAAATTCAGCGTTGGTTTTGCTTCAACACTCGGCCAGCTTCTGTCCTGCAATCATATTTACAACCAGTACATCTTCATTGAAGATTCACAGAAAACCATCCAGAAGCTTGAAGGCAAGCGGTTGAGGCTGCAGTCGCTCTCGGCTTACAGCAGGGAGAATATGATTGCAAGAGATGCCACGAATGATTTCCTTAACGAAGCGGTATCACAGCAGAGGCTTCCGGTCAAAGCGCATTTTAATGTACTGGCTTGGAGCACCGATAAGGAAGAACTTAAAGAGATTAAGAACAAAGTGTCATCTGCTCTTGCCCAGATGGATGCCGCAGCCAAACAGGAAACAGTCGGCGCTCCGCAGATCTACTGGGCAGGGATTCCGGGAAATGCAGCGGATTTTCCAATGAATGATACCTTCGACACCTTTACGGAACAGGCGGTATGCTTTCTGAATATGGAAACGGGATATAAATCTTCCCTGAGTCCCTGCGGCATCAGGCTGGGAGACAGGCTGACAGGAAAACCGGTTCATGTGGATATCAGCGACGAGCCTGTAAAGATGGGGATCTGCACCAACAGAAATAAATTTATACTGGGGCCATCAGGAAGCGGAAAATCATTTTTCACCAACCATATGGTAAGGAGCTATTACGAGCAGGGAACCCATATAGTACTGGTGGATGTCGGGCACAGCTACAAGGGGCTCTGCGATATGGTCAAAGGGTATTATTTCACATACGATGAAAAGAATCCTATCCGTTTCAATCCTTTTTATATTTCTGAGGGAGACAGTCTGGATACCGAGAAAAAAGAAAGCATTAAAACGCTGCTGCTTGCACTCTGGAAAAAAGACGACGAAACCTTTAATCGGAGCGAGTATGTAGCGCTCTCCAATGCTCTGCAGATTTACTATGAGAAGTTGGATATAAATGGAGAAATTTTTCCCTGTTTTAACAGCTTCTATGATTTCCTAAAAGAAGATTTTATCTCGATTTTGGAAAGAGATAAGGTAAAGGAAAAGGACTTTGACGTGAATAATTTTCTGTATGTCCTTAGGCCTTATTACAAGGGAGGCGAATTTGATTATCTGCTGAACGCCACGGAAAATCTGGATCTTCTGAAAGAGCGTTTTATTGTCTTCGAGCTTGATAATATCAAAGACCACCCGATTCTTTTTCCTGTTGTGACCATCATCATTATGGAAGTATTTATAAATAAGATGCGCAAGCTTAAAGGGATCAGAAAAATGATACTCATTGAGGAAGCATGGAAAGCACTGATGAAGGAGGGTTTTGCAAATTACATAAAATATCTTTTTAAGACCGTGCGCAAGTTCTTTGGCGAAGCAATCGTGGTCACGCAGGAAGTTGAGGATATTATTTCTTCTCCTGTTGTGAAACAGGCTATCATCAACAACAGCGACTGCAAGATTCTGCTGGATCAGAGCAAATACCAAAATAAGTTCGGCCAGATTCAGGAACTTTTGGGACTCACTGATAAAGAAAAGGCATTGGTTTTATCAGTAAACAAAGCAAATGATCCCGCTAGGAAATACAAAGAAGTGTTTATCTCTTTAGGAGGGATGCTTTCCAAGGTATATCGCACGGAAGTTTCTCTTGAGGAATATTTGGCGTATACGACGGAGGAAAGCGAGAAAGTGAAAATGAATGCCTATGCCAAGAAGTTTGGCGGTGACATAAGAAAAGGAATAGCCGCAATGACTCAAGATATGAAAGTTGGAATTAAATGAAAAGGAAAAATGAAAAGGAAATTAATTGTCAGTTTGGTCTGCCTTCTTTTGGCAAGCACTCCGGCAAGACCTGCTGAAAAGGTCGTGGTGCTCCCGATTTTGGAAATTGTAAAAGCAGTAACTAAAAAAGTAATCAAGGCAATCGACCTTCGAATCCAGAGGCTGCAGAACAAGACCATTTGGCTTCAGAATGCACAGAAGCAGGTGGAAAATGTACTGTCCAAATTAAAACTCGATGAAATCTCGGACTGGACCCAGAAGCAGAAAGACCTCTATAAGGGCTATTATGAAGAGCTGGCTAAAGTAAAATCAATTATAACGTATTACCAGAGAATAAAAGAGATTACAAAGAAACAGACACAGCTTGTTCAGGAATACGAAAGAGCTTGGAATCTTTTCAAGCAGGACAGCCATTTTAAAGACAGCGAAATCCAGTATATGGAGCGAGTCTACACCGGAATACTGGAGGAAAGCGTGAAGAATATCGACCAGATTTTTTTAATTCTGGATTCTTTCGCCACACAGATGAGCGATTTCAAACGGCTTGAGATCATCAATAAGGCAGCCGATGGGATAGATGCGAATTATGATGACCTTACAATGTTTAACCAGCAGAACATACTGCTGAGCCTACAGAGGGCCAAAACGGAAGCAGATGTAAACCGGGTGAAACAATTTTACGGAATTCCATAATTCAATAAAAAAACATGAAAAAGATAGCTGTACTACTAGTAGCGCTCTGTGTTTTTAATCAAAGTATGAGCGGGCAGTCAAAGCAGAGGAAGGAACTGATCCTTCAGATAGCGGCGCTTCAGGTTTATATAGACTATGCAAAGAAAGGATATTCGGCGGTATCGAAGGGACTCAATTTCATCGGTGATGCCAGAAAAGGAGAGCTGAATCTGCACGGCGATTATTTTACGTCGCTTTTAAAAATCAATGCAAAGATCAGGAACTATTATAAAACAGCTGAGATTATTTCCATGCAGTTTAAGATAATGAAACTCTGCCGAAAGACTTTGGCAGACCTTAAAACGGCAGATTTGTTTCATGGAAGCGAACTTGACTATATAGAGAGGTCTTTTGGAAGGCTGCTTCAGAGCTGCAGCCAGACTCTCGATGAGCTGCTGGTTATTACCACCGATGCAGAACTGGAACTGAATGATGATCAGAGGCTCAAACGAATTGATAACCTGCATAAAAATATGCAGCAGGATTATAATTTCTGCCTTTCTTTCTGCAGCGAAGCCAGACTGCTGTCGGTTTCAAAAACTGCCGATAAGAAGGATTCTAAGAATGTTGAGGAATTATATGGATTATAAATTAAGCTATGAAAAAGATTTTGATTTTGACAATATTGATCACTTTGTTAATGATTCCAGTTAAATCAATGGGGCAGTCAGCAGAAATTCAGCAGCTGATTTTGAATATAGAAAAGCTATCCCAGTTCAAGAAAATTCTCAGTGATATGAAAAAGGGGTATGAGCTGCTTTCAGGTGGATACAAAACGGTTAAGGATATGACTGAAGGAAATTTCAGTCTTCATAAAACCTTTCTAGACGCACTTATGCAGGTAAGTCCGGCGGTTAGGAATTACAAAAGGGTAGGAGAGATAATTGATTATCAGATTTCAATAGTCAAAGAAAGCCGAAACGGAATGAACCGATTTATAAAAAACGGGAATTTCAGCGGAGGTGAAATAAATTACTTTGAAAAAGTCTACGGAAACCTGCTTAATCAGAGCCTGCGCAATCTCGATGAACTTACGATGGTCATAACAGCTGATAAGCTCAGGATGTCGGACGACGAAAGACTAAAGGCAGTTGACGATATCTATGAGCAGATGCAGGATAAACTGCTTTTTCTCAGAAATTTTAATACCACATCGAATGTGCTGGCTCTTCAGCGAACAAGGGAGAAAAATGATGTTTACACGTCAAGAGGATTACAGGCAATTAAAGACTAAAGAATGAAGATGTTATTAAATAAAAAAGTACTACTAGCTGTGCTTATGGTATCAGTGTTTCCATTGAGGATAATGGCACAGGGACTCGGGGATGAGATGAGCAGTCTTCATGGGGTCTTAGACCAGCTGTATGATGTAATGATGCCGTTGTGCAGCAACCTTATTGCAGTCGGGCAGGGAATAGCCGGTTTTGGAACTATATGGTATATCTCTTCGCGCGTTTGGAGGCATATAGCAAGCGCCGAGCCGATTGATTTTTATCCGCTCTTCCGTCCTTTTGTTATTGGATTCTGCATTATGATTTTTCCTTCGGTGCTGGCTCTTATCAATGGGGTTATGAAACCAACCGTAACAGCTACTGCTGCTATGGTAACAGGGTCTAACAATGCAGTTGCCGTACTTCTTAAAGAGAAAGAAAAAGCAATCAAAGAAACCGATCCATGGAAGATGTACGTGGGGGATGCTGGAACGGGTGATCGTGACAGGTGGTACAAGTACACGCATGACGGTGCTGATCCATCGGATGAGAGCATGCTCGCAGGCATAGGGAATGACATGAAATTTGCGATGGAAAAAGCTTCTTACAGCTTTCGGAATTCGGTCAAGGAATGGCTGAGCGAGGTGCTGAGGGTTTTGTTTGAGGCCGCGGCCTTATGCATTGACACCCTTCGCACATTTCAGCTGGTGGTGCTTTCTATTTTAGGGCCACTGGTGTTTGGAATCGCGGTATTTGACGGTTTCCAGCATACGCTGACTGTCTGGCTTGCCCGATATATCAATATTTACCTGTGGCTTCCCGTGGCCAATATTTTCGGCAGCATAATCGGAAAAATTCAGGAGCTTATGCTCAAACTGGACCTTTCGCAGGTGCAGGCAACAGGCGACACTTTTTTCAGCAGGACCGATATGGCATATTTAATTTTTATGATAATTGGAATCATAGGCTATTTTACTGTGCCTTCTGTGGCCAATTACATTGTTCATGCAGGCGGAGGAGGAGTTCTGGGGCATAAAGTGACAAGCATGTTTGGCAATTCAGCCAGTTCTGTTGTGAGGACTTCTTCAAATGCGGTTGGAATGGCCGCCGATGCAATGGGAGATGCGGATCGGAGAATGACCAGCAGCATGGCCGCGACAGCGGGAAGCAGCCCATATTTTCACGATCAGGGAAATTATATGAATGACAGGCTTAAAGGAAATTCCAAACAGACTTAAAACCAACATCTCATGTTTACAAAAATGAAGAACATAGACACTGCTTTCAGGTATGTAAGAGGTTTCACAATGCTGGTAATTTTCGGATGCACCATAATAAGCTGTTACGCTGTCTATAAAAGTTTTCAGGCAGTAAGCCTTATGCAGGATAAAGTATACATTCTGGCAAACGGAAAAGCGCTGGAGGCTTACGCTTCGGAAAGAAAAGATAATATTCCTGTGGAAGCCAAGGATCATGTAAAGACCTTTCACAAGTTTTTCTTTACCCTTGATCCTGATGATAAGGTAATCAAAACCAATATTACAAAAGCCCTTTATCTGGCTGATGACAGTGCCAAACGGATTTATGATGACCTTAAGGAAAACAATTTTTATTCCGGCATCATATCGGGGAATGTAAGCCAGACCATCCAGATCGACAGCGTGAGTATTGATATCCGTGAGTATCCCTACCGCTTTAGGTGTTATGCCCAGCAGAGTATTATCCGCACTACCAGCATTATGAAAAGAAGCCTGCTTACCGAAGGTGCGCTCCGCAATGTATCAAGAAGCGACAATAATCCGCACGGTTTTCTTATCGAGCGCTTCAATACTATTGAAAATAAGGATATCTCGGCTGAAACCAGAAAATAAAAATGTATGAAATCCTTATTTAAAAAACGGACTGAGCCTTTTACGTATCACAAGTATTATCTGCTGCTGCAGAAAAGATGGGCAGAAAAAATGCAGAGAGCCACAGCTGGGCTCTCTAAAAGAAAACTGACTTGGGGACTTATGTTCTTTACGGTTCTGGCATCGGGTTATTTAATTTATAGCCTGTACAGGACCTTTTATAAAGAATCCGGGGTTCCAGCAGTTTCAAAAATTAAGACAATCAACTTAAAGAAATAAAATTATGCAAGAGAAAATAGTATCTCCAAAGGAATCTAAAAAAAGAAAGATGCTTTTAATGCTGCCTCTTATAACATTTCCGTTTCTGACATTCCTATTTTATACCTTGGGCGGAGGACGGATTGAAGCTAAAACAGCAGATAGTGGTGAAAAGAAGGGATTTAATTTTAACCTGCCCCTGCCTAAATTTAGAGAAGACTCGGCACTGGATAAGATGAGCTATTACGACCAGGCGGCAGCTGATTCGATAAAACTGCGGGAGCTGATAAAAAAAGATCCCAACTATTTTGATAATAAAGCCTCGGAAGAAAAAGCAGATTCTTTTTCTACAGGCGATTTTGAATCCCGAATGTTTCCAAAAAACAGATCGGCTTTTAATTCGCAGTCTTTTCAGGACCGCAATGAACAGAAGGTTTACGAGAAGCTCAGGGCTCTTGAAAAAGCAATCAGCCAGCCTTCTGTACCGGCTTACGGTCAGGACATGAGGGAATTTGAGAATTATGGCACTTCTGGTGGTGAATCAGAAGAAATCAGAAAGCTCGAAGGACTCATGTCAGCGATGAACGCACCGCAGGAAGCTGATCCTGAACTTCAGCAGCTAGGCGGCATGCTTGAAAATATTTTGGATATACAGCATCCGCAGCGCGTGCAGGAAAGGCTTAAGCAGACATCTGACAGCAAAAAAGGGAAAATATATTCAGTGCAGAAAAAATCAGCAGAGAATAACATAAGCTCACTCCAGCGCAATGCCGATTCGCAGTCCTTATTGAAATCAAATGCATTTTATTCTCTGGATGAAGCGCCGCCTGCTGAAGAAATGCAAAACTCCATTGAAGCGGTTGTGCATCAGACCCAGACCATTGTCAATGGCTCAGTGGTTAAATTAAGGCTTATGAATGATATTTTCCTGCAGGGAACAATTATACCCAAGAATACTTTTCTGTATGGGATGGCGGCTTTAAAAGGAGAGAGGCTGGAGGTAAAGATCACAAACATCCAGTACAATAGTTCGATATTTCCTGTCGATCTGGCTGTTTATGATATGGATGGCATTGACGGCATCTATATTCCCGGAACGATCAGCAGGGATGTTGCCAAATCTTCGGCTGACCGATCTATTCAGACTCTGGGCCTTAGCGGTATATCTGATTCATGGGGAGCGCAGGCAGCAGGTATGGGCATCGAAGCGGCCAAAAGTCTAATGAGCAAAAAGGTAAAGCTTATAAAAGTAGTGGTTAAAGCCGGTTATCGTGTGCTGCTGTATGATGAAAAACAAAAGAATTTAAAACCTTAAAAAAGTGAAAAATGAAAAGAGCGGATTATTTGTTTTTAATAAGCTGGATGCTGATTTGTATTTCAGTGTATTCTCAGTCAAACGAAAAAGGTAATATCTTTTACGAAGACCAATATTCGAATCTGCAGATTGGCTTTTCCAAAACCACAAGCATCGTTTTCCCTTATGCAATAAAGAGCATTGATAAAGGGAGCACAGATGTGCTGGTTCAGAAAGCAAAAGGTGTAGAGAATATATTGCTTGTAAAAGCGGCAAAGCAGTATTTCATCCAAACCAATCTGACAGCCGTCACTTCTGACGGCCGATTGTATGTGTTTGTGCTAAACTATAATGATGAGTGCCCGGATCTAAACATTAATACTGAAAATGCAGTGGCGGCAAGCAGGGAGGTACTGTTTTCTTTAGAGAACGACAATCAGAAAAAAACTGAAAAATGTGCTTTACTCGCGTTGTCCAAAAAGAAAAAGACCAGCGGATTAAGAAAATCCAAATATCAGATCAGACTGGAGGTAAACGGCATCTTTATACATCAGGACGTTTTATATCTGCGTGTTGTTTTTGAAAACAAATCAAAGATTAACTACGATATTGATCAGTTTCGTTTTTTTATCAGAGACCAGAAGAAGTCAAAACGCACCGCATCGCAGGAAATAGAACTGCAGCCCTTGTACACGACTTCATCTTCTTCTGTAATTCCTTATAAGTCTGAAATAATAAAAGTTTATGCGCTGGAGAAATTTACCATCCCGGAGAATAAGTATCTGACCCTTCAGATGATTGAAAAAAACGGCGGAAGAAATTTGGAAGTGGATATTAATAATAATCTGGCTGATAAGGTAATTCCGATTACAGAATTCAGTATCGACACTTTTTAAGCTTTAAAAAACTTATGATAATCAATCTAGCTGATACTGAAATGATGCTTTCGTTTGCCGAGGAAATGGCTTATAACGGGCATCGGTTTGCTGCCTTTAATACAGATGAGGTAACTGATACCTACAGCATCGAGTTTTTTAGAAACCAATTGGATGCGAAGGAGTACTGTCTGGTTATGACCAATGATGCAGACTATTATAAGAGTGTGCCGATTGAATCAGTTATCGATGACTTGCGGTCAGTTTTGAATAGCGGGGCAGATACTTCCGAAAATGAAGCAATAGAACTTACTGGATTTGCCACAAGTGAAAGAGATAGGAGAGAATTTTTAGAGAATAATTTAAATGCAAACACAATGAATGAGAAAAATTTAGAATACCTGAAAGACCAGTTAAAATATACTGGATTTGGAGAAACGTTCGATGCTGAACTGCGAGAGAACATAATGAAGGGAGATAAGGATTTTAAAATCATGCACACCGGCATTATGAACAATGGTCTGCCAAATAAGGATACGTTAACTGTAGAGTTAAACTTCAAAAGGTCTGAGCAGACAGATATGTACTTTTTTAATTCCTATCACGTCAATCTTCAGAAAGAAGAAAACAAACCTGGTTTGGAACAGACCTTCTACATCAACAAAGACAGCGCCAGCATAACAATGAAGGAGGCTTATAATTTGATGGAAGGCAGATCTGTCAATAAAGATCTTAAAAACAAAGAAGGGGAGAGCTATAATTGCTGGCTTAAAATTGACTTTAAACAATCGGAAAATGGTAATTTTAAGCTGAACCAATACCATCAGAACTACGGCTATGATCTGGAAGCAAGTCTGGCAAAACATTCAATCAAGGAACTGAATACTCCGCAGTATAAAGAGGATCTTTTGAATTCGCTTAAGAAAGGAAATCTTCAGTCGGCGACTTTTGTTGTCGGCGGTGTTGAAAGCAAAATGTATGTGGAGGCAAATCCCCAGTTTAAGACGGTCAATGTCTATGATGCAAACTTCCAGCGAATCAACCATCGAGAGAGTAAGGAAGAAAAAAAGGCCGAATCTCAAAAAGAATCAGTTTCTAAAGATAACAAACAGAGTCCAGATTCAGATGAAGGGGATTCAGGGAAGAAGGATAATAAAGTAAAGAAAAGAAAATCTCCTTCACTTTAAAATTATGGATACTTTAAAGCCTTTATCGGATTTTTTCACCGCAATAAAGAATGATTACCGGATCAGTCCAATGCATATTGCCATTTATGCGGCTTTACTGCAGTTCAGATCCGTTAAGGGCTTTATTAATCCAATTTTTGTATTCAGCTCGGATATTATAGTTATTGCTAAAGTTTCATCTGCAAATACATATCATAAATGTGTCCAAGAGCTTCACCAATATGGATACTTAAAATATAAACCATCTTTTAAGAAAACACGAGGGAGTGAAATATATTTTTTGTTTTCAGCCGATGCGGACATCTAAAGGTTCTGCAATTAATAACTTTTATATAATCAAAGGATGAATGAATTTGTGACAAAGGAAGACTTAAAAGAGTTTGGTATTCTTCTGCTTGATAAAATACAGGCCATATTTAAAGATAAGGATTCTGGGCTGAAAAAAAATTTGGAGCCAGAGTGGATTAGAAGCAAGTCTGTGAGAAAACTGCTTGATATTTCAGCGGGCTCTGTACAGAATCTTAGAATAAGCCAAAAAGTCCGTTTCAAAAAAGTGTTTGGCTCGTATTACTACAATAAGGAAGATCTTCAAAAACTATTTGATGATGAAACAAAACAATAGATTAAAAGAAAGAAATATTATGGATTACATCTCATTGTATATTGATGATCCTAAACTGAATGTCTGGCATCTGTCGATTTTAATAGCAATATTGGGATTAGGGTACAGGCAGGGGCAGAGAAGAAGGATTAAAGTCAGCCGCAGCAAGATTATGGAACTTTCACATGTGAATACGCTGCCCACTTATCATAAATATTTTAAACAGCTCCAGGATTTAGGATACATAAAGTACACCCCATCGTATCATCCGGGTTATAAGAGCGAAGTTAAACTATATAGAAAGAGGCTATCTCAAAATTGTTGAGATAGCCTCTTTTCGGTTGAATATATTTAAATTATTGATCAAGAAGAAATGTTATATTTCTGTTTTATAGCTTGTATTTCTTTTTCCAGTCTTGTGAGAACCGCAAGGTCTGGTTTAGATATTTTGGACTCATTCTTGTTTAGCTTTTTATTCAGAATAGACATTTCACGTCCAATAGTCGCCTGCTCTGTGATAGCGTATGCTTCGGTCTGCTTTACTGATGCATGGCCGAGCAGTTCTTTAACTACGTTTATGGGAACATTGTTATTGAGGGTTACTGTGCTTCCGAAAGTCCGGCGGGCCATATGTGTGTTGAGCGTAAAAGGAAAACCGCACAATACAGCAATTTCTTTCAGGTACTCATTCATTTTCTGGTTGGATGAAACAGGAAGCACGGTTCCACGCTTCATACATAGGGGATGCTCTTTATATTTTTCAACTATTTTCAGTGCGTGGGGAAGAAGAGGGACATTAAATGATGAGTTTGTTTTCTGCCTTTCGGACATAATCCATAGATTGCCGTCAATGCCTTCTTTGATATCCGTTTTCTTTAATTGATAAGCGTCTATGTAAGCAAGTCCGGTGTAGCATTGGAAGACAAATACATCCCTTACGACATTCAGCCTGTCAGTTGTGAAATAATGGCTCTCAAGTTCGTATAATTCCTGTGCGGTGAGCGGTTTTTTTACCAGTTTTGTTTTACGTCCCTTAAAGTTCCTGAATGGATCCTTGGAAATTATTTCCCTATCGATGGCGCGGATTACAATCTTTTTGAAATTTGCAATATACTTGAGGGTGGTGTTGTTGCTGCAGTCGCGTACAGTTCTAAGGTAAAACTCAAAGTCCTTTACAAACTCAAGGTTCAAATCCGCAAATTCAAGATCATCCTTTTTAAGCTTGAACTTTATAAATGCAGTCAAATGGTTTTTGGTAATGGTAAACCGGTCAAGGGTGCCTTTCGCATAGCCTTTTCCAAGAAGCGCTTCCATTTCATCATTATGTTTCTGGAATTCTTCCAGCACCTTAATCTTTGGGGCTGTCCTTCCCAGAATCTCGTCCATAATTTTCTCAGCGGTTATGGTTTTGCCGCTGTACATCATTTCGGTTTTGATTTCATTGATTTTTAAAGTGAGCGAATCCAAAAAGAAGTTCAGCGATTTTGCATCTTCCTTTGAGCCGACCGCTCTTTCGAACCTTTGATCCCATCGTGTATTATCCCATCTTCTCTTAGTTGAGCTTTCCCTGCGGATACCGTCAACAGTTACTCTGAAATATACGATCCATTCTTTACTTTCTATTCTGGGCCTTTTTAAAAAGAATCCCAAACCAAAACTGCTTTCCAACATAATCCTACTTTTTAAATTAATAAATGTAGAATAATATCACTTCCAAATCAAGTCGTTAATCTCGTTAACCCCTGTAATATAAGGGATTTTCGCTATTTCTGGTGCACTTTTCTGCGCGCCGGAAAGTGCACCGATTTTGCACCTTTAATTTTGTGGGGATTTATAAATATTGAAAATAGGCTTAAAACGAAAAAAACCTGCAAATCCTTGAATTTGCAGGTCTTCAGACATTTTTTGCGGCTTTTTGAAAAGATTGAAAACTTTAAATTTTCAGGCTTTTCAGCCTTTCCGTGGGGAGAGCAGGATTCGAACCTGCGAAGTTCACACAGCAGATTTACAGTCTGCCCTCGTTGGCCGCTTGAGTATCTCCCCGATCTCAGCTTGTTGTGCTTTGTTGTTCTAAGCGGTGGCAAAGATAGGAACTCTTTCTACATTTCCAAACAAAAAAACGACTTAATTTTAAGTTATTTTATAGTTATTTTTTAATTCATTGGAATTGAATAAAATAAAATTCGATTGAATATTCTTTTTTAAAATTTATTTACCAAAGTAGGATTAGGATTACGATAGGTATAAGATCTTTTCTTTGAACTTAATCTTTCATAAACTCTTCACTTATTGTATTTATTGATCCTTGGAGTGAAATGCTGAAAAAACAGAAACTATAATGTGATAAGCTGAAATTTTATTTCTTCTTATGAATTTTTATTTCTAAGTTTATGGATTATGCCGTAAAACAAAAAAATCTCCACTAGGGAGATTTTTTTTATTTCAAGATATATTATTTAGCTAGCAATTCTTGAATCTTTGCTTTCAATTCATCACCTCTTAAATCTTGTGCAACCACTTTTCCTGATGCATCAAGAATGAAAGTAGCAGGAATAGCTTCAACATTGTATTGTCTAGCAATTGGATCTTCCCAGAACTTTAAATTAGAAACCTGAGTCCAAGTTAAACCATCTTTTGCAATAGCTTCTTTCCATTTCGCAGCATCTTTATCAAGAGATACTCCAACAATGTTTAATCCTTTCGAGTGAAATTCTTTGTAAAGAGCTACAACATGAGGATTTTCTTGTCTGCATGGTCCGCACCAAGAAGCCCAGAAATCTACAATAGTAACTTTGCCTAAGCTTTCTTTAAGCGAAACCATTTTTCCTTCTGGATTTGGAGCAGAAAAATCTGCTCTTCATTTAGCGCTGCCTACCGCTGGAGCTGTAGCACCAACAGATGGCATTTTTGCTTGACCAAATCTAGTTTTGATTTCTTTACCTGGAGCAGTATTTTTTAAAGACTCATCCAAACCATTGTAAAGTCCTTCTAATTTTTTCATGTCAGCTGTTGGATCATTCAATAAACTTTGAATAATTAAAGCTGTAATGAAAGATTTTGGATGACTTTCAGCATAAGTCATGTATTTCTTTTTGCTGCTTTCTTGTACTTCTTTCTGAATTTCCATGTATTGTTTCATCAAGCCATTGATAACTGCTGTATCTTGTGCTTGTTGAGCTTGTTTCATTTTATCGTTGTTCTTTTTTTGGAAATCAATTAAACTTTTTTGAGTTTTGTTCATATCTTCCATGAAAGCAAAGTACTCATCATTGTTGTAAGTTCCAGAGATTTTAGATTTATGGATACTATCTTTATCGATAGCAACATTAATTTCTCCAGTTTCAAGAATGAATGGAATAGGACCATTAGCACCTTGTAAAATTAATGTATGGAAAGCTGGTTCTGTAACTTTTCCTTTTATTTCAAATTTTCCATTTTCAACTTTTACTGTATCAAGAGAAACTGGCATTCTTGTAGCTGGGTCTTGACCTTGCAAAATGATCGTTTTTCCGTTTTCAATTCCTGTAGCAGTACCAGTAATAAGGTATTCTCCATCTTTAACTTTGCTGCAAGAAATGATAGCTGCAGAAGCTGTAAGTACAAAAAGTATTTTTTTCATTATAAAAAATTAATTAGTTAATTGATTTGTGCAACAAAAGTATCTAAAATTATAAAACATACAGAATTTTGTAACCTAAAATTTTGTTATAGTTTTTTTGGTTGTAAAACGCATAAAATCAGCTTGTTTGCTGGCTTAATCTGATTAAAAACTCTTAATGTGGAACATATTTGAGAGATCTCTATTCAAATTTTTAAATTTCGGACATAAAAAAAGCACTCGTTTAACAGAGTGCTTTTTCGTAAAATATAGTGGTATAAACTATTCTTGATTTGTTTTCTTTCTCCAAGTAAAAGCATTTAAAATATGTCTTTTTGCAAATCTTGCAGGAGAATCAGCATTTACCATTTTTACGTAAGTTGCTTTAGGAACACTAATGTATTCGTAAACACTTCCGTTAGAAAAGTCAATGATTAAACGTCCTTCAACAAATTTAAAATCTGTGATTGAACAAGTTGAAATTGTCTCTGTATACTCAGGTAAATTAAGTTTGATAGTATCAGGGTGAATACTTACTAAAAAGTGGTAAGCTTCGATAATCGTTTTACTTTTTTCTTCTGCTTCTTTTAAACCAGCTTCATTTCCCACAAATTTATCAGGATGAGATTCTTTCATCGCATTACGATAAATTGTCTTTAAATCTTTTAACTCTGCAGTTTTTTCTACGTTTAGTAACTTGCGGTATTCAACTATTTTTTTCATAAATAAAAGGTAACTACTTGTCTATTAGTTTGAAATCGTTTTGTTTTAGTTCAAATCGACAAATTTTTTGCAAAGGTACACTTTTTTTTAACTTTTCAGTTTTGATCGAAAAAATATTGAAAAAAGTTAACTGTAAGTTTATTTAACCGTAAAGGGCGCAGGGATTTTTTTTTACCACAAAGTAAGCTAAGATTTACGCAAAGTACACTAAGATTTTTTTAACCGCAATGTGCGCAAAGAATTACGCAAAGAACGCTAAGAATTTCATTTTATAGATTATTTACAAAAGAAAAGTTCGCAAAGCTTTATATAAAAACTTTGCGAACTTTGCGTAATTCTTAGCGTTCTTTGCGGTAAAACTTAACCGTTCCAACAAAACCTGAAATCTGAAACCTGAAACCTGAAACAAAAAAACTATTCCGGCTTATGGTTCGCCTTATCGAAGTTTCTTGATTTTTTAGGATATTTATCGTAGCTCATGTCGCTTGGGTTTTCAATAACAGATTTTATTGTAATCCAATCACCTTCATTAAACTTAGCCTGAACCATTTTGTAGTCTAAAAGATATTCTCCGCAGAAATAATTATTGTTTTCATCTTTTTCGATAATACCGGTAAAAACTCCTTTTTGCGGCATTTTTTGTTCTGAATCTATAGACATGATTTTTTGTTTTGAATTAAAGTACAAAGGTAAGCAATTTAGGTTTGTTTTGGGGAGTTCGCTGTAATCTGAGTATATTTGCACATGCAGAAAAATTTTAAGCCACATCCTAATTCTTTTAAAAATACCTTTTGCGCTTTTAATGAAGTGCTTCCAGAAGCCATTAAAGGATTAAAAAAGCAATTTGAAAGCAAAGCAGGAAGTAGTTATTACTATACAGAAGAAGGAATGTATCGTGTTTCAAATCATTGGGGGAGACTGGCAAACAGTAAATGGCGTCTAATTGCCCGTAATCCAGAAACAGAATCTAAAACTAAAATAGGTTTTGCAAAATGGGAAGAGTTTTATGCTGATAATGCCGAAGAAAAGCTCTACTATATTAAAGCCGATTTTGAAAATAACCTTGCCAATTACGAGCACAAAAATAATCCTGAATATGATGGAAAAGCAGTTTTAAGAACAAGTTTTGAAACCACAAAACGGTTAAAACAGATTCGAAACCTGCAGCAGCTGACCAATTGGGCAAAACATTTTGACTATGACGATATTGATGATTTGCGAAAACAAATTATCAACGAATTGATTTTTACTGAAAAAACGTTAGAACAAATTAAAAGGGAAGTGTAATGGGACGCAATAACGAGAAGAATATTAAAAAACATAACGATAAATTACACAAAGCTCAGGCAAAAGCTAAGCAGGCTGAAATTGCACGTAAAGAAAAATTAAAAGAGATTATAAAGAAATTCAACGAAAGTAAAAGCGAAGAATAAATAAATAGTTTCAAGTTTCAGGTTTCATGTTACAAGTTAGCATAGCAAACCTGAAACTTGAAACCTGAAACAAAAAAAATAATGAATAGTAAATTCGAAACACTAAAAGCAAACGTACAGGAGATCATTGATTTGATAGCTGCGAAAAACGATAGAGAAGCAAACAATAAATTATTGGAAGTAAGCGAAACACTTGACGAAATGATTGATTTTGCTGAGGAAGACGAAGAAGTGAGAGAAATCACTCGTTACCAGGTTTTGTTAAATCAGCTTCATGTAAAAATTAATGGAGAAGAACCAGTTGATGGAGAATAAAAAATGTTTTTGCGACACAGGATTGCTTTTTGAAAATTGTTGTGAATTGTATTTAAGCGGTAATCCAAAAACCCCTTCGGCATTAGCTTTAATGCGATCTAGATATTCGGCTTATGCAACACATAATGCCGATTATTTGATGGGAACCACTTATGTTTCAGAAAGAAAATATTACTCAAAACCTGAAATTTTAAGATGGGCTGTTTCTAATAAATGGCGGAAACTTGAAATATTAAGTTTTACTGAAAATACAGTCGAATTCAAAGCTTATTTTTTAGATTCAAACAATAATCCGCAAGTACATTACGAATTCTCTACTTTTAAATTCGAAAATGGCGCTTGGTATTATGTAGATGGAAAGTTTGAATAATTATTATATCTAACACTGTTAGCTGCGGATTTTGGTTAAATATTTTAACTAAAAATTAATAAACGATTCGTTTTTCATAATTCTAAAAAGATGTAATTTTAGATTTATGAAAAACGAATTTAAAAAAGGCTTTTATTTTAAGACTTACGAAGCTCCTTTTCAGTCTCCGTTTGACAAACTTTTTACGATTTTTAAAGAGTTGATCACCCATACTTCGGGCGATTTTGATGAAGCAATAAACTGGCTTCGGGAACTGGACAAAGAATACAAACTTACCGACGAAAATTATACAATTGACGACTTTATTGAAGATCTGAAAAAGAAAGGATATATTAGAGATGAAGTAAAAGGAGATGGAAGTTCTGGTTTTGGAATTACTGCAAAAACAGAAAGAGCCATCAGACAGCAAGCTCTAGATCAGATTTTTGGAAACTTAAAAAAATCAGGGAGCGGAAATCATAAAACAAAATATGCTGGAAGCGGCGATGAACACACAGGAGAGTTCCGTGAATATAATTTTGGTGACAGCTTAGAAAGAATTTCTTTAACCGAAAGCCTTCGAAATGCTCAAGTTAATAACGGTGTCGAAAGTTTTATGCTCACTGAAAATGATTTGATTGTAGAAGACGCCCAATACAAAGCGCAAATGAGTACGGTTTTGATGATCGATATTAGTCACAGTATGATTTTGTATGGCGAAGATCGAATAACTCCTGCAAAAAAAGTGGCTATGGCGTTGGCTGAATTAATTACAACAAGATACCCAAAAGATACGTTAGATATATTGGTTTTTGGAAATGATGCTTGGACAATTCCGATTAAAGATTTGCCGTATTTGCAAGTTGGACCTTATCATACTAATACGGTTGCTGGTTTGCAATTGGCGATGGATATTCTACGCAGAAAGCGTAATACCAACAAACAGATTTTTATGATTACCGACGGAAAGCCAAGTTGCGTTCGCGAACGTGATGGGTCTTATTATATGAATAGTAATGGTTTGGATGAATATATTGTTGATAAATGCTACACTCAGGCGCAGCAGGCGAGAAAATTGCACATTCCGATTACGACTTTTATGATTGCTAGAGATCCATATTTACAGCGTTTTGTGAATCAGTTTACAGAAGCTAATCAAGGAAAAGCATTTTATACAGGAATAAAAGGTTTGGGTGAAATGATTTTTGAAGATTACGAAGCGAATAGGAAGAAGAGGATTAAGTAGAGTTGCTAAGGTTCTAAGATGCTAAGATACTAAGGTTTCTTTGCATACGCATATAAACGTTGCGTATATTGTAGAGACGCACCGCAGTGCGTCTAAGCACAGTAATGACACAAAGCATTGTCATTAAAAAATAAATAAACAATCTATATTTCAACACAATGGAAATAAATACTATAAAGACATTAGGTCAATTAAAAGCCGCTGGATATAAAAGTACAAGCATAAAGGACGAATTACGAAATAATCTTCGTGAAAAAATCAAATCGGGAAAACTTGTTTTTGAAGGTGTTCATGGGTTTGAAAATACTGTAATTCCAGAATTAGAACGCGCAATTCTATCTCGCCATAATATTAATTTACTAGGACTTCGCGGACAGGCAAAAACTCGTTTGGCGCGCAAAATGGTAGAATTATTAGATGAATATATTCCGTTTGTGGAAGGTTCAGAAATTAATGATGATCCGTTAAATCCAATTTCTCGTTTTGCAAAAGATTTAATTGCAGAGAAAGGAGATGAAACTCCAATTTCATGGTTGCACAGAAGCGAACGTTTCTTCGAAAAACTCGCAACGCCAGATGTAACAGTTGCCGATTTAATTGGAGATGTCGATCCGATAAAAGCGGCAAATTTGAAGTTGTCTTATGCAGACGACCGTGTAATTCACTTCGGAATGATTCCTAGAGCGAATCGTTGTATTTTTGTAATCAACGAATTACCCGATTTACAGGCGAGAATTCAAGTAGCATTATTCAATATTTTGCAGGAAGGAGATATTCAGATTAGAGGTTTTAAATTGAGAATGCCTTTAGATATGCAATTCGTTTTTACCGCAAATCCAGAAGATTATACCAACAGAGGAAGTATTGTAACACCTTTAAAAGATAGAATTGGTTCACAAATTCTAACGCATTATCCGGAAAGTATCGAGATTGCACGAACAATTACAGAACAAGAATCTAAATTAGATCAAAACCAGACCGATGTTGTGTATGTTCCGAGTTTGGCGAGAGATATTTTGGAGCAAATTAGTTTTGAAGCACGCGAAAGCGAATATATTGACAATAAAAGTGGTGTAAGTGCCAGAATGAGCATTACGGCGTTTGAAAATTTAATAAGTACAGCAGAACGTCGCGCATTGATTTCTGGTGTTGATAAAACGACATTACGTTTATCTGATTTTATCGGAATTATTCCTGCCATTACAGGTAAAGTAGAATTGGTTTATGAAGGAGAGCAGGAGGGAGCAGATGTTGTGGCTGAAAGCTTAATTGGTTCTGCAATCAGAACTTTATTTCCTGAATATTTTCCTAAAATCGAAAAATTGGAAAAACCTGATGAAAAAACACCATACTCAGATCTTGTGGAATGGTTTTTTGCCGAAAGTGGTTTTGAATTATTAGATGATGCTTCGGAGAAAGATTATAAAAATATTCTAGATGAAGTGGCTCCATTAGATGAATTACTGAAAAAATACCAACCTCAATTAGCAAAAGAAGATGTTTATTTTATGAAAGAATTTATTCTTTGGGGATTGGTAGAATATAAAAAACTGAGCAAAGACCGTTTTGCAAAAGGAAGTCAGTTTAGAGATATTTACGGAAGTTATATTAGTAAATTTTAAAAACATAAGATTAAAATATAATCTGGTCTAGCTGGTTTTTTAAAACCGGCTGGACTTTTTTATTTTACAATAGCTACTTTTACAATCCAAAAATAAATTTATGTTATTCCTTATATTAAGTATTCTTTGCAGTGTTATTGTAGGTGTTATATTCAAAATTTCTAGAAAATATAATGCTAATTCGTCACAAATTATTTCGTTTAATTATATCGCTGCGATTACGCTTTGTTACTTTACTTTTGTGCCAGATCTAAATGCATTAGACAATAATGCGCCGTTAGAAATCTACACTTCTGTTGGGATTTTACTTCCGATTTTATTTCTGTTTTTAGCACTTTCTATAAAGTATATGGGAATTGCAAAGACAGATGCAGCGCAAAGATTGTCGTTATTTATTCCTATTCTGGCAGCTTGGCTCTTGTTTAATGAAGGATTTAATACTTATAAAGTTGTAGGAGTTTTAGTTGGTTTTGCGGCACTGTTGTTCATCTTAAAAAAGCCATCAGACAACGCAGAAAACAAATGGATTTATCCAGCAACAGTTTTACTTGGTTTTGGAGTTATTGATATTCTTTTTAAGAAAATAGCCTTATATACAGTTGTGCCTTATACAACATCTTTGTTTTTTGTCTTTCTAATTGCTTTTGCTGTTTCTATTCTTATAGTGATTTACAAGTTCTTTATAACAAAAGAAAAATTTGTTTTAAAAAGCATTCCTTTCGGAATATTGGTCGGCGTTTTTAACTTCGGAAATATATTATTCTATTTAAAGGCTCATAAAGCATTTGCAGAAAATCCGTCAACGGTCTTTGCAGGAATGAATATGGGCGTAATCATTTTAGGAACTATTATCGGAGCCTTTTTCTTCAAAGAAAAACTGTCCAAAATCAATATTTTAGGATTGTTTTTGGCTTTAATAGCAGTAATTTTTATAGTTTTTTCGCAATTGCAGTAATTTTTTTTAGTTCATAAACCTTTAATTTACAGTTGCTTTTGTAAGTAAATTAAAAATCTTCTAAATTAACTCTACTAATTCTATAGAATTTATAAATATATTTTTGTAGCTTTGTCTCAACAATGAAAAACTATAGTCAAAATATAAGAACGTCTTTTTCATGCAGCTTTGCGATGTGCTGTATGGTGAATCACGTTTTGAAATGGCGTTAATAGAGAAAGTACTTGTTAGTTATTTTTTTTTTTAGCCTTTCATTGCACCATGAAAGGCTTTTTTTTGAATCGTTAAAAAATCAAGATATGAGAACCAACAGAAATATGAAAATTTTGATGCGCCGCTGCCTGATAAAGATTCCTTGTTGTCACTAATGGCAGCATAAAACAGATAAGATCTTCAGAGAGAAGATTGATAAACATAAAAAATAACCCAAACCTAACACTATATATTATGAGCTCAGAAATTATAAAACATAATCCGTTTCAATCCATGATTGATCGCTTTAATATCGCTGCAGATATTTTAAAATTAGATGATTCTATTAAACAAAAACTGCAACGCCCAGAAAAACAAATCACAGTAAATTTTTCTATCACTTTAGATAACGGGAAGGTTCAGAATTTTGAAGGATACCGCGTAATTCACAATACGGCTTTAGGCCCTTCAAAAGGAGGAATTCGTTATGATACAGCTGTAAATCTAGATGAAGTAAAAGCACTTGCCGCCTGGATGACCTGGAAATCTGCTGTAACTGGAATTCCGTTTGGTGGAGCTAAAGGCGGCATTATTTGCGATCCGAGAAATCATTCTAAAACAGAATTAGAAAAAATTACAAGGGCATATACTAAAGCTTTAGCTGATATTTTCGGACCAGAAAAAGATGTTCCTGCGCCAGACATGGGAACAGGTCCAGACGAAATGGGCTGGCTGATGGATGAGTTTTCATTATTGCACGGAAGACCTATTCATGCCGTTGTTACAGGAAAACATCTTCATTCTGGAGGATCTTTAGGCAGAGTAGAAGCTACTGGAAGAGGAGTAAGCATTATTACGCTTTTGGCGCTTCAAAAACTAAAAATCAGACCTGCAAGAGCTACGTCAGCAATTCAAGGTTTTGGAAATGTTGGATTGCATTCTGCTTTATTCCTTCATGAAAAAGGAGTGAAAATTGTAGCGGTAAGCGACGTTTCCGAAGCATTTTATAATCCGAACGGAATTAATATTCCAGAATTGATCTTGTATTATAATCTGAATAACAAAACCATAAAAGGATATCCTAATTCGGTAGCGATTAAACATGAAGATTTATTGCTTTTAGATGTTGATGTTTTGATTCCGGCTGCGAAAGAAGATGTTATTACGCAGAAGAATGCAGGAGATATTAAAGCTAGAATTATTGTCGAAGGCGCTAATGGACCAGTTGCTTCAGATGCAGATCAAATTTTACATGATAAAAATATATTAGTTGTTCCTGATATTTTAGCCAATGCGGGCGGAGTTACCGTTTCTTATTTCGAATGGCTTCAGAATTCGCTTTTGGAGTCTTGGAGAATTCACCAGATTAACAAACGTCTGGAAGATATTTTAGAGAAAGGTTTTGAAACTGTTTTTAGAGTTGCAGTAAAACACAATGTAACGCCTCGTATTGCTGCTTATATTATTGCTTTGAAAAAAGTGGCCGAAACACAGTCGGTTAAAGAAGTGGCGCTGGAAGCACCTTTATTTAAGCAGAATTAAAATCAGGTTTAGTTCGTAAAAGATCATTTTCGTTGATTACGTTTTTTGTCTGCTAAAAACGTAATTGATGGAAGTGTTTTTTTCGTTTGAACTAGTAATTATAATTTTTAGAATCGAAAAGTATCATACAAAATGAAAAACATCAATTTTCTAGCATTTGCCATGCCGGCCTTTTTTCTTTTTTTGTTTTTGGAATATAAGCTTGCTCAACGCAGAAAAAAGCCTGAAATTTTTAACTATGAAAGTTCTGTTTCCAATATTTCCATCGGAATTGCAGAGCGTTTGATTAACTTATTTGTTGCTGCGAGTTTTTACCAATTGTATTATTTGATTTATGACGATTATAGAATATTTGAGATTCCGAGTAATGCTTTAGTTTGGTTTGCATTAATTCTAGCTACCGATTTTGTCTGGTATTGGTATCATCGATTAGGGCACGAAGTCAATTTTTTCTGGGCTGCGCATATTGTGCATCATCATAGCGAAGAATTTAATTTTACAGCTGCAGCGAGAATTACTACATTTCAAGCCATTATTAGAACAGGATTTTGGTGTGTTTTGCCCTTAATTGGTTTTCATCCTAAAATGGTTATTACAATGTTGATTGTTCATGGCGCTTATTCTTTCTTTACGCATACACAGCTTATCGGAAAAATAAAATGGTTGGAATATGTTTTTGTAACACCTTCTGTTCATGGAGTCCACCATGCTTCTGACGAAAAATATCTAGATAAAAATTACGGCGATATGTTCACTTTTTGGGATCGCCTTTTTGGGACTTTCCAAACCGAAGAAGAAAAACCTAAATACGGATTAACGCATCCGCTGAAAAGCTACAGTTTCTTATGGCAGCATTTTCATTATTACTTCGAAATCTACGAATTATGGAAACGCTCCAGCGGATTCAAAGCGAGATGGAATGCGGTCTTCGGAAGTCCAGCCGATATGGATCAGGATATTCGACCAACTTTAGAAAAGCGTTTTCTTCAGGATAAAACAGCTCCAAACCAACGACTTCGATTTAAAAATTACCTTTATATACAATTAGGAATTTGTACGCTTATTCTAACTGTTTTCACCTACTATTTTGATTATTTAGAAAGTTACGATAAAATATTTGTGCTTTCGCTGGTCATTATAACTTTAATAAATTGCGGTGCTTTGTTAGAACAGCGAAAATGGATTTATTATCTAGAATATGCTCGTCTAGCCTTGATCTCAACTTATTTTCTATATGAAGAAGATTTAATCGCATTTTTCTTTGTTCCGATTGCCGTAATGATTTTTGCCGAGCAATTATTTTCATTAAGTACGATTTACCAGAATACGATTTTGCAGCTGGAGTCTGCAGAATAATTTTTTTTTGCCACGACTCGAGCGATAGCGACTGGCAAAGCAATTCACGAATTATTTTTGAATATCTATTTGTGTAATTATTTAGTACAAATTTCACGTATCATTTTAAATAAAAATTTGTGAATTTGTGGCTAAAAAAACTTAGTCCCAGAGGGACGAAATATTTATAGAAAAGATATTTGCAGATGTAGAAAAGCCCCAGCGGGGTGACATATATTTATGTCACCCCGCTGGGGCTTTTTTGATGGTCGTTTAAATTGCATTCTATAAATATGCCGCTCCTCCGGAGCTGTGATATTAAAACATAATTCGTTAATTGCTTTGCCAGTCCTTATAGCTAGAGCCGTGGCTAAAAAAAACTTAGAACCTTAGCATCTCAGAACCTTAGCAGCTTAGATTGTCTTTATCTCCATAATTTTCTGCTCAAACGTATCTTTAAAATCAGATTTGCTTTTAATTCTGGTTTTGTACGTATAAATTGTAGCCACAGAAAGTTCTAAGAATTCTGCCATCTGACTGCTATCTTGAATTCCCAATCTGTATAGAGCAAAAATTCGCAATTCGGTATTTAAAAGTTCACCTTTTTTGACAATACATTTATGATCGTTTGGGAACAAATTATTGAAATCGGTTACGAATGTTGGAAACAATTTCAAGAAGATTTCGTCAAATTGATGGAACAGATTTTCGCGTTCTTCTTTCACATTATAACGCTTTAAGCTCGCAATAACTTCATCTGTTTTTTTGGTAATGATTTTATGCAGCGTACTTTTCTGTATATGGTCTATTTTATTAATGAAGGCTGATGTTGCTTTGATAAAATAGGTAATATATTCTTCTTTAATGGCATTGGCTTCGCTCAAACTCACATTCATTTCCTGCAACTGCAAGTACGAATCGGCCATAATTTTTCTTGCCTTATTTTTCTCTTTTAATTGTTTGAAAATGATGCCGAGGAAAACGAAAATGATAACCGTTAAGATCGTCAAGAGAATAATAATCTTCTCCAGTTTATCATTTTTATCCTTTACATTGTTAAGCTGTGCTTTTTCTATAATAGGTAAAATAGACGAAATCTCAATTTTTCGATGTCTTGCATTATAAAATGTCGCATCATCCATTGCAATATTGATGTACTCGTTTGCTTTATCCAAATAACCCATTTTAAAAAGTTCATTGGCTAAATTTCGGAGCGCAACGGTTTCTTTTGTAGCATTTTTAACATCGGCAATGGCGGCAAGAGCCAAATATTGAATGGCTTTTTTTGTATAACCCCGCTCAGAATATATATATCCGAGACTGGAAGTCGCAATTCCGTAATAATCTGGAGGCAGATTATAGTTATTAATCCAGTAACTGAAAGCAAACTCGGCACCGCGCCAATCTTGTTGTTTCAAGCGTTTTAGGCTTTCTGCAGCCCAATATTCATTGGTGTTGGTTCCGATTAATTCTAAAGCTTTTTTTAAGAAATGATTTCCCTGCTGTACATAATGAATATTAAAACGCTGATCACGGTTGTAATCGGCTAAATCATAATAAGCACGGGCTTTAATGTTGTAATATTCAAATTTATTTCTTTGATCCAGTTTAGTATCATCTATAACATTTAGGGTATCAATTGCTTCTTTAAAAAGTCCAGAAGATAGAAGCACAAAACCTTCTTTTATTCGGCTTTTAGATAAATACTTTGGATCTTTTAAGATTTTAGCTTTGATTTTGGATTGCTCTAAATAGTAATAAGCTGAGTCGTATTTAAAAGATTTGTATTCATCAAATAAAGACATATAACAATTATACAGTTCTTCATTATTTTGGCTAAGGGTAAACTTAGATACGTTTTTCTTTAAAGCTTCAATTTTTCGATATTTCTGTTTCAGGTAAATCTCTTTTTTTAAGAGGACCTGATCTAATTCTTCTAAATAAGGATTTGTCTCTTTCGCAGTAAGAGAAAAACCTGCCAGGAAGAAAAGCAGCATCAATATTCTTTGCATGATTTTGTTTTGGTTTAGGGAAAAGTTGGTTGATAGATATAGTTAGTTAATTCGTTTTAAAATTAAGAATAAGTTTGAGATTAAGCTAAACCTGTTTTTCAAGAATCTTGTAAAATGTTTAACAACATAGCTTTAAAAGGTGATTTTCGGAGTGAAAATAAGCTGTAAATGTTAAAAACAGGTAATTTATTTGCAATTATACAATAAAAACTAGTTATATATATGCATAGTGAAAAAAATATACTGATTATTTTACATATTGTCATTTTTACCATATAAAAACTGCTTATTTTTATCTAAACAGCGTCTTGATTTTTTAGTAAAATATAAAAAGTTAAACAACTGATTATTAGTTAATTATGTTTTTTATTCTTTGAATTTCATCTTGATTTTTATCAGATTTTTTTTTTAAGATTTATTTAACGGCTAGTTTCGCTGTATCCTTTTGAAGGGGATAACAAACTAACAAAAACCAAAAATTTATGAAATGTAAAAGTCTTTATTGGCTAGCTTTTATGATGTGTTTTTTTGCGATTGGATGCGATAACACAGATGACGGAAGCTACGTAGCACCAATTACTCTTTATGAAAAAGTAAACGGGAATTGGGGTTTAACAAATCTGAAAATGGTTGATGAAGTTGCGAAAGCAAATAATATCGAACCAAACGAAGAAAACTTGAGTACTTATTTTAACTACGAAGATTTTAAAATCAAATTTAACGTAGATGAAAAGAACAATCCAACAAGTTATGAAGTAACTGGAGATGTCCCTCCGTTATTTGCTCCTAAAGGATATTGGGCATTGAGTTCAGATTTTCAGCAGACCAACGGCGTTGGAACAAAAATCTACTTATACAGCGATGCTCAAAAAACGCAGAAAACAGATGAATTGAGATTGGTTTCGGTTCCAGGTAAAACCAAAGAACTGCAGATTCAATTAACACATGCTTCTGGAGGTGTAGATTTTGTGTCTTATGTGTTTAAATTAAATGCTATTAATTAAAAAGTAATATGAAAAAGTTTATATATACAATTTTACTTGCCTTGTTGATGGCTCCTAATTTTATTCAGGCACAAGAAGCCGCTGGAGCTGTAGGGCCAATATCATCATTTCCTGTTATCTACAAATATGATGAAAAAGTTACGTGGTACTTTGATATGTCGGCATCGACATTTGCTGAGACAGAAGATTTGTACATCTGGATCTGGTCTCCATCTGAACCAGATGCAGGAAACTGGGAAAATTCATCAGATTTTGCAAAACTGAAATATGAAGGAAACAAAATCTGGAGTTTTACTTTGACTCCAACCACATATTTTTCTAAGACTCCAGAGGAAATAGCAGCAAGTGCAGGATTCTGGTTTCGTTTGAAAAATAAAAACGGTTCTAAACAAAGTGATGTTGGCAATGTGCCTTATACTGATTTTTCATCTTTCTATACTTCAGGTGAATTATTTAGATCGTACCCATCAAAACCATTAATCGATAAACCGGTAAGTATTATTTTTAATGCAAATCTTAATCCTGCATTTGCTGGCACTCCAAGTGTACATATGCATGGTGGCTTAAATGATTGGGCTATTCAGCAAATGTATGAAGCTGCAAAACCAGAAATTGCCGAAAAAACAAAATTGAAAGATTTAGGTAACGGTTTTTATAAAATGGATTTTGTTCCTAAGCAGTACTTCAATGCACCAGATGATTTTGTAATGGAAAAAATAAACTTTCTGATGGTAGCAGAGAATTGGACAGCAAATTCTGGAGACCAGGTTATTTACGCAGGACAATTTGTTCCGCCACCGCCACCAAGTTTTGCTTTCTTTCCATCACAAATCAGTCAAAAAGATTTTCTTGGAATGTCGAGAAAAAATAACGAGGCAGGTGTAACCAAATTAATCTACACTATTACAGCTGGACCTAAAACAATTTCTGGTGAGTTTACTGGAGGAACTGCGGAAATTAAAGGTTTTGTCAATTTAGTTTCAGAGTTAAACGGAATTCCAAGCTTAAGCGAAATCCATGTTTTGGTAAAAGACAATAAAGACAAAACGATTTCGGATACAACGATTCCGCTTAAAACTTTAGATAAATAATCACTATTAAATTAAAACACCAATTCTAATGAATAGTAAAAATACAAAAAGCGTCCTGCATCAAATGTGGACTGCTAAAGGAGCGGTATTGATGATTTTTATGCTTTTTCTTTCTGCTAGTACTTTCGCGCAGACGAAAAAACAAATCTCAGGAACCGTTTATGACAATACGGGTACGGTATTGCCGGGAGCTTCTATCATTGAAGTAGGAACAAAAAACGGAACTACAACAGATTTTGATGGTAAATTTAGCCTTCAGGTAGCCGTAGGAGGTGCAATCGAAGTTTCGTTTATCGGATCGACAACACAAAAAGTCCAAATTACAGGAAGTACTTCTAATGTTGAGGTGCGTCTGCAAAATGATGGTTATTCTTTAGCAGAAGTACAAGTAGTTTCTGTAGGTTATGGAAAAGTAAAAAAATCAGATTTAACTGGAGCAATTTCGACAGTTGGAGCAGATGATTTAGTAAAAGGAACGATTTCTTCTACAGAGCAGGTTTTACAAGGAAAAGTTGCGGGATTGAATATTATTCGTCCTTCTGGAGATCCTGCAGCGGGTTCTACAATCCGTCTTCGTGGAGGAACTTCTTTAACAGCTAGCAATAGCCCGTTAATTGTGGTTGATGGAATTGCTGGTGTTGATATTAACGTGGTTCAGCCTTCAGATATTAAATCGGTTGACGTTCTTAAAGATGCTTCAGCAACAGCAATTTATGGTTCTCGTGGAGCAAATGGGGTAATCATGATTACAACAAAATCTGGCACAAAAGGTGTTTCGGTTGTGTACAGCGGATTATCTAGTGTTGGATATGTTAATGATAACTTAGATTTATTATCTGCAAATCAATGGAGAGGTTATGTTCGTCAGAACGGAATTGCTGATGCGGTTGATTATGGTGCTAATACAAACTGGCAAAAAGCAATCGAGCAGACAGCAATTTCTCAGTCTCATACTTTAAGCATCAATTCTGGAAAAGCTGACAGCGGTTTTAGAACCTCTCTTTCTTACTTAAACAATGAAGGAGTTATTAAAAAATCTGGTTTAGAAAGATTAAGCGGAAATGTAAGTGCTTACCAATTTTTGGGAGACAACAAAGAAGTAAAATTTGATATGGGATTATTTGCAAACATTGACAAATGGCACCCAATTGATTATAGAATTTTTGAAAGAGCTTACAACTTAAATCCAACAATTCCGGTTTACGATGCAAATGGAAATTTTAGTGTGGTAACAGGAAACCTTTACCAAAATCCAGTCGAGATTTTAACCAATAGAACTTTTGATAACGAAAGACACAGACTTTTAGGTTATTTTAAAACAGATGTGAAATTCTTGAATGACTTTACTGCTACTGCAAATATATCTTTAGAGCACAATGCTTTAAAAGGAGGAACTTACAAACCATCTTATGCGGTTATGGAAGGGCAGACTGAAGGCGGTTTTGCACAAAGAACGTATGCAGAATATACAAATGCACAAGGAGAGCTTTATGTAAATTATAGCAAGATTATAGATAAGCACAATATTAGCGCTTTGGCTGGTTATTCTTATCTTGAAAACATCTACGAAGGTTTTGGAGCGCAAAGAGGAGGATTTGTAACAGATGCTTTCAGCTACAATAATTTAGGAGCTGGTTACAACTATCGTTTAAGTGATGTGTATTCATACAAAGGAAAATCAAATTTAGTTTCTTTTTATGCTCGTGCTAACTACGGTTATGATGGCAAATATTTATTGACAGCAACTGTAAGACGCGACGGATCTAGCCGTTTTGGAGAAAACAATAAATGGGGAACTTTCCCATCTGCTTCTGCTGCTTGGAGAGTTTCTAATGAAGAATTTATGGAATCTTCAAAAGGATGGTTAGACAACTTAAAATTAAGAGTAGGTTGGGGGATCACAGGAAACCAAGATGGAATTGGTGAATACAAATCGCTTTCTATCTTAGGAGTTGGAAATGATAGTTATTACGATCCAGTTACTAAAACTTGGAGTTTGGCTTATTCTCCAAAACAAAACCCAAATCCTGATTTGAAATGGGAGTCTACAGAGCAAATTAACGTTGGTTTCGACTTTGGTCTTTTCAATAGAATTACAGGATCATTCGAATATTATTCTAAAACAACAAAAGATTTATTATACACTTACGAAGTGCCTCAGCCACCATACTTAGTGGGGACAATGCTGGCAAACGTTGGAGAAATGTCAAACAAAGGGGTAGAGTTAACTTTGAATGCTGACATTATCAGAGGAGATAAATTCAATTGGAATGCTAATTTGACTCTTGGACATAACGTTCAGAAAATTGAAAAACTTTCTAACCCAACTTATAAAACAGATGTTATCTACAGCGGATCTCTTCATGGTTTAGCAGGTATGTCTGGACAATATTCTCAAATTATTGCTGAAGGATATCCTGTTGGTACTTTCTGGGGATTCAAAAACGCAGGTTTAGATCCTAACGGAAAAATTCAGTATTACAATGCAGCTGGACAAGTTGTTGATGAAAGCGCTTTGGTTGATGCAGACAAAACAGATTTAGGAAACATTCAGCCAGATTTGACAGTAGGTATAGGAATGAATTTTACATACGGAAATTTTGATCTTGGACTTTCTGGATACGGAATGTTTGGACAAAAAGCTTTGAACGCGACAAACATGATGTTGAACGATCCAACAAGATTGCCTGCGTATAATGTGCCAGATGCTTTCTTAAGCAGTGGCATTACTTCTGCGCCTAAGTATTCTGATTACTGGATCGAAGATGCTTCTTTCTTTAGACTTCAGACCCTAACTTTTGGTTATACTTTACCATTGAAATACAAAAAATCTAAAGTTAGAATGTACGTAATGGGCGAAAACTTATTTGTAATTACAGGTTACAAAGGTGTAGATCCAGAGATTGGTTTAAATGCTCAGGACGGAATTGGCCAGACTGGAGTAATGGATCAAACTGGTTTGGCAGCTCCTGGAATTGACAGATACAACAATTATCCTCGACCAACTACTATTTCTGTTGGATTAAATTTTACGCTGAATAACTAAGCGAATTGATAACCATAAAATATTAACAATGAAAATCAAAATAACAGCAGCAATACTTTTAAGCATGCTTTTTACGGTATCTTGTACTGATTTGAACGAGCAGCTGTATGATCAGGTAGAAGATGGAAATTTCGGAAATACAACCAAAGAAGTTGATGCGCTGGTAGGTGGAGCTTATTCTTCTTTAAGAGGATTCAAAGATGATATCTCAAATAATTACCCAACCTGCGAATATATTTTCTTTTTGAGTGAAGTGGTTTCAGACGAAGCTACAATTCCGACAAGAGGTACAAACTGGTACGATGGAGGACAATACCAAGATGCGCAAAAGCATACTTGGAAATCAGATAATAGAATGATTCTTTCGGCGTGGCGTTACAACTATACCGGAATCGCTAAAATCAATGCAATTATCTATCAAATCAATAAATCGTCTCTTAGCGACAAATCGAAAGAACCGATTTTTGCTGAATTAAAAGCGCTTAGAGCATATTACTATTACAATCTTTTAGATTTATTCGGAAATGTGCCAATTGTAACCAATTTTGAAGATACAGATCTTCCGACAAATTCAACAAGGAAACAAGTTTATGATTTTGTTGAAAAAGAATTGACAGACGCTCTTCCATTTTTAAATCCAAATGTGGTGTATTCTAAGATGACTAGAAATGTCGCGTATTCTATTTTGGCAAGATTGTACCTTAATTCAGAAGCGTTTATCGGTCAGCCACGTTGGCAAGATTGTATCAATATGTGCCAAAAGGTTACAGGATACAGTTTGACACCAGATTTCTTTTCGAATTTCGTGACAGAAAATCAAACTTCGCCAGAAATTATTTTTGCGATTCCTTACGATTCAAAAGCAGGAACAGTTGGAAACTATATGAACTCAATGTCTTGCCATTACAGTCAAAATCTAGCTATTTCTGCAATTCCAAATAATTATCCTTGGAGTGCAAACGGAATGTGCGCGCAGCCAGGAGTTTATTCTTCTTTTGCAGATACAGACAAAAGAAAAAAATGTATGCTAGAAGGCGATCAGATCAATCTTGCAACAGGAAGTGTAATTATTATGAGTAACGGAGAGCCTCTTACTTATACAGAGAACCTAACAAGTCTTGAAGATGCGAAAGAAAATGAAGGTGTTCGTTTGCATAAATACGAAATGAAAGCAGGGGAACAATGGGAACGCGATCACGATTTTGTATTAATTCGTTACTCTGAAATCTTAATGATGCAGGCAGAATGTTACGTTCGTTTAGGATCGCCAGATTTAGCAAGACCATTTGTACAGCAAGTTGCGTCTCGTGCAGGTGAAGAATTGCCAACAACAATTGATCTTAAATTTATTGATCAAGAGTTATTGAAAGAATTCACATTTGAAGGAAGAAGAAGAACAGACAACATTCGTTTTGGAACATTCTTCGAGCCATGGTGGTCAAAAGGCACAACGGAAAAATACAGAGCAATTTTCCCAATTCCGAGCAGCGTTTTAACTACCAATAAAAATCTAAAACAAAATCCTGGGTATCCAAATTAGGTTACTAGAATGTCAGTCTTCCATGTTGGTTAGTCGTGGAAGGCTGACATGTTTTTAAACATTGCATTAGATAGATCTACAGTGCTTAAAATATATTTAACACATAGAAACATAGGTTTTTATGTGTAAAAAGAAGAAAGAAAGAAACTAGTTTCTAACACATAGCTATGTGTTTTTATGTTAGTGAAACGCCTTTTTCTAAGTTTCAAAAGCTATGTTTCTATGTGTTTAAATTATTAAGTATAAACAAAATAGTATCTCAATATGAAAAGATATATCACATCGTTGGTTTTTGGTTTGATGAGTATTGCGATGGTTGCCGGATGCAGCAGCGATGACAAAGGTTCAGACAAACCAGTAGAACCAGAGAAAACAAACCCTGTTGCGATTGAGAAAACCAATAGCACCAAGATTTATATGCACTATATGCCGTGGTTTGAAACCAACGAAAGCAGTGCCGATAAAAAATGGGGATATCACTGGACAATGGCAAACAAAAATCCGAACAACGTAGGAGCAAACGGCCGAAGAGAAATTGCATCGTACTATTATCCGCTGATTGGACCTTATCACTCAGGCGATAAAAATGTGATCGAAAATCATTTATTATTGATGAAATATTCAGGAATTGATGGAATTCTGATTGATTGGTACGGCACTTACGATGTAAATGATTACGGAATGATCAAAGAAAATACAGATCAATTAATCGAAATGCTGGATAAAGTAGGTTTAGAATATGCCATTGTATACGAAGACCGATTTCTAACAAATGTTGTAAACGCAGGAAAAGCTATTTCGGTAACCGGTGCAGCAAAAACAGATTTGGCTTATGTAGAAAAGAATTATTTTTCTGATGCTAATTATATTAAGATTAATGGTAAACCGCTGTTAATGAATTTTGGACCAATTGTACTACAGACCCCAGCTGAATGGACAAATGTCTTTAATACTTTAACAGCAAAACCTACTTTCTTGACACTTTGGGATCACTCTTCAATGGCAGGAGAAAATGCTTCTGGCGAATATGCTTGGGTATACAAAGACAACAGTTATCTCACAAACTTCTATACCAACACCAAACCAAAATTGGGTATGGCAATGGGAAGCGCTTATCCTGGTTTTAAAGATTTTTATGCCGCAGGTGGAGGTGGAGCAGCAATTGGATGGACAATCGAACATAACAATGGAGCGACACTTGACGAAACTTTGACTTTAGCAAAAAACGCCAATGTAAATTACCTGCAGCTGATTACTTGGAACGATTTCGGAGAAGGAACCATGATCGAACCAACAGCAGAATTTGGATATTCTTTTATTGAAAAAATCAAAACCTTTGCCGGAGTAAAAAATACAGAAAGCGTATTTCCAGATATCAGCAAATTGTATGATTTGCGCGTACAGAAAAAAGGAAATGTCGACATCCAGAAAAAACTCGACCAAGCGTTTAATTATTTTGTTTCGATGCAGCCAGCAAAAGCAAAACAAATAATAAGCGAAATAAAATAGAGCTGTAATTAATACAATTTAAATAATGAAAAACAGAAAATATAGATACTGTCTTGTGGCTTTAGCATCAATGCTGGTTATGGCCTGCAGTACTAAAAAAACGTATAAAATCAGTTCTCCAGAAAAAGTCTCTGAATTAACTTTTGAATTAACTCCTTCAGGTCAGCCACAATATAGTTTTTCTTCTAACGGAAAATCGGTGATTGAACCTTCACTTATGGGATTTGAATTTCAAGGTTTAGCTAAAATGACAGATGGTTTTGAAGTCGTTTCTACAGAAGAAAAATCGGCAGATGAAACTTGGGAACAGCCTTGGGGCGAATTCAAAAAAGTAAGAGATCATCATAACGAACTGATTGTTCATTTAAAAGAAGCAAAAGGCGAGGAGCGCTTAGTCGATATTATTTTTAGAGTTTTTGATGATGGTGTTGGATTTCGTTATGAATTTCCAAAACAGCCTCATCTAGGAAAAGTCAAAATTTCTAATGAAGTGACACAATTTACTTTTAAAGATAATAACGAAGTTTGGTGGATTCCAGTTCATCGCGAAAACAGTTATTACGAAAGTGAATACCGTAAGACGTTAATGAGCAAAACGGATACAATCAATACGCCAGCGACTTTTGAAACCAAAGACAAATTGTATGTAGCCATTCACGAAGCCAACCTGACAGATTTTGCTTCAATGACGCTTTTAAAAACTACAGACAAACAATACAAAAGTGATTTGGTGCCATGGGCAGATGGTGTAAAAGTATATGCCGAAACACCATTTAAAACGCCTTGGAGAACTATTGTTGTGGGTAAAACTCCTGGAGATGTAGCAACTTCGACTATTATGCTGAATTTAAATGAACCTTCAAAAATTGAAGACTTATCTTGGATTACTCCTTCAAAATATATTGGAATCTGGTGGGGAATGCATTTAGAAAAATACACTTGGGGACAAGGTCCGAAACATGGCGCAACAACCAAAAACACAAAAGAATACATTGATTTTGCTGCGAAAAATGGTTTTGACGGAGTTTTAGTTGAAGGATGGAATGAAGGCTGGGACGGCGACTGGACTGCTGACGGTTCTGCATTTAGTTTTGTAAAAGCCTACCCAGACTTTAATTTGGAAGAAATTACCAAATATGCAGCTGTGAAAAATGTTCGTTTAATAGGACATCACGAAACGGCTGGCGCAACTAAAAACTATGAAAACCAATTGGAAGATGCTTTTAAACTATATCAGAAAATGGGAGTAAACTCAGTAAAAACGGGTTACGTAAACAAATATTTGGATAAAAAAGAATGGCATGATAGCCAGTACGGAGCGCGTCATTACAGAAAAGTGATCGAAACTGCTGCTAAATATCATATCATGATCGATAACCACGAACCAATGAAAGGAACGGGTTTACAGCGTACATATCCAAACTTTATGTCTCAAGAAGGCGGACGCGGACAAGAATATAATGCATGGTCGGTAGACGGAGGAAATACACCAGAGCATTTAACAACTTTGCCATTTACAAGAATGCTTTCTGGACCATTTGATTACACACCTGGAAACTTCAATTTTGATTACAAAACTCCATCTGGAGCAAAAGTGCAAACTACGTTAGCAAATCAACTGGCATTGTATGTGATTATTTTCAGTCCGTTACAAATGGCATCCGATTTACCTGAAAATTATGAAGGCAAACCAGAATTCCAATTCGTAAAAGATGTGCCATGTACTTGGTCTGATACTAAAGTATTAGATTCTAAAATTGGAGAATACACTACAATTGCCCGTAAAGATTGGGATGAGAAAAATTGGTACTTAGGATCAATCACAAATAGAAATGCAAGAGACTTAAAAGTAGCCTTGTCATTTTTAGATAAAGACAAAGAATACGAAGCAGAAATCTATGCAGACGGACCTGGAGCAAATTATAAAACCAATCCGTATCCAGTTACAATCTCTAAACAAAAAGTAAACAGTAAAACTGTTTTAGATATCAAATTGGCAGCTGGCGGAGGAACAGCAGTAAAATTCTCTCCAATCGAAAAATAAATATTTTGAGTTAAGTTTTATTTTGAGTTAAGTTAAGTAAGTTTAAGTTTGGCAATAAACCCGATAGCTGGAGAGTTATCGGGTTTATTTTTTTTTGTTTCAGGTTTCAAGTTTCAGGTTGGAGATACTTTGAGTATAATTTTACCGCAAAGAGCGCAAAGTTTTTACGCAAAGCACGCAAAGATTTTTTTAATACAGATTTTTTTAAAACGCAAAGTTCGCAAAGCTTTGTATAAAACCTTTGCGAACTTTGCGTAATCCTTAGCGCTCTTTGCGGTTAAAAAAACTTAGAACCTTAGCATCTTAGCACCTCAGAATCTTTATTTAGTTACTTTAACATGCTTTCCAAAAGTATACACAGCTGTTATTGTAGGTCCGTTGTATCCCCATTTTAAGAAACCGTTTAAACGTTCTTGAACCGTGTCTACTCTAAAATTCAAACCGGTATAACCTGCAGTAAGACTAAAGTTGTCTACAACATTATATAGAACCGATAAATTATAGCTTATGATTCGGCCATCGGTGTCATTAATTTTTACAGCAAGATAATTTACGTTGGCATATAAACCCCAGCGTTTTCCGAGAACAAATTCTCCCCAAATTCCAACATCTGGCAGTGGAGCAGTAAAGTCAAACTTATCATGATATTCTAAACTTTGTGTATTGGCATTTAATTTTAGGCCTAAATCTGCAAAAAGAACATGCGCACCAATTAATAAACCAGCTTGATATTTTGGTTTGGATAAAATAGCATAACCATAAGCAATTCTTGCAATCTGAACATTAAAAGTACCACGAACACTTCCATTCAATGGATAAGTATGGTCTCCGAAATTTATATCTCTTTGCAATGTTTTTGTTGCAGTTCTATCTAGTACAAAATATTCAAAACCTAATCGTGATCTTTTAGAAATACGCCAATCAAATGTTCCTAAAAATGATACGGTCGATTTAGAAAATCCTAAATCATTTTCAAGATCAATTTCAGTTCCTATATTTCCGTTATTGCCTTCAACTTGAACTTGAGTATTATTTACAGGAAAAAAACCACCTGCAGAAACTTTAAATTTTCTATTGTGCCAGGGCAGATCTTCTAAAGATGTATCTTGAAAATCATCTTTTTCAGTTTTTACAATTGTTGTTAAGTCTTCGTCTTTACTGGTTTCTGCAACTGTTTGAGCGTTTAGCGGAATCCAAAGGAGCATCATTACCAAAAAAATAAATAATTGTTTCATCAGAGTAATTTTTAAGTTTTTATTAGGCAATATTTAACATTTAAAGTTAGTAAAAATAATCGTTCATTTTTCTTTTTTTCTTCGAATTATTTTTGGAAAAGAATTGTATATCAGTAAAATAAGGAATTGTTTAAAAAAAATAGTTGACATGTCACTCTTTTTTGTAATTTTGTCGAATGGAAATTAAACACACCGATAAAGAGAATTTTTCAAATTTTTGGAAAGAGGAAATATCAGATAGTTTCTTCTTTCAGATTCATCGTATCAAACGAGCAATTTTCAGACGTACAAATGCGTTAATGAATGAAGCTGGAATTACATTGCAGCTGGAACAATTGCCATTATTGATGATTCTGCACCATAAAAGCCTTTCGCAAAGAGAATTGTCAGACAAAACAATGCGCGACAAATCGTCGATTTTAAGAAGCATTACAGCACTCGAAAAAAAGAATCTTGTTGAGGTTGTAAAAGACAAAATGGACAAACGTAAAAATATTGTAAGTCTTACAAACGAAGGAATTACTCTAGCCAAAAGCATTAGATCTTTGATGAAAAGAGCCGAAGAAGAAGTGATGTCTGTTTTTACTCCAAAAGAAAGAGTAGAAGCGCTCGATGCAGTTAGATCGTACGCAGACAGGTTAGAAACGCTTTAATTTTTTTTGAACTTTAAAAGTTGATATGTCAACTGATTTTTAAATAACTATTTGAACTAAATGAAAAAAAACGAATTGTTAGAAGGGCCAATCCTTTCTTCATTATTAAAATTAGCAGTCCCGATTATGATTGCTAATCTTTTACAAGCCGCATATCAGTTGGTAGATGCTTTTTGGGTAGGACGTTTGGGCGGAGATGCCGTTGCGGCAGTTTCGATCAGTACGCCTGTAATATTTTTAACCATTGCTTTAGGAACGGGATTGGCAATTGCGGGTTCTATCTTAATTGCGCAATATTTTGGAGCCGGAAACCAGAAAATGGTCAATCACGTGGCAGCTCAGACTTTATCAATGGTAATTATTGTGTCTGTTTTTCTGTCAATTATAGGTTACATTTTGAGTCCGTATTTTTTATACCTATTAAAGGTCGAGCCTACAGTTTATGTAGATGCTTTAGGTTTTATGAGAGTGGCTTTTGTGGGACTGGTTTTTAGTTTCGGATTTATGATTTTCCAATCGATTATGCGTGGAGTTGGTCGCGTAACGTTGCCCGTCTATATTGTTCTCGGTACTGTTATTTTGAATTTTGCGCTAGATCCGTTATTTATTTACGGATGGAATTTCATTCCGGCATTAGGTGTAAAAGGAGCAGCTTTGGCAACTTTATTTACACAGCTTTTGGCTATTATGATCGGATTTGCAATTTTGTTTAGAGGAAAACACGGAATTCATCTACGCATTTCCGATTTTAAACCAGATTACAAACATATAAAAAGAGCTTTTGAAATTGGATTTCCATCTTCAATCGAGCAGTCAATGCGTGCTTTAGGAATGATGGCGATCACATTTTTGATTGTACGTTTTGGTACTTTAACAGTCGCTTCTTATGGTGCAGGTTCCAACTTGATTCAGCTGATTTTAATTCCGGCTTTGGGTCTATCAATGGCAATTGCAACTCTTGTTGGACAGAATATTGGAGCAGGAAATGTTGATCGTGCCGCTGAAATTTCAAAACTAGGAGCGTATTTAGGTTTCGGGTTATTGACTGGTCTTGGAATTATAGCTTTTATTTTTGCTCCGTATTTAATTGCATTCTTTGTTCCAAATGATCAAGCAGTTATTGAGGGTGGAACAGAATTGCTAAGGATTACTTGCCTTTCTTGGGGATTTCTAGGTTTGCAGCTTTGTTTAACTGGTGTCTTTAGAGCTGTTGGAAATACCAAATTGCCTATGATTCTGACTTTGGTTTCGCAATGGGTAATACAATTTCCGCTTGCTTTTATTTTGTCGCACAATACTTCATTAGGCAAAATTGGAATTTGGTGGGCTTTCCCAATTTCTTCTGTTGTAACGGCCTTAATTACTTTAATTCTTTATGTGAAAGGAGATTGGAAAAAAGAAAGATTAACAGGAAAAACGAATAAATTAATAGATAAGGTCGAAAGTGAAATAGTGAAGGAAGGGTTTGATATTTCTAAATAGAGGTTCTGAGTTGCTAAGATACTAAGGTTCTAAGTTTTTTTAAAGACGCACATGGTGCGTCTTTTTTTTAGAATTTTTCTTATATTTTTTACTATCGAAGAAACAAAATTTCAGTATCTTTCAAACTTTGTAAATAAAAACTTAGAATCTCAAAACCTTAGCACCTTTTAAAAATGACCAAAAATCTAAAACGTTATTTTATAAAATCTTTTATTGTACTAGCCTTAATTCATTTAGCTTATTTTTTATAAGGTTATTTTACTTTTAAAGGAATCGGAAAAATCAATATCTATACAGAATTTTACCGATTTAAGTTTTATGATGACGTTTCGATTTCTCATTTTTTTGTAAGCGGATTGTTTCTGCTTTTCTTTTTGATTTTTCTGGTTCGAAATCATTCGAGAGAAAATTATAAAGGAGGAAATCTTTTTAAATTGGCCGTTTGTCTGCTGCTGATTTCGTTTTTGACTTTTTCGTTTTTCATAAGTTATAGTTTCGGAATGAATGCTAAACTGAAAACGGAATTGTCTGAAAATGATTTTAATAATGACAAAAAACTGCTGAATGTTTTAAATCCGTTTTTGTATGGATATACTTCTTATAGTTCTGAGAAATTATTTAATTATGAGAACATTTTATATCCAAAACCATATCCTGTAATTAAGCAGGAGGATACTATTTCGCCTGGTGAATATCCGATAATAGAAACGAGTTATTATAGTGTTGACACCATAAAAGCCCTAACAAGCAGTTTTGATAAAACAACAAATAAAGCAGATAGCATTTTTGATATTCTTGGTTTTGATAAAGAAGAATTATACAAAAGAGTAATCTCAAAAACAGTTTTGGGAGATAGCACCGAAATTGTTTTTAAAAGCATTCAGGTGCATCCCGAACATGATGAGGACATTTGTATTTTTCTAGAGAATAAATCGTTATTCAATCCAATTAAAGGCGATTCTATTAACAAACAAACGTATCACGCAGCTGTAGATCGTTATAAATTGCTGTACAATTCTAAGAAAGATTCGCTAACGTATACTTTCCAGAAGTTGGATACGCTTTTGAAGAAATACAATATAGAAACAAACGTGATTCCAAAGCTTTTGACTCAAGATGTTTATTATTACAGAAATAATCAAGATGAACCTCTTAACGGAATTAGAAATAATTTTGATAGAAAAGCTTTAACCGAAAAATTCACGACTTTAGACAAACTGTTTTATAATCCTAACTTTCTGCACCCAAATATCAGTGCAATTTATTTTATTGTGATTTTTTCAGTTTGGATTATCTTGTTTCTGTTTTATCTTATTTTCAATAGAAAGAAAGTTTAATAGCAATATTCAATAAGAAAGCTCCATTTTGAAAACTTCAAATGGAGTTTTTTATTTTAATAGCATTGTTATTTTAGACCCTATGGTAATCTGCTTTCCAGTGTACGATTGCTTTTTTGATAGCATCGCCAGTTAAGCTGTTTTTTAAAACATCTTCTACAAGCGGAATCAATTCGTTATCTGGCGCAAATCTAAGAGCAAATATTTGATCGTCTGTAAGTTTGTATTCAAATTCTTCAAATCTTTTGCCAGTTAAAGTAAAATAACGATAACGCATTTCTAATCGTACAATTCTATTTTGAAGCGTCAATGCATAGTGCTGACGAAGCATATAAGCCAGTACAAAAAGAAAGATAAAGGCAACACTTATAAATGCCCATATCAAATGATCTTCTGTTGTAATGCTCAAATAAATGCTTGCAATCAAGAATAAAATTAAAACAGGATAGTATATAAAATGGTGCGGGGTATAAAATCGTATATGATTATAATATGTCTGAATTTTCATGTTTTTATTTTTTAATGGTAGCCTATAAAAACAAAACTACTCTATATTTCTATAGAGTAGCTTTTTCCCAAAAATAAACTAACATAACCAATGTTCTCTTTATAGACTAAACTTTTTACAGTTTGCTTTGTAAATTTTAATAAGAAGAAAGCCTTTTCATTTCGGTAATCAAATCTTCACTATGGCTTATTTTTCTTTGATGTAAAATTAGATTGAGAGTGGCTATATTTTGTTATACTTTAAACGGAAAAAGTTACATGATTTCAATATTCATCTTTTTATTCTATAAAATAGCAGTATCTATAATAAGGTTTTAATGACTTTCCATTCGTTTAATTTGTCTTGAAAAGTCTTGCCAGCATTGGCTGGACTTGTAGACGGAAGTGTAAATGTTTTATACTCTTTGTTTAAATGAACATACTTTTTAAAAAACGCCTCCGCTTTCTGTCCGTTAAAAAGAATGTTCTCTATTTTAGGATGAGTTTCTAAGAAATTTTCAAAATCATTTGCGATTTCATTTTTAATAGCGCTATCCAAGCTTCCAACACGATCGCAAAATTGTAAGACATCCCAAAGCGCGATATTATTTTTAATTAACAGGTTTTTTCGTATTTCATAATCATTGGAAAATTCTTCTCCAAGAATTTGAAACATAAATTTCCAAAAGTTATTCTGGTTATGACCATAATATTGACTTAATTCTAAAGATTTTGTTCCTGGCATTGTGCCTAAAATCAGAATTTTGGAAGTTGGAGAACTTATTGGAGCAAACGAAAAACTTTTCATATTTATTTTTTAATGTAATTCAGGTTTATGTTAAAATAAACATTAATAAGGAATTATAAAACAAAACCGAAAAATTATATAACATTTTTGGTCTGTCTTTAAACGAACTTTGAATTTCAGATTTCTAGAAATAATCTATTTAGCAAATTATAATTTTAAATCCGGCGAACCATGAAAATAGTTACTATAAATACAGAAAAAACTCAAAATATATTTGACGAACTTCAAACTAGTTTTGGCGGGAAGGTGACTTTTGACTTAGATGAATATTCACTTGAAGTAGAAAATAGTTTTGCCGAAGGTGCAATTATTGGTGCTTCTTTTAATGATAATATATCATACGTTCAGTTTGATATGACATTTTCTACAGACGTCAGGTTGGATATTCTTAATGTAAAATCGTCACCAATTTATTTTGCTTATTGTTCTAAAGGAAATCTTTCGCATAGTTTTGGATTAAATGGAGAGGAGCGAAAACTAAAAACTTTTCAAACTGCAATTGTTACCTCAAAACACAATCAGGACAATGTTTTATTCTTTGAAAAAGAAAAAAAAACAAAACTGACTTTAATTATTGTCGGAACTCAGATTGATGCTGCGAGTCAGACGCATTCTTTAAACCAACAGGTAAAAGATACCTTTTTTGAGAATAATCAGGTTGCAGATTTCTTTTATATCGGATCTTATAATTTGCAGATTGCGGAGAAAATTGAACAGCTTAATTCGATTACTCAAACCGGAATTGTTAGAAATTTATTGAAAGAAGGAATCATGAGAATTATCCTTGCCATGGAAATTCAGCAGCATTCTGACGATTTGCATGCTTTTGCAAACGAAGCAAACGGATTGACATTAAGAGAACTAGAAGAGGTTAAAGAACTTTCTGAATTTATAAAATCAAATCCAGAAGAGGCTTTTTCTATAAAATCGCTAAGCAAAAAATCAGGTCTTTCTCCAAATAAACTTCAGGAAGGTTTTAAAATGATTCATAATAGAACCGTAAACGATTATATCACACATATGAGAGTTCTAAAAGCAGAAATATTAATCAGAACCTCAGACTTAAATATTTCAGAAATAGTGTATTGCATTGGTTTTACTAGCAGAAGCTATTTCTCTAAAATTTTCAAGCAAAAATTTAACTGCAGTCCAAAAGAGTATAAGTTTAATTTGAATGCATTGGCTATAACGGCGTAACCGCCGAAGGTACTAAGATTCTAAGATACTAAGCTTTAAGGAGAACTTACAGCCTCAGAACCTTAGCATCTTAGCACCTCAAAAAATAAAGTCGCTAGCTATAAAGCACATTATATACACATTAAGGTTCTAAGATTCTATAGTTTAAAAAAAAACTTAGAATCTTAGAACCTTAGTTTCTTAGTATCTAAAAAATTTACACATTTGCATAACTAGTTATATAATTAATTATTGTTATGGAATTTTTTAATAAAGTTGGAAAAGCGGCCTTAGGAAGTCGTTTACGTTTAATGACTGCTGTTGTTACAGATGATGCTGCGAAAATTTACGAATTGTATGGTGTTGAATTTGTGCCGAAATGGTTTCCTGTATTTTATACATTAGCAGAGGAACGCGAAATTACAATTACTGAAATCGCTAATGAAATTGGGCATTCTCAGCCTTCTGTGAGTAAAATTATTCAGGAAATGATTGGTGCTGGATTGGTTGAAGAAACTGCAAAAACAGAGGATAAAAGAAAGAATAATGTAGTTCTTACTGAAAAAGGAAGTTTGATTTCTAAAAATATCAAACAGCAATTGGAAGATATCGATGTGGCAATTGATGAAATAATTGTAGAAAGCAAACATAATCTATGGGCGGCATTAGAAGAATGGGAATTTTTACTGGAGCAAAAATCTCTGATTAAAAGAGTTCGGGAACAAAAGAAGAAGAGAGAAAGTAAAGACGTAGAAATTGTAGAGTATAAAGCAGAATACCAGCAAGCTTTTAGGGAATTGAATGTAGAATGGATCTCGAAATATTTTGAAATGGAAGAAGCCGATTATAAAGCGTTGGATAATCCTGAAGATTATATTCTGAAAAAAGGCGGAAAAATTCTAGTGGCTTTATATCAAAATGAACCTGTCGGTGTTTGTGCTTTGATTAAAATGAATAATTCAGAATACGATTTTGAAATGGCAAAAATGGCTGTTTCGCCAAAAGCGCAAGGAAAAAGCATTGGCTGGCTTTTAGGAAAAGCAATTGCTGAAAAAGCAAAAGAACTAGGAGCAAAGAAGATATATTTAGAAAGCAATACCATCTTAAAACCTGCGATAAACTTATATTATAAATTAGGTTTCGAGAAAGTTTTCGGTCTTGAAACTCCGTACAAAAGATGTAATATTCAGATGGAGTTAGTACTCTAAGCTGCTAAGGTTCTGAGGTGCTAAGGGACTAAGTTTTTTTTTCAGAATCTAAGACCTTAGAATCTTAGCGCCTTAGCACCTCAGAACCTTATCTCCCAAACCTATAATACTCCAAATCTGTATTTTTTTTGTTATGAAGAGAATCCAGGATTGAGTTTATTCCGAGAACACTGAAGGTGATTCCGTTTCCTCCGAAACCTAGAATATAATGTTCGTTTTTTCTCGGATTTGGTTTGCCAAAGTAGGGAAGACCGTCTTTGGTTTCTCCAAAAGTGCCTGCCCAGGAGTAATCGATTTTAAAATCCAGATCAGGAAATCTTTTGTAAAATTGTTTTAAAAGATATTGCTCTTTTTTAGGCAGCAATTTATCACGTTTATTGGTGTCTTTAAAATCTTCATCTCCGCCACCCATTATGATGCGATTATCTTCGGTTGTTCTTATGTAATGATATGGAGAAGCGGTATCCCAAAATATAGCGTGTTTAAAATTTTCAGGAAGATCAGGCTGACTTTCAGACGCAATAACGTAAGTGCTTTTTAAATCGACTACTTTTTCTTTTAAAGTTTCTGTGCTTTCGTAACCCGTGCAATGAATAATATGATCGGCTGTAATGACGTGTTTGGAACCTGTAGTGGCAATAATTTTGCCTTTTTGATGCTGTATGGAAGCAATATTAGTGCGGTCAAAAATCTGCATTCCTTTTTCATGACAATGAAACAAAAGGTCGGTCGCCAATTTAAACGGATCCATAACTGCTGCGGTTTTAGATTCTATACCCGCAATGGCATTCAGTCCCATTTTTTGAAGTTCTGATCGGCTGAGCCAGCTGATCTCAAAACCATGTTGTTTTCTGGCTTTAAATTCGTTTTTTAAATACGGAACATCTTTTTTTAACGTGGTAAAATAGATGCTTTTTTTGAATTCAAAACCGCAATCACAGCCTACTTCATCAATAATATTTCGAAGATCAAAAATTGCTTTTTTTCCATTTTGATAACTGTCTACCGCACATCTTGCTCCTCGAAGTTTGATGAGCTGATGTAAAGGAACATCAATTTCATATTGCAGTAAAGCCGTACTTCCAGAAGTGCTTCCGCCGCAGACATCCCGACGGTCTACAAGAACAATTTTTTTTCCTTCATTTAATAATTTATAAGCCGTTAAGGCACCTGTAATGCCACCGCCGATAATTAAAATATCGGTATGGATATCAGAATTAATAGAAGGATAACTTTGCTTCTGGGCATTTTTTAATGGCCAATAGGTTTCGGTAGAACTTAGTTTCATTTCTGGTTATTTTTTAGTGCTGTTTTTGGAAGTTCTTTTCGGTTTATTTGGTTTTATTTTTTTCTCCATTTTACGATTATGAAGCTCTTGTGCTTCAGCTATAGAATGTGAGGTTTTAATGTTTTGGTCTTTTTTGGCAAGTTCACTCAATCGATGATAGTATTTCTGAATGATGATCATTTCTTCTTCGGTCATGCTTTCAATATCCACAAGACTATTGCTGGATAATTCATTTGAAGCCACGAGTTCGTTTAATTTTAACTGGATGGCAAGTGAGTCTTTGTTTTGTGCTTTCTGAATTAAAAACACCATTAAAAAAGTAATAATTGTAGTGCCTGTATTAATGACCAGCTGCCAGGTTTCTGAATAATCGAAAACAGGACCCAAAACAGCCCAAAGCACCACAAGAATAAATGCACCAATAAAAGCGGGCGTGCTTCCTGCAGCTTTGGAAACTTTTGTGGCAAACTTTTCGAATGCGCTGCTATTATGATGAGATTTAGAATTCATTATTTTTTTGTTTTGGATTTGCTTACTTTTTCTTCTCGAATAACTTTATTGTTTTTTTCATCATAAACAGCCGGATCAATTTCTTGTCCTGTTTTACTGAATATTTTGATTTTTGGAGCTTCATGCGTTCCAGTAATTACAATTGGAAAACCTATAATTCCGAAAAGCGGAAGACCTAAACGCATTCTTAGATCCAGAAGTCCGTCAAAGCTTGTAGTTCCTTTAATAGTCGGTCTGAAACTGGCGACATTAAAGGTAAATGGCTCAATATGTATAAGATTTTTATCAATAGTCGATTTAATTTCAATTCCTTTCATATCAGGATTATTTAAACCGCTTTGTCCCGTTTTAGAACTGATTCCGTCAAAAAGTTTCAGTCCTTTAATTTTAACATCACGTAAATTAATAGTTCCACCACCTTGCATAGATTCATAAATTGGTCCCATATTTCCGTTTAAATCGCCTTTTACTTTGTAATCAACAGAGATTACTCCATGCGCTTTTTCGGCTGCAGTAACCATATCATGAAACATTGGAATCTCTTTGTAAGCTCTCTGAACATCAAAGTCTTTTGCTGTAAAATGAGCATCAAAATGAGCAGCCGTAGGAGACTCATCTTTGTACAATGCATCAATGCCTAAAACGCACCCAATGATATTAAAGGTAATATTTTCTAAGTAAAATCCTTCTTTTTTTATTCCGATTTTTCCATTAAGTTTGTTAAAAATCAATTTATTGTACTCTATTTTGTCTGCATTTGCATTTAAAGTGACATTTAAGTTTTCTGGAATTATGACAACGCCACTCATTTTCGGATGGTCTTCTTTGGCATATTCTACTTCAATATTTCGATCGTTGTTTTCACCTTCTTTAAGTGCCATAAATTCGTCAACATTAATCAGTTTTGATTTTAGGTTGAAATTACCACTCAAAGTTCCTTTAGATTCTAAGAAATAATTGATGGTATTGAGCAAATAACCGTTAATGTCAAAATCTGATTTTCCGTAGGAAGCATTAAACTTTTCAAACCACATTTTTTCATTCTGAAAACGGAAATGTCCTTCTTTGATAAAGAAAGCTTTCGGGAACAATTCGGAAGTTGCTTTTATGTTTTTTAGCAATAAAGTCCCTTTGTTATCAAGTTTATCATACTGGCCAGTCGTGGCGTAACTTTGTTTTCCTTTTAAAGAAAGATCAGCTTTGGCATAACCTGTTAAATCCAAGCCTTTTTGAGAAAAAACCTGATAGATTCGGCCAACATTCAATTCGCCTTTAATTTTGGCGTTATAAGCCAGATCGCTAAAATCGGATAAAGTCGCATTGACATACACTGGATTTCCTTCAAAAGTGAAAGAAGCAGGTGCTACAGCAACAATCAAATCCTGATAAGTTCCTGCTTTATTTAGCATATTGGCTATAAAAGTGATATTGGTAATAGGATTTGGGTAATATTTCGTTTTCAGCCATCCGTTTCTTAAAGAAATACCGCCAATCGTTTTAGGAAATAATTTTTTAGAAGTGCTAAAAACTCCTCGAGCCTGAATATCGGTTTTTAGAATTCCTTTCAAATCAATATTTTCCAACCCTAATGCGGCGTCAACAACAGCAAGATCCAATGCACCTTTTACACTTGCATTAATCGACATTTCGCTTAAACCTTTGCTGTGCAGATAAGCATTAAAATAATCTTTGTCGCCTACTTTAAATTTCAAAGTTCTCAAATTAACCAGCAATTGTTCGGTGTCGAGAGACGGAAGCATCGCATTCAAATCCATTTGAAAATCGGTTAAAGGAACTGGCGCATTTTTATAATTTACCGAACCTTCATTAATTTTTAAATTGAAAGCCAAGTTTGGTTTTTGCTTTTTAGAAACATTATAATCTCCTTTGAAAGTAAGCAGTAAATCGCTTCTTCCAGAAATTTCAGTTTTCTCAAGCCAGGTTAGATATTCGGGAGGCATTACAGAAAGTAAATCTTTTACAGTTGTATTTTCTGAAGCTGCTTTAATATTGATTTTGTAGCCTTCACGTAAAATGGTAAAAAGGCCAGTGAATTTTAAAGGCAGTTTATTAATATGAAGTTCGTTTTTCTGCAGAATAAAAGTAAGCGCATGCGTATTGATGCGGGTAATTAAATCGGCACTTACTTTTTTTCGTCTTAAATAACCAGTTCGGTCATAATAGAAATCAAGATTATCAATTTTAGCATCGGTTGCAAGATCAAAAATATCATCGCTCAAATTTCCTTTTCCAATATAATTAAAGCCCTTTGCATCGACCAGAATCTTTGCAGAACGATCATTATATTTTACATGACAATTTTGTAAATCTATACGTTCTAGTCTGATTGCAGTTCCTTCTTCTGGAGCGTTCGGATCTTCTTTTTTGTTTCGATCTTCGGGTGCTACGTAAATATTATAATTCGCCTGACCTTTTTCATTGACCATTACATTGATTAAAGCATCTGAAACATATAGTTTATTGATTTTAACTTCATTGTCAAAAAGCAGCCTTTTAATATCAATTCCAAAAGCAACTTGATCGGCTTTTAATAAAGTATCATTGCTGAATGGTTTAGATCCCGTTAAAGACAAATCGTCTAACGAAACGGTCAATGAAGGAAAATGCGTGAAAAATGAAAGTTTAGATTTAGTAAATTCCAATTTGGTATCCAGACGCTCATTGGCAATTTTCTTCACTTCCGAAGCAATTTTTCCAGGAAATAGCAACGGAATAATAAACAGCAAAAACAAAATCACCGCAATCGTAATTCCAGTAATTTTTAAAACTTTTAAGGCGGTATGTTTAAATGTACTAGGCATATACTTTTTAATTGTGAATTGTGAGTTGTGAATTGTGATATGCTGGATTTGGATTTTTCTAATGCTTGTTTTTTGACTTCGCTCAGGAGAACATCAAATGAAAATTGGAATTTGAAATTTGAGATTTAACACCTATTTACTTTTTCTCAGTTTCAGCTTTTTTAGCTTCTTCCTGTTTTTGCTGTTCCTCTTTCTTTTGCTCGTCTTGCTTCTCTTTTTTTGCTTCTTTCTTCTCTTCCTTCTCTTTTTTAGCTTCTTCTTGTTTCTCTTTTCTTTCCTCTTGCTTTTCCTTTTTCTCCTTTTCTTTTTTCTTGAAGTAGCCTCTAAATAAGAAATTGCTTTTTGCGGCTTCCATATTTTCACTGAAACCTTTTGTTCCTGTTTCTAGATTAGAAAGCGTATTGGAAACGCTATTTGCCATTTTATCATCTTTAACCAATCTTGCTAAAGCACCGTTTCCGTTGTTCATGCTGTGGCTGAAAATGGCTATTTCGTCTGAAATCACACCAATATTATCAACGCTTTTTTTCACGCTTTTCATGATATCATGCATTTCAATTCCGTCAACAGAAGCAATCTGTCCGTTGTCTTCGATCTCTTTTTTAGACTTGACGCCTGGCGAAATGGTCAGCACTTTATCTCCCATTAAACCATCTGAACCAATACTAGCTGTTGCATCGGTTTTAATGAATTTTCGAACTTCTTCTTTCATTACCAAAACTACCACGACGGTTGAGTCATTTTTTAGCTGAATTTGTTCGACTGTTCCCACATTAATTCCAGAGAAACGAACATTATTTCCGACTTCTAAACCGCTTACTGTTTTAAACTGAGAAGTAATATGAAACGTTGAACCAAAGAGGTTTTGTTGTTTTCCGATAAAATATACCGCCAGTATAAAAAGCAGTAACCCTATCGTTACAAACATTCCCAATTTCCAAGTATATCCAGATTGCTTTTCCATGATTTCTATTATTTATTTTGCTTTATTCAAAAAATGAGCGAACCCATTCGTCTTCGTCTTTTTCTAATTCTTCGTATGTGCCTTCGGCGTGAATTACACCATCTTTCAAAACTACAATTCGATCGGCCGTCATTTTTGCGCAGGCCATATCGTGCGTGATAATAATCGAAGAGGTTTTTTGTTTGTGTTTAATGTCCAAAATCAATTCGCTGATTTCTCTTGATGTTATCGTGTCCAAACCAGTTGTGGGTTCGTCATAGAGAATAATTTCAGGTTTTAAGATTAGCGTGCGCGCCAGACCAATCCTTTTTTTCATTCCGCCCGAAAGCTCGGAAGGCATTTTGTCTACAGCATCTGCCAAACCAACATTTTCTAATGCTTCCATTACTTCGTTATCAACTTCTTCACGGCTTAAATCGCGTTTGTGTTTGGTCAAGGTAAAAGCGAGATTTTCTCTAACGGACATCGAATCGTAAAGTGCTCCACTTTGGAACAAAAATCCGATTCGGACTCTAATTTCATTCAGCTCGCTTTTTGAAATATTAAGAACGTTTTCATTAAAAACTTTGATTTCGCCTTTGTCTGGTTCAATCAATCCAACGATACATTTTATCGTGACCGATTTTCCAGAGCCTGAACGCCCTAAAACCACTAGATCTTCACCTTTATTCAAAGTGAGATTTACACCTTTTAAAACGGCATTATCTTTTCCAAAAGTTTTGTGCAGATTTTTAATCTCAATAATCGGAGTTAGATCTTTTTCTTTTGTTTTAGGTTCTTTATGTAATTTTTCCTTCATCATTTTAAAAGAATAAATCGGTTATTTGAACAGCGACCATATCAATTATAAAAATGCTTAATGATGCTGTAACTACTGCAGAATTTGCTGCTCGTCCTACACTTTCTGTTCCGTTAGAAGCATTAAAACCTTTAAAACAGCCAATAATCCCGATAAAAAATCCAAAGAAGAAAGTTTTAAGAGTGGCTGGCAGAAGGTCTAAATATTCTAAGGATTGAACAATTTGAGTTAAAAACCTGTAAAAATTGACATCTCCATGAATGTTTATGCCAACGTAGCCGCCAATAATTCCGATAGCATCTGCAAAAAATACTAGAATCGGAACCATCAGAGTGCAGGCTAGAACTCTAGTTACAACCAAGTAGTTATACGGATTTATAGCTGAAACTTCCATGGCATCAATCTGTTCGGTTACTTTCATTGATCCTAATTCGGCACCAATTCCTGAAGAAATTTTTCCTGCACAAATCAATGCAGTGATTACAGGAGCAATTTCTCTAATCAGCGAAAGCGCCACCATTCCCGGAAGCCACGATTCTGCTCCAAATTTTACTAAAGTCGGACGAGATTGAAGCGTAAGCACCAAGCCCATAATAAAACCGGTAATAGCAACCAAAGGCAGAGATTTATATCCTATAACATAACATTGTTTTAGGAACTCTCGAGTTTCGTAAGGCGGAACAAAAACCTCCTTAAAAAACCTTTTGGCGAATAGTGTGGTTTCTCCAATTTCGGCGAATGTATTTTTAATAGCAAGGATCAAAATGTTCTGGTTTTAAGGTGAATGATGTGAATTGAAAATCAATTATTTAACAGTTTTTTCAAATCATTAAATGATATAGGAAAGTTAGCTCAATACTTGTTAAAATATATTACACAACTTTTTATGAGCCTTATATAATTTTCATAAACTCACAATAATTAAAACAGTTTGACGTTAGTGACCGCAAACAAAAAATCCCTTTCATTAAGAAAGGGATTTTCAGGGTTTAAAAAAGTGAAGTATTTGGTTAGCTTCAATAACTTTTCTTATAAATTTATGGCGATACCGCTTCGTGATTTCATTAACGGAATAACGCGTGATTGTGACAGGGCTAGTTTTTCCATTAATAATCTTGCAGTCAAATAACAAACGGTAGATTCTGCACCTTGATTTAAGTTTACATTATGTTTCTCAAGTCCGTCGTAACCACCGCCACTTATTGGATTATACATAATTTGGTTCAAATGATTTTTACCTAAAAACCAGTTAAAAGCAGCTCTCATTTTCTTTTTGTATTCTGGAGTTTTGAATGCATTGTAAAACGCATTTAAACTCTGAATTGTATAGGTAACATCTATTGGCTGTTCGCCGTATTCATGTGGCTCCGAGCCTTTATGATGCCAACTTTGGTTCGAAATGGCTTTGAAAGTTCCTTCTTTGAAAGTTTTAGAAATTAGGAAATCTAGTGAATCTAATGCTACTTTTTTGTAAACAGGTTTATTGGTAATTAAATAAGCATAAAGCATAGATTCTGGCAGAATGCTATTTCCGTAAGTCAGATAATTTTCAAACCATTGCCAGTCTTCTGTTGCCGTATCTTCGTAGTTGGCCAGTAATTTTGCATTTAGTTTATTAATAATCGCGGCAACATACAAATTCGGAATGGTTGAATGGTATAGATACAAACCTTTTGTAGCAAAACCAATTGAACGTGGCGACTGAATATTTTCGGCCCATTTTAGGGAATTCAATAAACATCTTGTGGCTTTTTTGGTAATCGCTTCAGGCAGAATGTCAGACATTGAAACTACAGTTCCTAACGCCCAAATAGCTCTAGCATTAGAATCTTCTAAATTTACTTCGGCATTTTGCTCAATATGTTCGCGGTTTTCCTGATCGACATAATTGATAAAATCTCCTTTTGGTTTCTGGCAGCGCTGAATAAAATCTAAATAGATTAAAATATAAGCTAGATCATCTTTGTCCTGAGTCAGTTTATAATGCATGCAAAATGCAATTAAAGCTCTTGCATTATCATCTAAAGTATATCCTGAATCTAAATCTGGAATAGAAATTTTACTGAACTGAATAATTCCTAATTCGGTAGTTAGTTTTTTGATGTGTTTTAATTGGATAGGAGGATAGCTGTATTTAATTTCGGATGGATTTTTAATCAGTTTCTGATAGGTATTCATTTGAGTAATTCCAACATTTTCCCATGAAGAAGCTCTCATTTTTGTAAAAGAACTAATTCCCATTTCATGTCTTAAATTTTCATCTTCGATTAATTTAATGGCTGCTTCCGCAAATTGATCAGAATTTCCAATATCACACAAAATTCCAGAATCTGAAGTTAATACTTCTCTGGTATGCGGAATTTTAGAAGCCACAATTGGGCACGCACAACTCATAGCATAAGCAAAAGTGCCACTCACTGCCTGATTGGGATCTTTTGAAGTAAACATGTAAATATCTGTCGCTTTCAGATATTCTAAAAGTTCATCGGTATCTAAATATTGATTAATAAAGCGAACATTGTTCTCAAGGTTTAATTCTTTGACGATACCTTGTAATTTGTCACGATAAGCATCAACACCATCTTTGATTAAGTTTGGGTGCGTTTTACCAATAATTAGATATAAAGCATTTGGCGCTTTTTCGATAATTTTTGGCAGAGCCTGTAAGCCTGTCTCTATATTTTTACCTTCGCCCAAAAGTCCGAAAGTAGAAAGCACTAATCGATCTTCAATGTTTAATTTTTCTTTTGCTTGTTTTGGAGTTTCATATATTACAATGTGGGTTCCATGAGGCACGCAAGTAATTATTTCTTCATTGATGTCGTAGTCGTTAATTAGAATTTCTTTGGATTTATTAGTCATTACAAAAACCGAATTGCTGTAGCTTAACAGCAGTCTCACAAAAGTTCTCAATTCGTCATTCGGATTTGGAATTACGCTGTGAAAAGTAAAAGTGACAGGGGCTTTAATAACATTTAAAAAATCTAAAAGATGATCTCCATAATTTCCTGAAAACAAACCAAATTCATGCTGAATATGAACTAATTTCACAGTTTCATCGTTATTGATTTCTTCTGCTACTTTAGCATATTCTGCTCTATTTTTTGTGTTTAAGGTAAAAGCTTGCGTTGGTTCTTCAATAGGTTCTGTAACCAATTCGCATATTTCACATTTTATAGATTTACCATAAACATCTGTAATTCCTTTGATGGTATCTTGCGTATAAGTTGCTATGCCGCATTGCGTTGGCGGAAAAGTTGATAAAAAAACGATTTTTGATTTATTTGATATTGTCTTCATGAGGATTCTTTTTTAGCTCGGTTAATAACTCGCTCAGGTTCAAAGATGCCACCGCAATCTTGTCATCGGCAGCGCCATAATAAATATATAGTTGGCCGTCAAAAATGGCAGTTCCTGTTGGGAAAACTACGTAATTGACATAACCATGTCTTTCATAATATTCGGATGGAGTAATAATGGGTTTTGGCAATCTTCCAATTACTTTTTTTGGGTCTTCTAAATCCAGCAAAACAGCGGCAGCGTGATAAACCAAACCTTTTACTCTTTTTTCGGCAGCATGATAAATTAAAAGCCATCCGTCTGCCGTTTCGATCGGAGGAGCCCCTGGACCAATATGACTAGTTTCATGATCATATTTTGGTTCCATTACAATATGATCTGGAAGATTCTTTAAATACTCTTTCCAAAACTCTTCTGTTAATTCTGATTTCTTTTCAAAAGAAACTATCTGAATAGAGGGAAACAAACGGTGCAGCGCAACAAATTTCCCATTTATTTTCTTCGGAAAAAGAACTACATTTTTATCCCATACATACAAATGCTCTTTCATTGTTTCCGTTAGCGGATAATTTCTTTCTGTATTAAACGCCAATATTCTTGCAATGCTGGGGTTTTGTAAATGCTTTCTAATAAGATTGGTGAATTCGTTTAGAATAAACCTCGGGGTAATAATTCCTTTCTTTTTGAACTTTACCAAATCCTTAGAAACAGCCAAAGCACCGCAGGCATTTAGGCCATCATAAGTAACATAAGTCATATAATACAGATCGTCTATTTTAGTAATTCTGGGATCTTCGACTCCATGAATTTCATAAATATATTCTGGAAGAAAAATCGGATTTGAACGTCTTTCTACCAAAGTTGTCGGTCCTTCAAAACGACAATAACCAATAGTAGAGAAGTTTCCTTTTTTGGTCGCTCTGTAAAACATGTGGACATTATTTCCGTCTTGATAAATCGCTGGATTTAAAACGCCTAATTCCTCAAAAGTTCGATCTGTTTTTTCTAAAATGACGCCATGTTTCTTAGCTTCTTCCATTATGCGTATAAATTTTATTTAAAATTACTTTGAGATAGAAGCGACGATTAATGCAATCCATTAAAAAATTAACTCAAAAGCATAAACATGGTAATTCTGTAAGGCTCTTAAATAATAGTGAAAGAGGCGTGTAGTCTGTATTTTTTTAGGTTTAAAGGTTCAGAGTTACAAAGGCTCAAAGTATTCTAAAAAAAACCTTTGTTACTTTGTTACTCTGTCACTTTTAACCTTTATTTTCAATACCATTTTGCGTAATATTTCCGAGTAATAAATGCTATCGGAATTCCGACACAGCAGATTACAATCAATATGGAAAGCAAAAGCGGAAAATCTAAATTCTTTTCGGGTAAAACTGGAAACACAATCGGTAGGACAACAAGGTTCATTACAACCCAAATAAAGAAACCATAGGAGACTCCGGAGAGCAAAGTGTTTATTTTGAAAAAAGGGATATAAGGGAAAATCTTAAAATAAAACCAAGCAAAAATAAAAGCAATTAAGAAATGAAGTCCCAAACCCGCAAAAGTCATTTCTGCTCCGCCTGTGTATGCTTCTTTTTTAAAAATTCCGCTTGCTATAGACTGCAAAATTTTTTCGGCTGTTGTTTTATGAAGTATTACAGCATAAACCACAATAGCAGCAGTGATGTCTAATGTTCCTGCAACTAAACCCGATGAAACAATGGTCCTAACTTTTGATCTCATAAAAATAGTTTTAATTATACTGATCTATTGTTTTTTCATATACTCGTAAATTGATTGCAGTTGGCGTGTATGTCTCTGTGTATGCACAATGGCAAAATGAAGCCATTCGTAAATGGTAAAATGATCAAATCCTGGTACTTTCGTATCCATGCATACAAGCGTCAAATCGTAAGTTTCTGCGGCTTCAAATAAATCATTTTGTATTTTTTTGACAGAAGCCAGCAGCGTACCTTTTTCATAGTCGATAGCAGGAGGTTTTATGTTTTCAGGTGATTGGTATTTGGTAGTATAATCTAAAAATATAGCGTCGAGTCCTTTTACGTTTTCGTCAGGTTCTCTAGTGGTTTTCTCAGTTTTTCCTGCAAAAAGCATTGTCAAACCTGAGCACGCGAGAATGATATGCTGTACCGTTTGTCCTCCTGTCCAGCTTCCTTCGAAAGGAACAATATTAATTTCTTCTTTTGAAAAAGAAGAAATTAAATCACCTAGTTTACTGTAGGTTTCCAGTATGGTATTTTGAATTGCGCTTTTCATTTTTTTTTAATTTTAAAAATTAAAAATTCGATTGTATACCGATTGGTTTTAAAACCTCAGTACATTAAATCTGTGAAATTAAATTTATAGAATTAGGGGAAAATGATACTCCTTCAAATATACAATAAAAAATATTAAAATGCTATAAATCAAATATTTGTATATTGTTAATTTTTAAGGAAGTGCTTCGCAGAAATAGCCGTGCGAATTTAAAATGGAGATAATTTTTGTATTCGAAATGGAGGGTGCATGAATACGAAGGATTTTGTCGCAATCTTCTAAATCGAAGTTGATCGAACTATTTGGAAAATGCTCAAGAAGATTCTCAATGATAACTTGGCATTGAGATTCTTCCTGAACATTTGTTTTAAAAACTTCAACAATCATAAAGTTTTGATTTTTAGAGTGCTATGTTTTTATAACGCTGTATTCTATGATATGTTACATACGATACAATTAAAACTGCAAAAACGATTAAAGGAAAGAAGCCTTGAAAACCAATTCCGTCAACTGCAAAATGGCTTATTGATGCAAAAATAAAATCGAATGCAAATCCGGCATAAGCCCATTCTTTGATTCGTCCAGGGACTTGCGGAATGATTAGAGCTAAAACGCCAAGGATTTTAAATACAACTAAGGCATTTCCGAAATATTCGGGATAGCCAAGGTGTCTGATTCCTTCTTTGGCTAGTTCACTCTGAGAAGTTAATGCTGGCATAACGCCTTCAAATAAAAAAATAAGAATTGTAGTAATCCAGAAAATGATTTTGGTTGTTTTCATGGGGTATTTGTTTTTAAGTAGTTATTAGTTAATGTATTACAAATATACTATTCTTGTTTTTTTACAAAATACCTATTTATGACTATTTTGGGGGCATTTGGGACAAGATTCTGATTTTAGATTTTAGAATGTAGATTTTAGATTGAAAATAGTTCCCGCAGATTTGGCAGATTGAGCAGATTAGATTTTTAAGCAAGTGATAAATAATCTGCTCAATCTGCCAAATCTGCGGGAAACAAATCCTTTAATACTTTTTTAATCTGTGGCTTAAAAGTAAAATTTTGCGACTTCGCTCCCGATAACTATCGGGATTGCGAGAGAATTAATTAGCTGATTAATTGGAATTTGGATTTTAAAATTTGGAATTTACCTCAGTTGGTAATTCGTAATCGTAAACAAATCCTCAAAACCTAATCTTGTATATATGCCTTTTCCTAAAGCAGAAGCTTGCAGTTGCGCATATTCACAATCGGCGTCAATAGCTTCGTTGATGGCAAATTTCATGATTTCTTCTGCGGAACCTCTTTTTCGCATTTCGGGAATAACGCCAACACCGTGAATTCCCATTGTGTTTTCGGTCTGAAAAAGAGTCAGGGTTCCAATCGCTTTTCCTTCAAAATGAACTAAATAAAATTTAGCATTTTTGTAATTGTTAACTAAAGTTTCCTTACTGATTACATAACTAAAAGACAGCGGATAAATATCTGACCAAGTTTTGGCATCTTCTTCATTTAATACTCTTTTAAAAGTAAGATTGTTTTCAAGTGCGAATTTTTCTCGTAGTTTTAAGGCCATAGCTACAAGCTGAATTCGGATATGAAAGCCGTTTTTTTCGAAAATTTCTTTAGAATTGCTTCCAAAAATATCCCAATACGGAACAACCAATCCTGGTTTTTTCTCCATGATTTCCTGAATCAGCGGAAAATTTTCTTCAGTAATATCTTCTCTAGACCATAATCTATTTGGCCAGCCAGAGTTTTTGATTTGAGAAACCTCAAAAGGATCATTTTTATGATAGGAAAGAAGAGGAGTGGCAACGGTTTTCCAAAGAGTGGTTAGGTTGTCGATATTATCTTTGATGAGGTTTGTATGATCCATTTTTGACGTGTTTTAATTATAAAACAAAGATAATTTGGCTATTTCAAAAAAGCCTTTACATATGTTGATTTACAATTCTTTTTCCAGACTTTTTCTAATTCTGCTTAGCTGAGTTGGTGTAATGCCCAAATGCGAAGCGATATGCAATAATGGAACGCGATCTGCAATTGTAGGATGCCTCTCCAGAAGATTAAGATATCTTTCTGTTGCATTCTGCATGACTAAAGCGACTTCTCTTTGTTCTTTTTCAATAATCCAATTTTTTTCTAAGTATGCTATATAAAATGTTTTGAGATCATCATTTTCGCTAATCAACTTAGTATATTTTTTGTAATCAAGATTGATTAAAATGCAATCTTCTAAAGCTTCAATTGTAAAGTTAGAAGGAGTTTGCAAGATTGATGAAACTTTAGAGCATGCAAGTTTGTTTTCGAGGAAAAGGTTTTTGTTATAAAAATTTCCTTGTTCGTCTGTAATAAAAGTTCGTAAAATTCCTTTGGCAATATAATAAAGATTTTTGCAGACTTCTCCATTTTCTAGGAGTATTTCTCCTTTTTTGATTGTCTGAAAATGTGCCAAGCTTTCAATCAAATTCCAAGACTTTTGAGAAATTGGAGCGTAACTTTCGAAATATAATTTTAGATTGTTGAGGTATGTTTCTTTATTGAAAGTCATAGATTGTTTTGTTTTTGCCACGAAGGCGCTAAGGCACAAAGTTTACTGCCACGAATTTCACGAATTTTTGCGAATTATTTTTACAATTAGAAAGAAAAGAAATTAGTGAAAATTCGTGAGATTCGTGGCAAACAAAAAAACTTCGCGCCTTAGCGCCTTCGTGGCAGAAAATAAAAAACGCCATGAAACCCAAAGGTCTCACAGCGTTTTCATCTCAAAAAATAAATAATTAACGGGTAACGGGTATTATTTCCAGCCTCCGCCTAGTGCGCGATACAAATCTGTATTGGCTGTAAGTTGTTGTCTTTTGATATCAGCAAGTTCTAGTTCGCTTTGCAATAAATTTGCTTGTGCAGTTAAAACTTCAAGATATTCTGCTAAACCGTTTTTGAATAAAAGGTTTGCGTTTTTAATCGCTTGCTGTAATGTTTTTACTTTTTCTTTTAAGAAAGTTTCTTGCTGCTGTAATTTTTCTACTTTAACCAAAGCATCCGAAACTTCACTTACCGCAACCAAAACTTGTTGTCTAAAAGCTAAAACTGCTTTTTCTCTTTCCGCGACAGCGATATTGTATTGCGTTTTAAGTCTTTTGTTGTTTAAAAGCGGTTGTGTTAAACCTCCTGCAACAGTTCCAAACAAAGAAGCCGGAATGTTGAACCAATTGCTAGTTTCGAAAGAGTTTACACCGCCTTGAGCTGTAATTCTTAAAGCTGGATATAAATCAGCTTTTGTGATACCGACATTTGCGTTGGCCACTTTAAGAGCCAATTCAGCACTTTTTACATCAGGTCTTCTGCTTACTAATGAAGACGGAATTCCGATTGCGTTATTGTTTTTAACTTCAATAGCACTTAAACGAATTGTTCTTTCTTTAGAATCAGGAAACGAACCAGTCAATACACTTAAGGCATTTTCCTGAATTGCAATATTTTGTTCTAATAACGGAATCAATTGCGCTGAGTTTAATTTCTGTGCTTCAGATTGTTGAATCGCTAAAGTGGTTACCTGACCAGCGTCGTATTTTAATTTGATAATATTGGTTGTACTATCATTTAAACGAAGATTTTGTCTGGCAATATCCAATTGTGCATCCAACATTAAAAGATTATAATATCCTCTAGAAACATTAGCGACAATATTAGTCTGCAATGCTTTTTTTACTTCTTCAGATTGAAGATATCCTGCGTAAGCCCCTTTCTTTTGGTTTCTGATCTTTCCCCAAATATCAGCTTCCCAAGAAAGAGAAGCTCCAGCAGAATAGTCGTCAATATGTTTAGCGCCAATTGCCTGATTTAAGTTCAATCCCGTAAAACTATTGTCAGACGGATTGCTTGTACTTGCGTTTACAAACAAGTTAACCTGAGGTATATTCCCCCATTTTGATTGTGTAAAACGGTATTGCGCAATTTTGATGTTCTTTTCGGCAATCTGAAGGTCGTTGTTTCTTGCAACGGCACTGTCAATTAATTTTATAATATCTTTTTCTGTAAAGAAATTTTTCCACTCCACATCGGCAATACTAGTTGTATCACTCGAAACCGATGCATTCCTGAAATTCTCAGGAAATGCATCTTTTGGAGTTTCAATATCCTTTGAGACTTTACAGGATATTAAAGTCGTGATCAGAATGGCGAAGGTCACGATTTTGGTTATATGATTTTTCATTAGTCTTTTTATTAAATTTCTGTACAAGTATCTTTTCTGGTTTCTAGATCTCTAGAGATTCTGTACGATATATATCCGATGCCAAATATGATGGCGACAAGGATTGTTGTGATATAGTTTTCCATTTATTATTTTTCTTCGTTATGAATTACAGCAACTGGTTTCCCAGAAACCTTTTCTTGTAAATGTTGGAAGATGATGAATAATACCGGAATGATAAACAAACCTAGAATTACCCCTGAAATCATACCTCCGGCGGCACCAATACTAATAGAGTGGTTACCTTGAGCTGACGGTCCTGTGGCACTCATCATTGGCACTAAACCAACAATAAAAGCAAGAGACGTCATGATAATTGGTCGTAAACGTAATTTGGCAGCATCAATTGAAGCTCTAACTAACGCTTGTCCCGATTTTCTTTTCTGGACGGCAAATTCGACGATCAGAATGGCATTTTTGGCCAGAAGTCCAATAAGCATGACAAGAGCAACTTGTACGTAAATATTGTTTTCAATTCCAGTTAAGCCAATAGCAACGAATACTCCAAAAATACCTGCAGGGATTGACAAGATTACGGCCAAAGGCAAAATGTAACTTTCGTACTGTGCAGCAAGTAGGAAATAAACGAATATCAAACACAGTAAAAATATAGTTGCCGATTGTCCTCCTGACGAAATCTCCTCACGTGTTTGGCCCGAGAATTCAAACCCGTAACCTGCAGGTAATTGTTGTGCTGCTACTTCTTCAATTGCTTTAATGGCATCTCCTGAACTAAATCCTGGTTTCGGAATCGCATTAATCGAAATTGAATTAAACAAATTGTATCTAGAAGCGGTTTCAGAACCATAAATACGAGTCAGTTTTACTAAAGTATTTATTGGCACCATTTCGCCAGTCTTGTTTTTCACAAAAACTCTGTCAATTGCTGTTGGATCTGCTCTGTCTTCGATATCGGCCTGAACAACCACACGGTAATATTTACCAAATCGGTTAAAATCAGATGCTTGTGCACTACCAAAGTACGCTTGCATAGTTTGTAAAATGTCTTTTACATTAACACCCAATTGATTTGCTTTTTCGTCGTTAACCTCTAATTGCAACTGAGGATAATCAGCTTTGAAAGAAGTAAAAGCAACTGCAATTTCCGGACGTTTCATTAATTCGCCGATAAAGTTTTGAGAAATTCCACTGAATTTATCCAGTTTTCCTCCCGTTTTATCTTGAAGAACCAAATCTAAAGCCTCAACGTTGCTAAATCCAGGAACAGTTGGGAAACTGAACACGAAGAAACTTCCTCCAGAAATTCCGCCCAGTTTACCGCGAACCTGATTCATGATTTCGTCAATGTTTTTAATATTGCCTCGTTCTTCGTTTGGTTTAAGCAACACGAAAATTACGGCTGAAGATGGGCTTGTAGAATTCGTCAATAAGTTGAAACCTGAAATCGCTGTAACAAATCTTGAAGCGTCTAATGCTTTTAAAGTATTCTCAGCTTCGGTCATTACTTTTTGAGTTCCGTCCAATGATGTTCCAGATGGAGTATTTACTGCAATCGCAATAAATCCTTGATCTTCTGTTGGAATAAATCCTGCAGGAGTTGTTTTAACCATTACAACAGTTGCTACAACAATTAAAGCTAATCCGCCCATGCTTAACCATTTTCTTCTGATTAAGAATTTAATACCGCCAACATAACGGTTTGTCAACGATTCAAAACTGCTGTTGAAAGCCGTAAAGAATTTCTCTTTAAATCCTTTTTTCTGATAAGGTTCATTGTGATCGTGTGCCCCGTGATTATCTTTTAAGAATAATGCCGCAAGCGCCGGACTCAATGTTAAAGCATTTACTGCCGAAATTACAATTGCAATCGCCATCGTAAAGGCAAACTGACGATAGAAAACTCCTGTTGAGCCTTCCATAAAACCAACCGGCAGGAATACAGCAGCCATTACCAGCGTAATCGAGATAATAGCACCCGTTATTTCGTGCATTGCTTCATGGGTTGCGATTTTTGGAGACAGACGTTTATGCTCCATTTTCGCATGCACCGCTTCGACTACCACAATGGCATCATCGACCACAATACCAATCGCCAGAATTAATGCGAAAAGCGTTAAAAGGTTGATCGAAAATCCGAATAACTGCATGAAGAAGAACGTTCCTAAAATTGCTACAGGTACAGCAATAGCCGGGATTAATGTTGATCTAAAATCTTGCAAGAAGATAAATACCACAATAAATACCAGAATAAAAGCTTCTAATAATGTATGCTCAACTTGTTCGATAGATTGGTCAAGAGATACTTTTGTACTATAGAAAATATTGTGTTTGATACCTTTTGGAAAATCTTTAGAAGCCTTTTCCATCATTTTGTTAATGGCAATCTGAATGTCATTTGAGTTCGATCCAGCCAACTGAATAACCCCAATTACAATTCCTTTTTTACCATTTAAACGAGTTAAACTGTTATAAGAGTAAGCACCAAGTTCGACTCTCGCTACATCTTTTAAGCGAAGTACTGAGCCATCTGCATTAGAACGTATAGCAATATTTTCATAATCTTCTGGTTTGGTTAATTTCCCTTTGTATTTAATAACGTATTCAAAAACTTCTTTGCTTCGCTCTCCAAATTTACCCGGAGCCGCTTCCAAACTTTTGTCTTGAATCGCGCCCATAACTTCGCTTGGAGTTATTTTGTAAGTCGACATTTGCGTTGGATTTAACCAAACACGCATAGAGTAATCTTTTACACCACCAAAAATACTGGCAGAACCTACTCCTGGAATACGTTTTAGTTCCGGAATAATGTTAATCTGTGCATAGTTGGCAACAAATGTCTGATCGTATTTTGATTCATCATCAGTGTACATACCAATTGCCATGATGAAACTGTTTTGCTGTTTTGCCGTAACAATACCTTGCTGTACAACCTCGGCAGGAAGCTGGCTGGTTGCCTGAGCAACACGGTTTTGTACGTTTACCGCGGCCTGATCCGCATCAGTTCCTAGTTTAAAGAAAACTGTAATAGCCAAAGTACCGTCGTTACTAGCTGTAGAACTCATATAGGTCATGTTTTCTACACCATTTATAGATTCTTCTATAGAAGGTGCCACAGAACGTAAAACCGTTTCTGCGTTGGCTCCCGGATATACCGCCGTTACCAAAACCGATGGAGGCGCAATATCAGGAAACTGTTGTAAAGGCAGTTTAGTTAAACCCAATACTCCCAGAATTACCAATAAAATGGAAATTACGGTTGCCAGTACAGGTCTTTGTATAAATATTTTGAACATTGTCTTTTATAATTATTTTTGATTAGTTACTTCGGCAACTTTAGTTGATTTTTCAGGCTGAATCGCTTGTCCGTCCTGAAGTTTGTCAATACCGCTTAACACGATTTGGTCGCCAGTTTTTACACCTTCTTTAATTAAATAATTGGTACCGCTTTTACCTACAACTGTAATAGGCATTTTAGTTACTTTGTTGTCTTTGCCTACGGTGAAAACAAATACTTTGTCCTGCATTTCTACCGTCGCCGCTTGCGGAACTAAGATCGCATCGTCATGCTGTAATCCTAAACGGATTCTTCCTGTGTTTCCAGAACGTAATGTTCCGTTTGCATTTGGGAAAGTTGCTCTAATAGTGATCGCGCCTGTAGTTTTATCAAACTGACCGTCGACCATATCGATTTTTCCGGTTTGAGGATAAGCGTTGTTATCAGCCAAGATCAAAGTAACTGGAGGTAATTTTTTGATTTTATCACCAAGTGAATTTCCTTTGTATTGCTCTTTAAAGTTGATGAAATCGGTTTCACCCAAAGAGAAGTAAGCAAATACTTCGTGAACGTCAGATAAAGTTGTTAAAGCTTCAACATCAGTAGCAGAAACTAAACTTCCTTGTTTTTTTGGCAATCTTCCAATGTATCCGCTCACTGGAGCTGTTACGTTAGTGTATCCTAAATTAATTTTAGCAGAACCTACCATTGCTTTAGCCTGTTCGATGTTAGCAGCAGCAATTTTCTGAGAAGCTTTAGCTGTTTTTAATTGATAGTCAGAAACTACTTTGTTCTGTACTAACGGAGTCAATTTATCAACTTCTAAATTAGCATTGATCAAAGCCGCTTCTGCAGCATGAAGACTTGCTAATGCATTGTTTAACTGCTCACGGTACGGACGCTCATTGATTTTGAATAAAGTCTGTCCTTTACTTACATAAGCACCTTCATCAACATAAATTCTATCTAGGTTTCCGCTTACTTGTGGACGAATCTCAACATCAACAGTTCCTTGTATAGAAGCAGGATATTCAGCATCAGTAGTTGTATTGGCACTTGTGATTGCTAAAACTGGTAAAACCGGTGGTGGTGGAGCAGTAGGCGCCTGATTTTTGTCGGCACAGCTGCTTAATACTAAGGCCAGAATAAAACTGGTTATAATTACATTTTTCATTTTCATAGTGGTTTTAATTGGTTGAACATTTTCTCGGATAAAATTCTTTGGCATTCTGGCATTCTCGGGATTCATATTTAATTGAATTAAATTATCTAACGTTGTTAAGTAAAAGTGCGCAAATTTCCATACAGTAAGCCTTTCCAATTCTATTTCGAATCAGTATTAAATTATCTAACGTTGTTAAGTAAAAGCCTAAAAAAAGAGCTTTTATTACCTTTATTAAATTTTCTAACAGTGTTAAGCGAAAGTTATAAAAAAAAGGATTTTACATTATCCCGTTTAAATCATTTTACACTGTTAAGTAAAATTGAAAATTTTTTTTACTGTATAGATTTGATGATGCCAGTAATAGCATCCTTCAAAATCTGAGCATTTATTGTTTCTAAAATATCACTTTTGTTAATGATGTTGATGGCGATTAAACCATGGATAACAGAAAAGAAAGTAAAATATTTTTGTTTAATGATATCTTCACTAGGATTGCTGTCTTTCATAATTTCAGCAATAACACCAGTAAACAATTTGTAAGGTGCTTCCTGAGCCGAACATCGCTGTGCACAGCAAGTCATTTGAACACCAAACATAAGTTGATACATTTCAGTATTAGTAAAAGCGAAATCCCAATAAGTCATCCACATGGCTTCTAACTGATCTTCGGGTTTCTCAAACTTGTCTTTTGCAGTTTGCAACTCTTTAGCCAGTTTTAAAAAACCTTTGCCTGTCAGTTCTTCTAGTATTGCTTCTTTATTCGAAAAATATTCATAAATAATAGGAGCAGTATATTCGATTCTGTCGGCAATTTTACGCATACTCAAACCATTCCAGCCTTCATCTTTTACGATATCATAAGCAGCGCCAAGGATATTGTTCCTTGTCTCTTCTTTTTGTCTTAAAATTCGATCTTTGCTAGCCATTGTATTCAAGTATTAAATCGTTTAACACTGTTAGGCAAATGTATGGCAGATTTTCGAATTTCAAAATGTTTTTATCATAATATTTTCTTATCGTTCCATAGATGGATTAGGAAGCCTTGAATTTATTGAGGTTTTCGCTTTTAATATTTTTTAGAAGCACGACATTTTTCGTTTTTAAGAGCGTTTTCTCCCGCTCTACATTATATTTTTTGTGGTGAACCCCACCACAAAAAGATGTCATTTCGATCGGGGCTAGGAGAGAACATAAATTTTTTCATTAGAACTTTGTCAAAGTTTACCACAAAGTTTGTCATTTCTCGTTCCTCGAAATGACAAGATTGTGAAAAATCGATGATTTATTGATTACTTCATTCCGCGAACGTTCATTTCTATCGTATAAACACTTTTACCGGCAGTAATAAATAATGTTTTCAATTTTTTTCCTCCAAAACAAACATTAGCTGTCCAAGGTTCAGGAACATCAATATGAGCTATTTTTTCTCCTTGTGGATTGAATATGGTAACTCCTTTTCCGCATAAGTAAATATTTCCCGACTCGTCTATTGTCATTCCATCGGAACCTGATTCAGTAAAAAGCGTTTTTTTACTCAAAGAACCATTACTTTCGATTGTATAAGAGTACGTTTTATTACCTGCTATATCCGCAACGTATAAGGTTTTTCCATCCGATGTTCCAATAATGCCATTTGGTTTTACAAGATCATTCGCAACGTTGATAATTTTGGATTTATCCGCAGATAAATAGTAAACGCATTCTTTCTCAATTTCTTTAGAGGTATGTGTCCAATAATCTCTTTGGTAAAAAGGATCTGTAAAATAAATACCGCCTTTTGGATCAACCCAAAGATCATTAGGACCATTCAGCCTTTTTCCTTCAAAGTTGTTTAGTATTACAGTATAATTTTTGTTTTGGTCTATTTTCCAAAGTTCATTTTTTTCATCGGCGCAAGCCAAAAGATTGCCTGCGTGATCAAAATACATACCGTTGGCTCTTCCTGCATTTTCCATAAAAACAGAAAGTTTACCATTAACCGACCATTTCATGATTCTATTATTAGGCTGATCGGTAAAATAAATATTTCCTTTTTTATCAGCGGCAGGTCCTTCTGTAAAACTGAATTGATCGGATAGTTTTGTGAGAACTGCACCTTTTGCTATTATGGAATGGCTTTTTTCTTTTGATGTCTGAGCGCATATAAAATTTGTAAAAATTAAAGTAATAAGAAATAAAAAGTATGATTTTATTTTAGGTTGGAGTTGGTTCATTATAAAAGGGTTTAAATCTTGCTTTAGAAGCGTTTTTAAAAGTAATTTTTATTTTTGATATTCTGCAAAGGCTGGTTCAAATTTGCTCGTAGTTGAAGACTTTTTTTGCGTAACATTACAAAAAGAAATTACAAAATTTTTGTCAAGCTGAGCAAAGCCGAAGTCTTAATAATGATCGATAATTTTTATTTTAGGGGATATTTTTGTGGATTTTGTGAAGTATGAAAAACAGCATTTAAAAATACTGTCTTTGATAATTCATCAACAATGAAAAATGCCACATATGGAAATTTTTTAAATGGAAGATAGCGATAATTAGTATCGTGAAATTGATAAAAAGGATTTATCTGTAAGGCTTTGTAAACCTTTTTATAATCATTAAGAAAATCAAGGGCAACTTTTTGCTAACTTTTAAAATATAATATTCTAAGGCTTCTTCAATATTTGTTAATGCAATTGGAGAAACTATAATCTTATAATTCATATTTCTTTTTTAAATCGATACAAACAGAGTCAGCATCAGTGTAAAGATTTTTATCTGAAATAACTTGATCATTTAAGATATTTTGTTGTTCTTCAGATAAGTCATATGGTTTTACATTTGCTATCTCAAATTTGATCTTTAGCGCTTTCATAAAAGCTTTTACAGCTTCAATTTGAGAAGCATCTTCTGTATATGCTGTGATGTTAATTGCTTGCATGATATTAATTTACTAAAGTTGATCAACAAAGTTAAGACAAAAGTCTAATTTACATGTTAACTCTATAATTTATTTATTTCTTTGCAATTGCAAATTGCATTTTTTCGTAACATTACAATAAAAAAATGAAAACCCTGACCATCCTAAAAACCACAATTGCAGTTTTGTTCTTCCAGCAAACTTTTTCGCAGGAAACGAAAAAAGAAACTGCATCGCCACAATACACAATCGAAAACTGTGTCAATCATTTTGATATAAACAAAGCCACCAAAACCAAAGTGGGGTATCAATATTGGTTTGCCAATAAAGATTTCACTCAAGAAAATACTTTAAAAATGAGTATTGTCGAACCTGGAAAGTCGACGCACGCGCCACATCATCATCCTGAAGAAGAATTTTTCTATATTTTAGAAGGAACTGCCGAATTTTTTCTAGACGGAAAAACAGTTACAGCGGGTCCAAATACAAGTTTCTATTGTCCGCCTAATGCCGAACATGGAATTAGCAATGCGGGTAAAACAGATTTGAAATATTTGGTTATTAAAAAGGATTTGAGGTAAAAAATCTTTCTTAATGTTCTGTAAGAGCTACGCAAATGTCTCTGACTTTGCGCAGCTGTTCAAGAGGCTATTAAATATCTTGTTTACTTCAAAATGACAACCTCTTCGGGAATCATAAACAAAAGTGTGCAGCCAGTTCTAGAAAACACAGAATGCGTGCTTCCTGGAGGCATGTACAAATAATCGCCAGCTTTTAATTCGTCTTTTCCAGAGCGTACTTCGCCTTCTAGAACATAAATTTCCTCGCCAGCAGGATGCACGTGATTTGGGTACGATGCGCCGGGTTCAAATTTTAAAAGAAAAGTAGGAGGACGGTTAGTAGCGGCATCAAAGCGTAATACTTTGGCATAAATTCCGTCTGTTTTTACACCTTCTTCATGAAGAGGTTTCCATTCTAATTCATTGCTTTTTGTGATTTTAGTTTCCATAGTTATTCAAATTTAATTAGTTAATTTTTCAAAAGATATTCATCCAAACTCCATCGGTACTTGTCAGTGGTGGCTAAGAGAAAAGCGCCCATTGAAAAGACAAATACGGAATAATCAAGAGGGTTTTTTATTCCGAACGAATAAGTCATTGCCAATGCAAATAGGAAAGTTAAGATAGAAACGCCAATAGCCGTTTTTCTGGTCTGATATCCAATCAGCAGTAAAATAGCAAATAAGGTTTCCAGAAAAGTGCTGACAATTGCAATTGACGGAATGAAACTTTTTGGTAAAAAAGAATTTACTTGTTGTGTGTACCCCAGAAAATTTTCCCATCCCGAAGATTGTTTCCCAAGTAAACCCAACCGACTCGAAACGGCAGATAAAAATCCAATTGCCATTGCGATTCGTAAAAGCAAAATGGCATAATCCTGATATCTTTTCATGAACTATTTTATTAGTAATTAATGAGATACAAAGATCAGACAGCAGTGCTTTTTAAAGAATAGAGAATCTTGGAAAAAGCATGTAATTATGCTTGAAGTCAAAAAGTCTTTTGACTAATATAAAGTACTATTTGTCATTTCGACGAAGGAGAAATCTTCACAAGTGGCTCCGTTTCTAAAAGCCAATCTTTGTGGAGCTTCTCACGAAGATTTGCTTTGCCTGTTCGCTATTGCTCGGGTCTCCTTCGTCGAAATGACATAAAATGAGATAAAACTTTGCAAATCTGTGACTTTGTGAGCAATTTTCTGCGTTCAACAAAACAATCGTTACAATTGAACAACTTTCTCCTTGTAAGATTTCGGAGAAATATTTGTGTGTTTTTTAAAGAAGTTCGAAAAATAAAAAGGATCATTAAAGCCCAAAGCATAAGCCGTTTCTTTTACCGATAATTTCTCGTAGGTAAACAAACGTTTTGCTTCAGAAATTATTAGTCCGAAGATGATATTTTGTGCTGTTTTATTGCAATGCAGTTTAGAGAGTTCGTTTAATTTGGCTTCGGTTGTACCGATTAAATTGGCAATTTCATTTACCGAAAGATTTTTGTCAAAATTACCGCGAATGGCTTCCAGAAAATGAAGAAACAAAGCGTCTGGTTTGTAGATTTCTTCTCCTAGTTTTATTTTAGAACGATTGATTTCGACTAAAATTAATTGAATTCTAGAATGAATAGAAATGAGGTATTGATACGGTTTTTGGGCAATTTCCTGCTGAATAAGCTCTAAAGCATCAACAACCAATTTGTCGTCATCTACTTTTATCACTTCATTCATTGCAAAATGACAGAATAAGCTGTTGTGGAAAATCAACTCAATGTCATTATCATTTTTGCAGAAAAAATCATAGGTAAATTCGAGAACAAATCCGACTGCATTTTTGCTGTTTTTTATAAAATGAATTTGACCCGAGGTTATAGTTAAGACTGAATTTCTTGTGATTAGATATTCGTTTTCATCTACCGAAAGGGTTATCTCGCCAGATGTGCAAAATAAAAGCACATATTTTAATACACGTCTAGGATGTTTTAAATCTTCTGCTTGTTCAAACGTCTTTATTTCAATCATTTGTTTTTGAATTTAAACGCAATCCCGATAGCTTTCGGGAGCTCAGATTTTGTAAAGTTATGCATTTAAAGGAATTGTTTTTCTCTCTTTATAACATTAATCAATATGTTTTTCAAAGTAATTAGAAGCCATTTCTAGAATTGACTCTTTTGTAGTAAAATTGTACTTAACTCCATCATTGAGTGTATAAGAATCTCCCATCTTTGGATCATACTGCTTTCCGTCTACATGAAATGATTCTAGAACAGAAAACCAGAGATTGCGATGTTGATCTTTGAAATAAAACTGATCCCGATTTGAAATGACTAGGATTGTCCCATTATCATTGTCAAGAATCGAAAAATTGTTGCTGTCCACATCTCCCAAAATGGTAATATTGGTATTGAATTTTTTGGACAGCAGTGCTGCAAGTTTCTTTGTTGGTGGCATAAGAAGTGGTATTTAATTTGTCTTGAGGACAGTAAATTTAGAACCTCAAATTTGATCAAAACAGCCCCTAAAAGTTTTTTTTGTATTAAAATAAGGTTTTTTAATTTAGCGATTTGAGTGAAGCTTTTAATTCTTATTTCGACTAAAGGCAAATGTTTCAAATTTTTTGTTTTTTATTCGTTCGCTATAATTTTAATGTTATCAAATAAATAATGAAAGCAAGCAGTAGTGATCCAATTCCAACTAGTAATATAGGATCGACTTTATCAAAAAGTTTAGGTTTTTTAGGAAGAGAATATACGATGGCCGTTAAAATTGACAATGAAAACAAAATCAGAAAAATCCTTTTTCCTCCTCCAGTATCTTCTTCATTTCTGCATCTAAGATTGAGGTATTCTTTCTCATTTTTGATCAGCGAATGAATTTCACAAGAATTTTGCGTATTAAAATCATCCAAATCATCTTTTAAAATAGCAATTGAGATGGTATCTCCTGTTTTTATTTCATTTATAACTTCTTTATCATTAACACAACGATAGTCATAACTAGCAATCTCGAAAGTGCTTTGATTATTAATGCAGTTAAATTCTATCCATTTTCTGCTTCTTTTTCCTTTTCTTTCTTTGAATTTTGGAGCGTTCAAAATGATCAGGTTTTCATAAACTTCAAGATCTGACTGTTCTATGGCATAACTTCCACTTATGACTTTGATAAAAAAATAAGTTCCGAAAATGAGACATAATACAGATACAACCAAATAACCTTTTTGCTTTTCTTCCCAATCACTAATGCTGTCAATCATATTAAAGTTTGCGAGATTTTGTATTCAAAAATAGGAATATTTTTTGTCGAGATTTTGGTTTTAGAATTGTTTGTATTTACAAGCGAAACTCTCGCGACCAGACGTTTTTATCTTTTTATAATTTTTTGAGTATGTTTTTTATTTGAAGAAAATGCCTTAATAATATACATGCCCGAAGTCAGCTGTTGAGTATTAATTTGGTTGGTTTTTTGGTTTTGTTCTAGTACTATCTTACCGTTCATATCAGTAATTGTAATTTTGTCAATTGGTTCTCCATTTTGAGATTCAAAATTTAATACCGAAGAAACAGGATTTGGATAAGTAATAAAATAATCAGATTTGAATTCATCTACAGATAAATGATCTGCTGCCAATTTAACAATCCATCCATCAGCCGATCCTTTTAAGTTGGTAACATCTCCATTATTTGAAAAAGTATATCCTGCCATAATATAGCTCCCATCATTATTCTGGATAATTGATTCTATACGATCAGAACTGTTTCCGCCAATATTTTTTTGCCATTGTAAACTCCCAGTTTGACTTATTTTTACAATCCAAGCATCAGACGCGCCTTTGTTTTCTGTTAGATCGTTATCTAAAGAAGAAGATGATGCTGTAAAAACATAACCTCCATCAGAAGTTGGAGCAATATCAGTTCCTTCATCATTTGCAGTTCCGCCAAAAACTTTTTGCCATTCTATAGCTCCCGAAACATTAATTTTTACAACCCAAACGTTACCGCTTGTATCATTAGAAGTTACATCTCCATCTGTTGATACCGTGCTTCCAATAGCAATAAAACCGCCATCAGGAGTTAATGATATAGATTTAAAATTATCAGTTTTACTTCCGCCGTATGTTTTTTGCCAATCTATATTTCCTAAATCATTTAGTTTAACAATCCAACCATCAGAATATCCTTTGTTTATTGTGACATCTCCATCAGCAGATCCACTCATTCCGCATAAAATAAAACCGCTGTCAGTAGTTTGTTTAATGCTATAAGCATATTCATCTTGTGTACCTCCTAAGGTCTTCTGCCATGTTATATTTCCTTGTGTATTTAGTTTTACAACCCATATATCATATGCATTCGTAGTGCCATTACTGTGCAGACCACTAACATCACCATCGTTAGAAATGCTGTTTCCTACAACAATATATCCTCCGTCTGTTGTTTGCGAAATGCTATAAGATCTTTCTGTTATTGATCCTCCTAATGATTTCTGCCACTCTATAACACCTAGCGAATTCAATTTTACAATCCAGTAATCACCACTAGTATAAGTTCCATGATTAAAGGTGGCATCTCCATCATTAGATTCTGAATATCCTGTTACAATATAACCTCCATCATTGGTCTGCTGTACACAATCTGCATAATCTTGTTTTGAGCCGCCGTATGTTTTCTGCCATTCGGTTACTAGATTTGAATTCAGTTTTACAATCCACGCGTCATATTCTCCTTTGTTTATTGTTAAGTCTCCATCGTTTGAACTTGTTGCGCCAGCTACAATATAGCCTCCGTCTGAAGTTTTCTTTATGTTGCTAAAGCTTTCAGTTTTTGTTCCTCCAAAGCATTTTTGCCATTCAATTGTAGGCGCCTGTGCATATATGTGTAGTGATAATGGAAATATAAAAGAAAGGAGTAATCTTTTTTTCATAGCAAATGGGGTGGTTTTTTGGTTAGATTTTGTTAGTATTATTTGTAATTAATATAGTGGTTACGACAAATATATTATTTTTTGATTTTGATTGATGATGTGTCTTTTGCTTGTGAAACGGAACAAAAAAAGAACAATTCATCTCAAACCAAAGTAGAACAGCTCTTTAAACTAATTTTTAAATTTGTGTTTCTAAAGAGCTGTATAGTTTTTGTAGTATTTTAACTTGATTGCTTTATTGTTCATGAGCGAGACGCCTATGCTAGATTGGCGATTTAGATTGCAGGGCTTCGACAACGCTCAGCTTGACAAATGTTTAATGTTCTTTTGCGTACAGTTTGTCATTTCGACCGAAGAGAGAAATCTCCACAAGTAGCTCGACAAAGATTGGCGATTTAGATTACGGGGCTTCGACAACGCTCAGCCTGACAAATGTTTAATGTTCTTTTGCGTACAGTTTGTCATTTCGACCGAAGAGAGAAATCTCCACAAGTAGCTCGACAAAGATTGGCGATTTAGATTGCGGGGCTTCGACTTCGCTCAGCCTGACAAATGTTTCATGTTTTTTTACGTATAGTTTGTCTATTGGTTTAGTTTGTCATTTCGACCGAAGGGAGAAATCTCCACAAGTAGCTCGACAAAGATTGGCGATTTAGATTACGGGGCTTCGACTTCGCTCAGCCTGACAAATGTTTCATGTTTTTTTACGTATAGTTTGTCTATTGGTTTAGTTTGTCATTTCGACCGAAGGGAGAAATCTTCACAAGTAGCTCTACAAAGATTGGCGATTAAAATTGTGGAGTTTCTCGCGAAGATTTCTCCTTACGTCGAAATGACAAAAATGCGATAAATACCTGCTGAAATATAGATTTCTTATATTTGATAAAACGAATATATTTATTGAAAGAAAAATCTTTCTTTTTAAAATAGTTTTCTCTACATTTGAAGTTCCTAAAAAAATTACGACTTTAAATTTGAGCAAGATTTGCCCTTGTATTATGTGTACGGTATCGGAAACGACCGTAAACGCCGTCGTAAGCGTTAGGAACACTAAGATGCAAGGGTTTTTATATTCCTAATATTACGACATTATGAGTACAAAAAACACCCTTTCCAAAGAAGCCGAAACAAGGCTGATTGATTTTTTTAACCATATTATAGATCCCGAAGATATGGCTAAAATCTTAAGACAAGTAAATTGCATTTTAGCTCTCGGCGTAATGCGACAACACGAAACCCTCCAAATTGGACTAACCAATTTTGAAGACAATTATTATTGGCTCAATGAATTGGCGGAGATTTTGAATCCTTATTTGAGTGAGGAGTAAGGTTAATGAAATGGAAAACTTCGATTTTTAGATGAATCGAGGTTTTCTATTAATTCCTACCACAGTTTGTTCAATAGCTAAAAGATAATGCCGACATGGACATTTTTTATACTACTTCTTCCACAATATTCATCATCATATTGTAATGTCCTTCGTGTTTTGTTAATATAAAAATATCTTTAAAAACTTTTTTATATGTTTCTATCGTTCTGTGTTGCAGTTCTATATATAAATCATCATTTATACTGTGTGAACCGTCATTTATCCATGATATTAAGGAACGACAAATTTCTTGTTCTTCTTTTGTTTCAAATTTGAGAATTAAATCATCGTCACCATATTTACCAAGCAGTTTAAAGTAATTTTCAATTATTCTACGCATTACATTTTGTATTGTCAAAGTCGATTTTGCTTCATCACTTTTCAGTTCTTGCCATAAAAGTTCATAAGATGATTGGATTGGATTATTCATTTCAAAATTTTGCAAACTTGTTACATTGTCGTTCTTTCTCAAAATCCAAAAAGAAGTTTTGTTGCAAGTTTTTGTTCTTCCATCAATAAAGGAAACTTCTTTGTGAAAATAAACATTGTGAGTTAATAAGATTAATTGTTTTACGTTTCCAATGTCTGCCTTTATATTTTTGATAATATCTTTTATAAGTGTACTGACCACAAATAGGACATTACTATCTAAACTAGAAATTGGGTCGTCAATTACTAAAATTCTTTCGTTGTTTACTTCTTCCTCTGAAACACCACCTTTTGTCAATTGCAAGTAATACAGAAAAGTTATAAATGTAATTTCTCCTTCACTTAGTGTTGTTTCTGCAATAGAGCCATCTTCACGTTGAATTTGATAAAATGCTTCTTCTTGTGTAGGGACAATTTCAAAATTTAAAAAACCATAGGATTTTAAAATTCTGTTTATTTCATCAATAGTAGGTTGGATACTTGTAACATTCTTATTAAGAAGTTTTATTTCAGCATCTAACTTTCTATATTCATCTTGTTTTGCTTTATGTTGTGTTTCTAAATTAGTAATCCCTTTTTCTAAACCATCTTTTTTATTATTGAATATTGTTATATCAGGTCTGTATTCTTCAATTAAAAATTTCCAGATAGATTTGATTAGGTTATTTTTTTCGTTTGAATAATTTATTACAATATCGTTATGCTTCTTGATTTCATCATTTGCTTCATTTATTACTTTTATGAGCAAATCGGATTGCTCTTTTATTGAAATTAATTCAATACTTCTACTTGGCTCTTTAATCTTATTATTTAGATATTCGTTGTTTGCCGTATTTTGACTAATCAAAGTCTTCAAATAAGCTGAAAATTTATCTATATCTAGTTTTGTGTTTTTTATAACTCTTTGGTTTGTTTCAATGCCATTTAATAAGTTTGTAATGTTTAGAATTAGATTATTATATTCTTGTTTTAACTCGTTGATTAGAGTAATGTCATTTAAATATGTCTCATTAAAATAGCTTTCAATTTGTAGTTTAAAATCGTCAGTTATAGTTTCTTCTTGGCAAAACGGACAAGTTTTGTCTTCAATAAATTTTCTACCTTGATTAACCCAATCATTTATATTTAGTCGCTGAATTAATTTAGCAATGTCAACATCGGCTTTGCCGACAATGATTTTTTTCCATATTTCGTTCCTCTCAATTTCAATGACTCTATCAAATGAAATTTGACTTATTTCATCTATCCTTTGTGGTTGCTCGCCAAATATAGTTTTTGATTTTTCTTTTAAACTTTCAAGTGTTTCTAACTGAACATTATTCTCTGAGAATTCTTGTAAAATTTTATTTTTAAAAGGCTCTTTTTGATGCGAACCATAAGCTTCTTTGAAAACATTTTCGTATTTCTTGTAAACTTTTGTCCAACTTATTTCTTTAAAATCATTTTCTAATTTTTCCTTCTCTACTTTTTGTTTATCTAATGTTTCTCGTTTTTGTATTCCATCGGTTTTAATAATTTTAAGATCTATTATTTTTGCTTCAATTTCTTTTATTTGCTCAGCAGTTGCTTCACCAAGCGTAAATACTCCGTTTAGTTTTCCCTTTCCAAAATTTCGTTCTCTAAATTCTGTGTTATATACCAATGTTTTTAGTGGTAAGCCGTTTTGCCACGTCAAAGAACAATTATTAAATTTTGGATCTGTATTATCATGAATTAAGTTGGAAATCGTAGTTTTTCCACAGCCGTTTGCTCCATAAATAAAATTAACTTTTTTTAAGTTTTCAATTTTTACTCCAAGATTGTTATAAGTAGCTACATTTGTTATGTCAATTTGTGTTATCATATTTTGTCAGTCTTAGGTAGTGCAAATTGTAAGCTTTTCGGTCAATTTGTAAATAGTCAGATAAATACTTTCTTTATAGTCTATATTTTGGATTTTTAAGATATTTATTTAAATGCTGTTAGATATCTCACTTCTTCGTTAAATAAACATTTTATCAAAAATATCAATTTACTAATTTCTTCAACCAAGTACTTTTACCTAAAATTTACTAAACAAAAAAAAGGACAGCCCTTCGAAAAGAAGAACTGCCCTTTTAGGCAAATTTAAAAATTTGCATTCCTAAGAATGCGTACAGTTTTTGGTAATCACTAAATTGAAGACTAAACGCAGGTTATTCGTTTATGACATCGCCTTCCTTAGTTTCTTCGCTGGCAATTTTTACCAGCTTATCGTTTGGAGTTAAGTCGCCGAAAATTTCGATTTTATCTTCGATTTCTCTTCCTTTTTTAATGTCCACTCTTGTTGCTTTGTGGTTTACCACTTTTACCACATATAAACCTTCTGCAGAATTTACTACCGCCGATTTTGGCACTACATACGTGCTGTCTTTCGCGTTAAGCGGTAACAAAACTTCGGCAACCATTCCAGGTAATAAATTTCCTTTGGTGTTGTGAACGTCCATTTCGACTCTTTCGGAACGTAGTTTCAAATCTAAAGCGCCAGACATTCTGGTAATTTTAGCTGAGAAAGTATCTGGTAACGATTTTACATTAAAACTCATTTCGTCGCCTGGGTGCAAATATCCTGTGTACAATTCTGGAACAGAAACAGCCAAACGTAATTTGCTTTGCTCCTGAATCGTTAATAAAGGCAAATCTGAACCTTTTCCTGCTGGACCAACAAATGTTCCTAAATTGACATTTCTAGCCGCTACAACACCATCAAAAGGAGCGCGAATTTCTAGATATCCTCTCATAATCGCAATTTCTTTATGAGCCGCAATTGCCGCTTGAAGCTGTGCGTAATCAGAATTCTTTTTACCGCTTGCCATTTCTAAATCGTTTTTAGAAATCGTTCCTTCCACCTTGCTTGTTTCATACAAACGGTTGTAAGTGCTTTTGCTAGTTGCGTAAATCGCTTCCATAGATTTCAATCTCGATTCGGCTGCAGCCAATTGCGAACTGATTTCTGGAGCTTCTAAAACAATCAAAAGCTGTCCTTTCTTTACTTTAGAACCAATATCAACTTTCAATAATTTTACGAAACTGCTCACTTTTGCATACAAATCAACTTGTTGGAAACCGGTTAATTCAGCTGGCAAACGCAATTCTGTAGTTAGTTTTTCTTTCGCTAAAGCGAAAGTTTCAACTTTAGGTTCAATTTCTGCTTTTGCAGTTTCTTCTTTTTTCTTTTCACAGCTTAGTACAACCAAAGCTGTAAATAGTATCGCTGTAGATTTTATAATGTTACTTTTCATTTTTTGGTTTTAATGATGAGATATAATGGATGCTTTCTTCGTCCTCAGGATCTAAAGAAACAGATTGTGTCGATGTTTTTTCTTGTGCCCACGCAAATATCTGCGGAAGGATTAATAATACGGCAAAAGTAGAAAATAATAATCCACCGATAACCGCTCTTCCTAACGGAGAAACCTGATCGCCTCCTTCGCCGTGTCCAATTGCCATTGGCAGCATTCCCGCAATCATCGCAACAGATGTCATGATAATCGGACGAAGACGCAACGCAGCAGCTTCACGCGCAGATTCTAACGCATTTCCGTTTATTTTTCGGAGCTGTTCGGCATTTGTAACCAAAAGTACGGCGTTGGCAATAGAAACCCCAACCGACATAATGATTCCCATGTATGATTGCAAATTAAGCGTAGAACCTGTAATAGTCAGCATTAATAAAGCACCTAAAACTACGGCAGGAACTGTGGTTAGAATTACCAGCGAAACTTTGAACGACTGAAAATTAGCGGCCAGCATTAAGAAGATTACAAACACAGCGACCAATAATCCTGTTTGCAAGCTGCTTAATGTCTCTGTTAGTACAGTACTTAGTCCGATTGGCGTGATAAACAAACCACGAGGCAATTCGCCCAAAGAACTAATTGTTTTGCTCACATCTTTTGAAGCCGTCCCCAAATCGGTTTGATAGATGTTTGCAGTAACGGTAATGTACGGCATGGCCCCTAAATTGTCATTTTCACCACTTACAAAGCCTGGTGTAATTTTGGCAACGTCACTTAAAACAGGACGAAGCGAATTTTTCAATACCGGAATTTCTCCAATATCGGTTTTGCTTTTCATTTTATTTAATGGCACTTGAACCTGAACAGAATATGATAATCCTGCTTTTTCATCGACCCAGTTATTTTTTTCGGTATAACGTGAAGATGAAGTTGAAGCCACAAGCGAACGCGAAATATCATTCATATCAACTCCCAATTCGGCTGCACGGGTTCTGTCAATATCAATATTCATCGCTGGATAATGAATTGGCTGACCAATTTGAACGTCTCTGAAATACGAAATCGCTTTTAGTTTGTCTACAATTTGAGTAGCATACAATTCGTTTCGTTTTTTGTCTTTTCCAGCCACTCGAATCTCAATTGGAGTAGGAGAACCTTGGCTTAAAACTTTATCTGTCAATTCGATTGGCTCAAAAGAAAGTTTAGTATCAGGAAGCACTTTTTTAAGTCTTGCTCTAAACTCATCTTTAAAATCGTCCATATCTTCATGATAGTCTTTCAAGCTCACTTGGAAAACCGCTTCGTGAGAACCTGCCATGAACAGATAAATTGGGTTGATCGAGAATAGAGAAGGGTGCTGACCCACATATACAGATGTGATTCCGATATGATCTTTACCGACCATTTTTTCCAATTCTTTTAAAACAATTCTAGCTTGTTCTTCGGTTCTTTCCAAACGCGTTCCGTCTGTTGCTCTCATTCTCAACTGAAACTGACTAGAATTGGTTCTCGGGAAAACGTCTTTTCCGATAAAATTGATCAATAGAACTGCTAAAAATGTTGCTCCAACCAAGTAGGTTACAGTCGTTATTTTTTTATGAACAAACAAACGGTCTAAAGTTCGCATAAAACGAATCTTGAAACGTTCGAAAGCACTAATTTTTCCATTGTTATTTGTATCTGCCCTTTCTACATAATCTTTTTTCTGAGTGATGAGATTTTGTTCTGATTCTGGCGTTAAACCGCTGTCGTTAAACTCAGCTTCATCGTCTGTAATTTCTGGTCCGTGTGCGTGTTTTTCATGTCCTTTCATCATCCAGTTGGCCATTACAGGAACAAAAGTCTGAGACAGTAAAAACGAAATAACCATTGAGAAACCAATTGCCAAAGCCAAAGGCAAGAACAACGCTCCAGGAATACCCACCATGGTAAATGCTGGTGCAAATACGGCAAGGATACAAAGAAGAATCAATAATTTAGGTAAAGCAATTTCCTGACAGGCATCCCAAATGGCGAGTGCTTTTGGTTTTCCCATGTCGAGATGCTGGTGAATATTTTCGATGGTTACGGTACTTTCATCCACCAAAATACCAATTGCCAATGCCAATCCTGATAATGACATTAAGTTGATCGTTTGTCCGAATAATTTCAGGAATAAAACTCCAGAAATAATCGAAATCGGAATGGTCATAATTACGATTAAAGCTGCACGACGGTCACCTAAGAATAATAAAACCATTAATCCCGTTAGAACCGCACCGATGATTCCCTCTGTAATCAAACTTTTAACCGAGTTGATTACATAAACCGACTGGTCAAATTCGTACGTAATGTTTACGTCTTCAGGAAGCGTGCTTTGAATTTTTGGAAGCTCTTTCTTTAATTTCTGAACCACATCCCAAGTCGAAGCATCTCCCGCTTTTGCGATACTAATGTAAACCGAACGTTTTCCGTTTACCAAAGCATAACCTGCCGTGATATCGGCACCGTCTTTTACAGAAGCAACATCGCCTAATTTTAAGTTCTGAACACCGCCTTTAAATAACGGAATCTGTTCAAAATCTTTAACTTCTTTAATCGTATTATTTGTTGGCGTAATATAGTTTTTGTCGCCCATACGCACGTTTCCAGATGGAGCCGTTTGGTTGTTCAAACGAATCGCATCAACAATCTGGTCTGGCGTCATATTATGAGAACGCAATAAATCTGGATCAACGTTTACCTCAATAGTTCTTGGACTTCCTCCAAAAGGTGCGGGAGATAATAAACCAGGAATTGCAGTAAACGAAGCACGAACATAAACATTGGCTAAATCCTGTAGTTCGTTGTTTGAACGTATTTTACTGCTCAAAACCAATTGCCCAATTGGAAGTGAAGAAGCATCAAAACGAATGATAAAAGGAGGCTGAGTTCCCGGAGGAAAAGCCGCTTGAATTCTGTTGGAAAGCGCACTTAACTCGGCAGCTGCCTGAGCCATGTTGGTTCCTTCATAATAGGTTAATTTCATAATCATTAACCCCTGAATATTTTTGGTTTCTACCGATTTGATACCGTTCGAGAAAGGTAAAACGTTTACGTAGTTTTTGGCAAAATAAGCCTCCATCTGATCTGGCGTGTAACCTCCAAACGGGTGTGCAATATAGATAACCGGCAAATTCATTTTTGGCAGAATGTCTACCTTAATGTCTTTGATGGCACCAATTCCGAAGAAAAATAGACCCGCAACCAATACTAAAATGGAAATGGGTTTGCGGAGTGCAAAACGTATTAAATTCATTAGGATTTATAATTAAAATTCATTTATAAATAAGTCAAAATTTCCTGTTGCAGCGACTTTCAATAAGTACGATTGCCACACATTGTTATTGACAATATCTCGATCGATTTCAGCGCGATTTAGCGTAAACATGGTTTGAGTTAAATCGGTTAAATCGGTTAAACCATTTTTGTACAACGTCGATTTCTGGATGTAAGCTCTTTTTGCGGCATCGACCTGAATTGGCGCTTCGGCATAATTTTCCAAAGTAATTTTGATTTTATCTTCGGCAAATGTCAGCTGCGATTTCAATTCTCTATCGGCCTGATTGTATTCTTCCTGCAAAGCTTGAGAAACAAATTTCTGAGCGCTTACTTGTTTGCTTGATCGGAAAGGCGTGGTTAAATTCCACGTAATTCCAACTCCAACCAAATAATTGGTGCGATCTGGATTTACGCCATCCCAATAATTTCTTGTAAAAGCATTTTGATTGGTTGCATACGAATTGTCAAATCCTGAAGCTCTGGTTTGTAAAACTCCAAAAGCACTCATAGTTGGATAATAGAAACGTTTGTACAATTTAACCTGCTGATTGCTGTAATCGATTTTGGTTTTATAAAATTGTAATAAAGGGTGAAGACTGTCTGCAGCAGTTTCTTTGGTTACCAATTCTTTAGGAATCTGAGTTACAAAAAGTGTATCGGTAACAAAATCCTGTGGCGCAACGCCCATTAAATCGACTAATTTGTTGTTTTGTTCCTTAACAAAGTTTCGGGCTAAGTTTAAAGCGATTTTTGCTTTAGAAACTTCGGCTGTAGCCAATGTAGAATCTACTCCGGCCAATAATCCGTTTTTAACTCTCGCAACGGCTGTCTTTTTGAAGACTTCTGCGCGATCTAAGTTTTTTTGCTGCGAAATCAGCAATCTTTGGCTTGCCAATAGATTTAAATAAGCAGCCGAAATTTTGATTTCCTGCTGGAATTTTTCCTGCTGTAAGTCTTTTTCTTTAGCCTGAACATCAATTTTAGATAAATTGATTTTTTCCTGTGTTTTTCCGAAGGTGAAAAAATCCCAGTTCATGTTGACTAAATAAAGTGCGCCAAAAGCCGAGTTCCAGTTTTGCTCTGGTAACGGAAGTCCTGACGATGCAACTCCTAAACCTCCAAAACCATAAAGCGGTCCGTTTTGTCCGTTTACAGTTCCGTAATCCTGCTGTGCCGATAAGTTAAGGTTTGGCAGGTAATCACGGCGAGATTGTTTTAGAGTCTCTTTTGATGCATTGGTGTAATTGTTTTTTGCTCGGATAGAACCGTAGTTTTCAAGACCTATCTTTAATGCTTCTTTTAAAGACAGGGTTTGAGCATAACCGATTGAGGCAAAAATCAATAAAAATAATAAGGTAATTTTTTTGAAATACATAAACTCAAGGTGTGAATAGAAATGTTTTTTGATGCAACAAATTTATTTCTCTTATACTGATATAAGTCAGGTTAAGTGATGTACTGCACTAGTAAATGACGAATTGAATTGGTCATTTTTTGAAAAAAATAATTAAATAATTGTTCGTACTTTGTAAACTATTTCAAAATTAATAATGAACAAAAGAATTGATAACATACTGGATAACAAATGGTGGCAGGAGGTTGCCGTTGTCCTTTTTTCATTTACAATATATACCCTGAAAAATGATTGGATGTTATTTAGTTCCTTCATTTCGATTGCAATGGGTGTGTTTTTTTATTGCATTTTGTATATGCATGCCCAATTTAATCGCTTTTTTCTCCTTCCGATTTTATTTAAAGCAAACAAACCTTTTACGTATATCATTTTAACGTTATTTGGAGTTTTTGTCTTTTCTGTCATTTTGTATGAAATTACAAGAATGGATATGTTTGCCAAATGCCATTTGTATCAAAATTCGCATCAGAGAAGTTATGCGTACCAATTGGCAAGTGTTTTAGGAACTTTGGTCTGCATTCTGAGTCCGATTATTGTTTTTAAGTTTTATCGTATTCACAGAAAACAAACCGATGCGGCTTTATTGTTCAATCAAATGCAATTAAATTCATTGAAAGGACAATTAAATCCGCATTTTTTGTTTAATACTTTTAATACGCTGTACGGAATCAGTCTTCAGTTTCCAGACAGAACGCCCGATTTAATTATGAAGGTTTCGCAGTTGATGCGTTATCAATTGGAAAGCAACAGTAAACAATGCGTATCTTTAGAAGATGAACTGGAGTTTATAAATAGTTATGTGCAGTTAGAAAAAGAACGTGTCGGCTATCGCTGCGATATTACTTTTGAAAGCAATGTTGATAACGAAAATGCATATAAAATTTCGCCTATGCTTTTAATTGCATTTATTGAAAATGCCTTTAAACACGGAACTTGCGCTATAGAAAAATGCTTTGTAAAAATCACGATTTCGGTCGAAAAAGGATTGCTTCATCTTCACGTTGCGAATTCAATTCCGAAGAAAAATGATGTGGTTTCAACTAAAATCGGTTTAAAAAACACCATTGAACGTCTGAATTTAATTTATGGAAAAGATTATAAATTAGATGTTAAAGACGATAAACAGACTTATATTGTAGATTTAGAAATACAGCTTAAAAAGTTTGTAGGATGAGAGAAACAAAAAGATGCATTATTGTAGATGACGAACCCGCTGCGCATTATGTTTTGGCGAATTATATCAAACAGAATCCGCAATTGGAATTGGTTTTTCAGGGATATAATGGCATTGAAGCGATGAATTATCTCAGAGAAAATCCAGTCGATTTAATGTTTCTGGATATCAATATGCCTGAAATTTCGGGAATGGAGTTGCTTAAAATTCTTCCAACGCATCCTAAAACTATTTTGACTACAGCGTATTCTGAATTTGCGCTTGAAAGTTACGATTATGGCGTAATTGATTATTTGCTGAAGCCAATCTATTTTCCAAGGTTTTTAAAAGCAATTGATCGTTTTTTTGCGACCGAAAGTGTAAAACAAAAAGCAGAAGAAACGGTAAATTCGGTTAGCGTAAAAGTAGATGGTTATTTGATGGATATTGAATTAGATCAGCTTTTATACGCGCAGAGTTTTGGCAATTATGTAAAACTTCACACAATCAAAAGAACCTATCTGGCTTCTATTACCACAACAGAGTTTGAAAAATGCCTGCCGGAAAAGAGTTTTATGCGCATTCATAAATCGTATATCGTGGCGTTGGATAAAATTGATGCAACTGAAAAAGATTTTGTAGTCATTAAAAATGAAAGAATCCCAATCGGAATTACATATAAAAGAGAACTAACCGACCGATTAAAAAAGCTCGAACTGTAATTTAATACTTGATTTTAAAGAGTTTTCTCTGGGGATAAAAAATGTTAATTTCTTCGTGTTATCGTAAGATAAAAATTATTAATTTTAATACGTTGCTGAAGTTTAATTTTAAAAAATGAAACTATGAAAAACGTGTTTTTATCTTTTACTTTTTTGTGCAGTAGTTTTTTAATAGCCCAAGAGGGAACCAATATGAAAAAAGTTGTAACACCGCCAGATGTGGTTCGAACAGCTTTTGAGAGGGAATATCCAGGAAAAGTTCCAGTTTGGTCTGAAGAATATGTTGGAGACGACGCAGATGAGATTCGATTTGAAGCGAGATATAATGTAAGTGATAGAACGAAAGCTGTGGCGATTTACGATAATCTAGGAAACATGAAAGCGTATGAATTGCAGATTCCGTTTAAAGAGCTTCCGATAAAAGCGCAGTCTTATCTAAAAAAGAATTATAAGGCAAAAGCGATTCAAGAAATTGCTATGGTCGTAGACGATAAGAAAAAAACAACCTACGAAGTTGGTGTAGAAAAAGATACTAAATTTTATGATATTGTTTTTGACGCAGAAGGAGGCTTTGATGTCTCTATAGAAAAAAATTAAAACGCTTACTAATTCAAATATTATTTGAAATGACAAACCCGATGAGTTTTTGGTTACTTATCGGGTTTTGTTTTTTGTAATAGTTATGAGTTATGAGTTATGAGTTATGAAGTGCCACTAACCATCAACTATAAACCATCAACCATCAACCATATTAAAGCATCATTCCTCCAGAAACTTCGATTCTTTGAGCGTTTATCCAGCGTGCATCTTCGGTGCATAAAAAGGCAACAACGCCACCAATATCATCAGGAAGACCAACTCTTCCTAAAGCGGTTACAGAAGCAATTTGCTGGTTCATTTGCTCATTGTCGCGAACAACACCTCCGCCAAAATCGGTTTCGATTGCACCAGGCGCAACTATATTGGCTCTAATTTTTCTTGCGGCCAATTCTTTTGCCTGATATTTTGTCAAAGTTTCCATTGCACCTTTCATAGAAGCGTAAGCTGCATAACCAGGAAACGAGAATCTTGCTAAACCAGTTGAAATGTTTACGATTCCGCCACCGTCATTCATTACGTTTAATCCTTTTTGAGTTAAGAAAAATGGTCCTTTGAACTGAATGTTAGTCAATTGATCAAATTCGGCTTCTGTTGTTCCAATAAATGAATTGTGAATTCCGATTCCGGCGTTGTTTACTAAAAAGTCAAATTTATCAGTTTTAAAAGTGTCTTTCAAAACTGTTTTTACTTGCTCAAAGAAAGAATCAAAAGTGCTTGATTCAGCAACATTTAACTGTAATGAAGCCGCTTTTTGACCTAAACCTTCAATTTCTGAAACTACCGCATCAGCTTCTTCTTTTTTGCTATTGTAAGTGATAATTACATCAAGTCCTTTTTTTGCAATCGCAATTGCCATGTTTTTTCCTAAACCTCTGCTACCGCCTGTAACAAGTGCTATTTTTGTATTTACTGCCATTTTTTATAATTGTTTAATTTGTAAAATGTTAGATGTAAAATGTGAGTTGTGAAATGCTAGATGTGAATGTCTCTGTCTTTTTACATTTCACCTTTCACATCTTACAATTATGGATGCATTACATTAAAATGATTTCTTAACTCTTCAGCGCTTGCGTTTAATCTAGTTTCACTTGTGCCGAAAGTCAGTTCTTGTCTGCCTTCTTTCAATTGTTCAAAAATAGATTCGATAAAACTGCTTACACTTGGATGTGCATCGTGAAGTCCGATTCCGCCTAAATCTGTGTTTAACGCTGGTGGAATTATTTCTACAACTTCAATATTTTTTTCTTTTAATAAATGACGAAGCGAAAGTGTAAATGATCTGAAAAACGCTTTTGTAGCCGAATAAACTGGAACCTTTGCAAAAGGAGAAAAGGCTAATCCAGAGGTTACATTCATCACGGTTTTAAGAGCTGGTAACTGAATAAATAATGAAGTTAAATGCAATGGAGCTTCAATATTAGTGCTAATTTCTGTTTTCATGCTTTCGTAAAAATCTGCATCTGTAACCGAAACCCATTTTTGAATTCCCGCATTATTAATCAAAACATTTAAATCAGGATGATTTGCTGCAATCCATTCGTAAAGTGCGATTCGTTCTTGTTCTATAGACAGGTCGCATACTTTAGTAATAATCGAAGGAAATTTTGCTTTTACGTCGTTTAAAACCGATTCTCTTCTTCCGCAGATAATCACGGTATTGTTTTCCTGAATAAATCGTTCGGCAAGCCCAAGTCCGATACCGCTTGCACCGCCAGTAATTAAAATTTTGTTGTTTGATAAATTCATCTTTTCGTTCTTTTAATTTGATGAGACAAAGGTAGGAGCGAAGTAGAGTTGGGGAGTTGTAAATATCAAATAGATGTTTGCGAAATTCAAATCAAGTGTTGTGAAATTCCAAATTTTTAGAAGTTCCAAATTCCAAACTTTATGGAGTTTCTTGCGGAGATCCCTCGTTCCTCGGGATGACAAACGGTATGGTTACGACTCGTAAAACCTGAAACTTGAAACAAAAAACTTGAAACCTGAAACAAAATTTAAGCTCTAAAAGCAATCGGCGTAAAGGAAGTCTGTTTTTTAAAGAAATTAGAAAAATGCGCTAATTCTTCAAAACCAAGTGAATAAGCGATTTCTGAGATATTCCAATCGGTTTGTTTCAAGAGTATTTTTGCTTCGTTTGTTAATCGGTTTGTAATTAATTCTGTTGTGGTTTTTCCGGTGTTTTCCTTTAAAACCTTATTTAAATGATTCACATGAACAGATAATCGTTCTGCAAAATCTTTCGCTGTCCTCAATTGCAATCTTTGATTTGGGGATTCAATAGGGAATTGTCTTTCTAATAATTCAGCAAATAAAGAAGAAACCCTCGCAGCCGAATTATGTTTCGAATACAATGCTGTTATAGGCTGTAATTTTTGTCCGAAATGAATTAATTCAGCCACATAATTTCGAATTAAATCGTATTTGTAAATATAATCAGAATTAATTTCTTTTTGTATTTTGTTGAAAATCAATTCAACTTCTAAAACTTCTTCATCAGAAAGCTGAAAAATCGGATAACCATCTGAAGCGAAAATTGGAAGTTCGTCTAGATCGATTCCGCTTTTACTTTTAGATAAAAATTCGCTGGTAAAAACACAAAACTGTCCACCTTGATTGGTGTCTTGCGGTAAATAATTGTACGGAATTTTTGGTGTTGCAAATAGCAATCCCTGTTTTTCGATTTCGATTACTTTATCGGCATATTCCGCTTTGTTGTGACCTCTGATTAAACTTATTTTGTAATAAGCTCTTCTGTCATAAGGCATTCCAGGCTTTCCTTTCATGCGTTCCAAAAGTTCTTTAATATCGAAAACATTAAAATGCCCGATTTCTTTCTGAATGTCGTTTGGCAATAATGAAGTGGGATCAACAGTTGAACCTTCGGTAATATCTTGGTAAAAAGAATCTAGAGATTTCATATGAGGATGAATTGCGAAATTCAAATATACGAAAAAATGTTTTTTGCCACGAAGACGCTAAGGCGCAAAGTTTTTTTTAAGATCCCTCAAATTGTAACGCGATGCAAATCAAATTCACAGTTCCCGTGGTTTAAACCACGGGCTATAACCAAAATGATTACCTATCGTTAAACAATTTCGCAAAAACAAAAAAACTTTGTGCCTTAGTGCCTTTGCGGCAAAACCTTTAAAACAAACTTCCCTGTACAAACTCAGGCTCTGGATTGCTTCCGAAGGGAAAAGAATCCATTACAAAAAACTGCTTTATTTTGGGATCAAATTCCCTTAAAACAATTTCATTGCATTCAAATTGAAGATCTATTGTGGTAAAAAGTTGGGATGCTATTGTAAGATTTTCTGAGGTTAATCGTCGTCCGATGGATAGATGAGGATTATCGCTTTTTTTAAGTTTTAAGAACTTTAAAGTTTCATGAATCTTTTTCATAATCGGAACGAGATTATTTTTAGAATCTTCATTAGCTCCAATAAAAAAAGCGCCTGCAGTCGGAAAAGAATCAAAGTGATTCAAAGACACTTCGAAAGGCGTAAAAGTATCAGCTATTTTAGAAAGCTTTTTTTTGATTGAATCCAATTCAGATTCGTCAATTTTAAATTCGCAAATCGTAATATGTGCTTCAGAATTACAGCTGTTATACCAATTGATTTTGCTTTTTAAAGAATCTTTCAATTTTTTAACTGGCTCAACCAAGGTTTTAGAATAAAATACAACTGAATATGTTTTTTCCATTTTTTGAGGCTTTGAATTGCAAATTTAAAGCTTTCCTTTTAGATGCAATCGATGCAGAATTTCAGATTTTAATAAACCGCTTCCGCCTCCAAAATGCTCAATGACTTCAACATCTGGCTGATGTTTTAAACAGAAAGAAGTAAATTCTTTTTCGACATGATCTTCAATTGCAGAACTTAAAAGCACAATATCAATTTTATTGTTTTGAAAGTATTCCTGTGCTTCTTTTTCATTATTAAAAGCCACACCATTCCAGTTTTCATCTGCATTAACAAGACGAAGTAAAATAGCTAAAATGGCTTCATTTTTTCCGAGTAATAAAAATTGCAGTTGTTTCATTTTTTCAAGCTTTTAAGATTCTGAGGTTCTAAGATACTAAGCTTCTTAGATTCTCATTTAGTTATCTAATTGTCCAGATTATCTCATTCTCTAATTAAGATCACAGGCAAATGTAGGGAGGGTTTTGAGAAATACGGCTTAATCTAGGACAAGAAATATATTTTTTTCGCGTCTTTTTGGCGCATCTATGAATAGGAATCTAGTATTTTCTTTCACAAATTTACGTTAAATAGGGTTTTGGCAATATTTTGCGGTACAATTACTTAAGGTTTTAAATTAAAGTTAAGAATGTTAATTTTTTCACACAATGAGGAAAACCGTAAGGTTATCTATAATGTGAATTCTAATTTTGGCCTGTAGAAATTTAAAAAAGATGATAGCCTTTACCTTTTTGGGTATCATTTAAATTTTTACAGAAAACTGTTTTTGGAGAAACGTTTTTACATTGAATTTTGACATATTCATTTGATCGTGGGTAATTGTATATAAGTTTGCAATATACATTAATGTCTAATTTTTTTAGGGTTTTAAGATTAAGTCGACGGACGTAATTTTAAAACCCTTTTTTTTACCACAATAGTGAGAAGCCAATCAGCTAAAACTGTATGATATCGGTATTGATTTTAAATTTTTGAGGAGAAAATCCGTAGTAGTTTTTAAACGCCGCAGAAAAATGCGAAACATCTTTATAGCCGCATTTATAAGCAGCTTCGGTTACGGTTGCTGTTTTGCTTTGAAATAGTTCTTTGGCGTGTTCCATTCTCAGCTTAATGATGTAGCTTTTTACAGTGGTGCCAAAACAAGCCTTAAAACCTTTTTTTAGTTTGAATTCGTTTAGCGAAATAATTCGTGATAGTTCGGGTAGAGTAGGAGTGTTTCTATAATCGTCATCTAAAATTTTTTTTGCTTCTAAGAGTTTGCTATAATCTTCGTCATTGATTTGTTCTGTTGCTAGAGGTTTCATATTTAAGGTTTCTAGCTGATGAATAAGAAGCTCTTTAATTTTACTTTCGATAAAAATTCTTTTTAAAACACCTTCTCGCGTACAGTTTTTTATTTCGGATGTAACCCACTGAATTGCGGGTGTAAAAGGAAGGTATTTTGAGGTTAAATAACTGGATTGCTTGTCGAGGATTTTTTTAGAAAATTTTTCATGCAGTTGCCAATCTTCGTTGATTATATTGAAATAAAACGCTTTTGAAAGAATAATTGAAAGGTAATTTGTATGTGTGTAAGCTGGAATCGTAAATGAACCTTTAAAATTATTGGTGTAAAAAATATTATGCGTGTTTTCTCTAGAATATTGTTCACTTTCAAGTTGGTCAATATGGGTTTCGACATTACTGCTGTAAATAAAGTTCATGACAACCGATTCTTCGTCAATTTCATAAATTACGGTTTTACTGCTTGAATAATACATTTGAGTATCAAGAAGAACCAATCCTTCCGTGATTAGATGACGGCTTACAATTTTTTCTGAATCTTCATTTTGAATATTGACATTCTCTTCGGTTAAAATACTTTTTGGACAATATTGATCTCCAATCTGAATTTTAATAATTGGCGTTTCTGACGTTAAAAGGGTGGCTTTGATTTTCAAAATTTAATCCGTTTTTACAAAATAATAATCCGTTTTTCCCTATCTTTTTTAAAGACGTTGATGGTACTTTTGCAGCAAAGTTATTTATAATTAGTCTAATTAAAGATATGTCAGCTCAAAAAATTTTATTTGCCAGTTTATTTTTTCTAACTACGTTATTATCATTTTCCCAGCAAAATCAAGGCTTTGCAGTGTCTGGAAAAGTTGTTGAAAATTCTGGAGAAACAATTCCGTTTGCAACTGTTGTTGTCGAGAAAACAGGTTTAAGCGTTATGTCGGATGAAAACGGAAATTATATTTTAAAAAATGTACCATCAGGAAAACATACGATAAAAATCTCTGCAATGGGATTTGCTGTTCAGAAAAAACAGATCGAAGTCGCAGGAAGTAATTTAGAGATTACAATTAAAATGGAAAGCGAGTTACAAGAACTAGAAAGTGTAACAGTTCTTGGAAGATCACAAACCGAAAAAATAAATAAACAAGCTTACAGCGTAACGGCAATTGATGCTAAAAAACTGCATAATTCAACTCTAGATTTGTCTCATGCCTTAGATCGCGTTTCTGGTGTTCGTAACCGTGAAGCGGGTGGAGTAGGTTCGAGATCAGAGCTTTCGATCAACGGATTTTCGGGAAATCAGATTAAGGTTTTTATTGACGGAGTTCCAATGGATAATTTCGGTTCTTCTTTTCAAATGAATAATATTCCGATCAACCTTGCCGAACGTGTAGAAGTTTACAAAGGTGTTGTGCCAATCTGGTTGGGAGGAGATGCTTTGGGTGGAGCGATAAATATTGTAACCAATAGCAAACCTAGAACTTTTGTAGACGCTTCTTATTCATTCGGATCTTTTAATACGCATCGTTCAAGCATCAATGCGGGTTATACTGCAAAGAGCGGTTTTACAACCGAAATTAATGCTTTTCAAAACTATTCAGATAATAACTATTGGGTAAATGTAGATGTAGCCGATTTAAATACGGGGGCTTATTTTCCGAATCAGAGAGTGAGACGTTTTCATGATAAATACCGTAACGAAACGGTGATTTTGAATGTTGGAATAACAGGAAAAAAATATGCCGATAAATTAATGATCGGTTTTACCGGTGGAGAAAATAAAGCAGACATACAGACTGGTGCCAGAATGGTTAGCGTATTTGGACAGATTTATAGAAAAGGAAGTATTGTAATGCCAACTTTAAAATATCAGGTTAAAGATTTATTTACAAAAGGTCTGAATGTGAATGTTACAGGTAATTACAACTTTGGTTACGAACAGAATATTGATACCGTTTTTAGAAGATACAATTGGTTTGGCGATTACAAACAGTATGCAGGAGCAGGAGGAGAAAGAAGTCGTACGCTTCGTAAGTTCTATAACAACAATGGTATAGCAACAGCCAATGCGACTTATACGCTTAATGACAGACACTCTTTTATGGTTAATAATACGTTTAATACGTTCGATCGTAAAGAAAGTGACGAATTGGTTCCTGAATCATTGGTGTATAAACAGCCTAAAAAAACACAAAAGAATGTTTTGGGATTGGGGTATAAATTAGATTATAACGATAAATGGAGTACTTCTATATTCTTAAAAGATTATTCATTAAAAACTACTTATTCTAGAAGTTATAATCCTTCTGGAGCTACTGGAGATATTGCGTATCAGAAATATGTAGATCATACTTCGACAACTGGATATGGAGCTGCTACAAGTTATTATCTGAAACACAATCTGCAGATTAAAGCTTCTTATGAAAAGACATACAGGCTTCCAACTCCAGAGGAAATCTTTGGTAATGTCAACGATAATTTAGAAGGAAATCTTGCTTTAAAACCAGAATCTAGCAACAACTATAATTTAGGAGCAAGTTATCAGACTAGCTTCCGCGAAAAAAATGCTTTGTCTTTTGATGTAAATCTTTTGCATAGAAATGCTGTGGACTTTATTCGTCCAACATTAAATAACAATCAGACCATGACCACCAATGTCAATCAAGGAAAAGTGACCAATTATGGTATCGATGGCGAGATTAGATATTCGTACAGCAATCGTTTTACGGCAGGTATTAACACGACTTACCAGAATATTCGAAATAAAACAATGTACGAGCCAAATCAAAATTATGTGTCTCCTTTTTATAATGACAGAATTCCAAACATGCCATATCTATTTGGAAATGCAGATGCGACAATGTTCTTTAATAATGTATGGAAAAAAGGAAACAATTTATCTGTAGGATATAATCTGCTATATGTTCACACCTATTATTTGTCATGGCCAAGTATGGGAAGCAAGGATAGCAAATTAGAAATTCCGCAACAGTTTAGCCATGATTTAAATGCTGTTTACACAATGGCAAACGGAAAATACAATATAGCATTTGAATGTAAAAACCTTTTAGACAATAAGCTTTACGACAACTTTTCATTGCAAAAACCAAGTAGAGCTTTCTATATCAAGCTGAGATATTACTTCAGTAAATCAAATAATTAAATTTTAATACAAACACCATAATACAATGAAAAAAAGTACAACATTAGCGTTATTATCAGCTGTTATAGCTTTTACAGCTTTTTCTTGCAGCAGTGATTCTGATAAACCAGGAGAAACTGGTGGCGGAACAGATACAGGGAAAACTAAATATATTATTACTGCAACAACTGGAGCGGCTGGAATTGCAGATTATTTGTTAACTGCAGATGATGTTTCTACAGGATCTATAACCACTACAGGAAACGGATTGGAGCAAGACGGAACATACCGTTACTACATTACAGCACAAAACAACTTCTTTAGTTTGCTTTACGGACAAGGAAATCCAGGAGCTGTAACAACTTACAACTTAAATGCTGAAGGTAAACTGGTTAAAAAATCTGATTTTCAAGCTGAAACAGTACATGTATTTGCTGCTGTAAACAAAGATATCTTGACGGTTAAAGTTCCAAGAAGTGGTGCTTCTATTGCTTCTATGTATAAAATTGACGCTGAAAAATCACTTATTACTGGTGAAGCACAACAAGATACTAAAAAATTGGCTGCAAACGGAGAAAGAGCTTTCTATACTTGGGCAACTCAAGTTGGAGATAAAGTGTATATGCCTTATATGAGTATTAAAGGAGACGGAGTAGACAACTTTGGTACTGCAAATCCAGATAGTACTTGGGTTGCGGTTTACAACTACCCAGAATTGAAATTAGAAAAAGTAATCAAAGATAACCGTACTAGTTATTTAGGAGCTTATTTCACAAACGGATTATTCCAAGATGAAAATGGAGATGCTTACGGATTCTCTGGGGCAATTGCTACAAGTAATGCTGTTATGACTTCTACAAAACCTTCAGCTATTATTAAAATTAAAAAAGGAACTACAGAGTTTGATAAAACGTATTTCTTCAATGTTCAAGAAAAATCTGGTGGGTACAAAATTTCTTCTACAAGCTACATTTCAAAAGGGAAATTCTTATTGTTAATGTACGGAAATGCTGGAAAAAATAATGGTACCGTTAAAATGGCTATTGCCGATGTTTACAACCAAACATTTACTTGGGTAACTAATGCACCTGCAACATTGACTTCTGTGACTAGCCGTTATAATATTACTTCAGAAGACGGAAGTTCTGCAATTGTAGGTATCAATACTCCTGATGGAAACTGGATTTACGCTATCAATGGTACAACTGCTGTTGCTACAAAAGGTATGAAAGTGGAAGGCGGACAAATTACTGCGATCCAAAAATTAAAATACTAATGTTTTTTTGCCGTAAGTCCTATTTTATGAGGACTTGCGGTTTTTTTATTTATCCTATTTATCTATCCAATTATGTTTTCTTCTTCAAAACCAAATAATAAGAAAAAAAGTAAAAAGTCGCTTTTTAAGCGCATCATGGCCTGGTTGCATTTGTGGCTTGGTTTAGCATCTGGAATCATTGTGGTCATTGTCAGTCTAACAGGCTGTATTTATGTTTTTGAGAATGAAATAAGAGACTTTATTGAAGACTGGCGTTTTGTAAAACCTCAGGAAAAAGCATTTTTGCTGCCGTCTCAATTGGTGACAATTGCAGATAATAAAATGAAAGATAAAAAAGCCACAAGCGTAACTTTTGGAGCAAAAGATGAAGCTGCTATTGTAGGTTATTTTGTGGAGAAAAAAGATAATGCCGAAAGAGGAGGTAAAGAAGAAAATAAAAAAGGCGAAAGAAGAAAAGGTTTTGCTAAAAACGAAAGCAAAAACGAAAAATCTGAGGTAAAAGCTCAGAAGAATGAAAAAGGCAAAGGAAAAGGAAAAGATGAAAAGCGTAAAGGTGGCAGAAGACAGGGAACTTTTATTAGCGTTTATATGAATCCTTATACGGGAGATATATTAAATATAAAATCGGTTTCTAGAAGTGATTCTCCAGACTTTTTCAGATGGATTTTAAACGGACATCGTGCTTTGTGGCTTCCCTATGATATTGGAAGACCGATTGTTGGAGTCGCGGTTTTAATTTTTGTTGTTTTACTAATTTCTGGAATCGTTTTGTGGTGGCCTACAAAATGGATTAAATCTATTATTGATAAAAGTTTTAAAATAAAATGGGATGCGAGTTTTAAGCGTGTCAATTATGATATGCATAATGTATTTGGTTTCTACAGCTGTATTTTCCTGTTTTTTATTGCCGTAACTGGCTTAGTTTGGAGTTTTGGATGGTGGAGTAAATCCTTGTATTGGGTTACTTCTGGCGGAAAGCCATTGGTTGAAAATCGCGAATCTCCAAAATCTGATACAACTCACGTAAAAGCATTTAATATTACAACAGCAGATAAAGTTTTATTGAATCTAAGAAAAGAGAATCCTCAAGCAGCAGGAATCATGATTAGTATTCCAGCAAAACCTGCAGATCCGATTGGTGCTTTTGTATACAAACAAAAACATACCTTTTATAATATGGATCGATATAGTTTTGATCAGCAGACTTTAAAAGAAATATCGATTAAAACACCATTTTCAGGAAAATATGTAGAGGCAAATATTCCAGACAAAATTAGACGTATGAATTACGACATTCACGTAGGAAGTGTTCTGGGGCTTACAGGGAAAATCATTGCATTTTTGGCTAGTTTAATTTCTGCTAGTTTACCCATTACCGGATTTATTATTTGGTGGGGAAAACAAAAATTTGGTAAAAAGAAGCCTGCTGCAAAAACAAAAGTGGCAACTAAAGCAATTCCTGTTTCTAAATTGAAAAATATTGCAGAACAAGAAGTTACTGCTTAATCATATTAAAATTGGTTTTTTAATTCCTTTTTGTTTTTTTTTTTTTGATAAAAGGCAAAACTTGTAAAAGTTTTGCCTTTCTATTTTTAATTATAATTGTTTGCTTTTAGCCATTCAGCACAATCTCTTGTCCAAAATTTGCTTGTATCGCCAACACCTAATCCAAATCCGTGGCCACCTTTTTCATATATATGCAACTCAGCAGAAACTCCATTTTTCTTTAACGCTAAATAATAATTGATGCTGTTTTCTGGTATAACGACAGTATCATCTGTAGCATGAATTAGGAAAGTGGGAGGTGTTGTAGAAGTCACTTTCTTTTCGTTCGAAAAAGAATCTATTAATTCCTTTGAAGGATTATTTCCAAGTAAATTGGTTTGCGAACCTTTATGAGTAATTTCGTTTTCCATTGAAATTACAGGATAAATCAATAATGAAAAATCTGGACGTGCACTCACTTTATATGCTGATTCATAAACTTTATCATCATAATGCGTGGAAGCCGTTGAAGCGAGATGACCACCTGCAGAAAAACCTAAAATTCCTACTTTATTAGGATCAATATTCCATTTCGAAGCATTTTGTCTTACATAACGAATAGCTTCTTGTGCATCTTGTAATGGCCCAACATTTTTGTTTTTCATAGTTAAATCGCTCGGCATTCTATATTTTAGTACAAAAGCTGCAATTCCTAAGCTGTTAAACCATTCTGCAACTTTTGTTCCTTCTTTATCAAAAGCTAAATGTGTATAACCGCCTCCTGGACAAATAACAACTGCTGTTTGATTTGGTTTTGCTTCTTTCGGAATAAAAATACTTAAAGTTGGTACAGAGACTTGGCTTGTGCTTTCCATTTTTTTGTTTTTAAGAACTTCTTTTTCTTTGTAATTGGAGGCTTTTACTTCATCTGGAATTTTATCCCATAATGGAATTACTTGATTTTGTGCGCTCATAGAAAATAGTCCTGAAAAAAGAAGAAAACTCAACGTAATTCTTCTTGAAAATTGTGTTCTAGTAGTTTTCAATTTAGTTTGTAATTATTTGGTTTATAATAGTATGCGTTTCGTGCTTAAAAAATTGCAACCGATAGCCTAAATTAGTCAAAATTGACAAAAAATGCTTTTTTTAATTATGATTTTTAGGACAATTTTACTCCAAAAAAGGATGAATTTCACCCATTGGCTTTTAACAAATATATTGTTTAATGTGTAATTTTGTATTCCTTTTTTTATGTAATATGTTTATTTGATAAGCCAAAATAATTTTTTACACAATATTATTTGGATTGTACAGATTAAAAACTATATTTGTGCAATCGATTACATTATTTTTCTTTTAAGGTGTTAATTTATTGATTTTAATATTTTTAGAAAGCAGTAAATATAGTCTTTTAAGATGACCAAAAATTACAAAAACTATAATACCCACTTACTATGAATCAAACCGAAACTGTTGCAGTAAATCAAGGCATCAAAACAACTGGAAAATACCGTTGGAGTATTTGTGCATTGCTATTTTTTGCAACTACAATCAATTACCTGGATAGACAAGTGCTGTCGTTAACATGGAGCGATTTTATCGCGCCAGAATTTCACTGGACCAATAACGACTACGGAAATATTACCGCTTTGTTTTCTATTTTTTATGCAGTGTCATTATTGTTTGCGGGTAGATTTGTAGATTGGTTGGATACTAAAAAAGGATTTCTTTGGGCAATCGGAATCTGGTCAGTTGGAGCCTGTCTTCATGCATTCTGCGGTATTGCGACTTCGGGAATTATTGCAGGAGAATGGTTTGTAGGGTTTCACGGTTCAAAAGAAATAATCAGTACAATAAGCGATACAGCATTGGTTATCAATGTAAGTGTTGCTTTATTTATTTTTGCTCGTTTCGTTCTAGCAGTTGGAGAAGCAGGAAACTTTCCAGCAGCGATTAAAACTACAGCAGAATATTTTCCTAAAAAAGACAGAGCTTTTGCAACTAGTATTTTCAATGCAGGAGCGACAGTTGGAGCCTTAGCAGCGCCAATTACAATTCCTTTTATTGCAAAATCTTTCGGATGGGAAATGTCATTTATCATCATCGGAGCTTTAGGGTTTGTTTGGATGGGGTTTTGGATGTTTATGTACGACAAACCAGAAAAACATACAAGAGTTTCTCCAGAAGAATTAGCTTATATTCAGCAAGACGATATTGCAGACAGCAAATTAGTTGGTTTCGTGCCAGAAACAAGCACAAAAGTTTCTTTAGCAGATTGCTTTAAATACAAACAAACTTGGGCTTTTGCATTTGGTAAATTTATGACAGATGGTGTTTGGTGGTTCTTCTTATTCTGGACTCCAGCGTATCTAAGTTCTGTCTACGGAATGGATTCTACAGAAGCAGCATTACCTCTATTTGTACTTTACATGATTACATTATTGTCAATTATTGGAGGCTGGCTTCCAACGTATTTCGTAGAGAAAAAAGGAATGAATCCATACGAAGGAAGAATGAGAGCAATGTTGATATTTGCATTTTTCCCATTATTAGCCTTGATTGCACAGCCATTAGGATATATCAGTTATTGGGTTCCGGTAATTATTATTGGAATTGCAGGTGCTGCGCACCAATCTTGGTCGGCAAATATTTTTACAACAGTAGGAGATATGTTTCCTAAAAAAGCTATTGCAACCATTACAGGAATTGGAGGTTTAGCAGGTGGAGTTGGTTCAACCCTGATTAATAAAGGATCTGGAGTATTGTTTGATTATGCAAAAGATACCAATATGGCTTTTATGGGATTCAAAGGAATTGAGGCTGGATATTTTATCATATTTTCTATTTGTGCAGTTTGTTATTTAACAGGCTGGATTGTAATGAAAACATTGGTTCCAAAATACAGTCCGATTACAGATCTCTAAAGAGATTTCAAAAACTAACTAACCAACCTAAACCACAACCACATCATGAACCAAGCTAATGCAGCAATAGGAAAATACCGTTGGACTATTTGCAGTTTAGTTTTTTTTGCTACAACTGTTAATTATCTAGATAGAAATGTAATAAGTTACCTCAGGCCTTTTTTGGCAGAAGCGTTTCACTGGACTCCCGAACAGGAGGTTATAGATTACTCGAACATCGAACTAGCATTTAAAATTGCATACGCTCTCGGAATGCTGGTTGCAGGAGGAATTATTGATAAGTTGGGGACTAAGTTGGGTTATGCCATTGCAACAGGATTATGGAGTTTAGCCGCAATTGGACACGCGTTGGCAACAGGAACAGGAGGTTTTTTAATTGCCCGAGTGTTTTTAGGAGTAACAGAAGCAGGAAACTTTCCGGCAGCAATTAAAGCGACTGCAGAATGGTTTCCGCAGAAAGAAAGAGCTCTGGCAACAGGGATCTTTAATTCTGGAAGTAATATTGGTGCCATAATCGTACCTTTAACTGTTCCTCATATTGCTGAAAAGTATGGATGGCAATGGGCATTTATCATAACAGGAATTGTTGGTTTTATCTGGCTTGCTTTATGGTTTTTATTGTATGAAGTGCCTCAAAAGCAAAAACGTTTATCTCAAGCAGAATTAGAATATATTACTTCTGATCAAGTAGAGGAAGTGGAAGAGGAGTCAAAAGAAAAGGTTTCTTGGATAAAATTATTATCATTTCGCCAGACTTGGGCTTTTGCAATTGGCAAATTATTGACAGATCCAGTTTGGTGGTTTTATTTGTTCTGGTTACCAGACTTTTTGATGAAGCAATATAAGCTTAATGCGACAGAAATTATCTGGCCTTGTGCATTAGTTTATATGATTGGAAGTATTGGAAGCATTGGGGGAGGCTGGCTTCCATTAAAATTGATAAATAACAATTGGCCTGCTTACAAAGCTCGTAAAACAAGTATGCTGCTTTATGCATTTGCTGTATTGCCGGTTTTATTCGCTCAGCAATTAGGAGCTATAAATATCTGGTTTGCAATTTTAGTAATCGGATTGGCTGTTTCTGCGCATCAGGCGTGGAGTGCCAATATCTTTACAACAGTATCCGATATGTTTCCTAAAAAAGCAACAGCATCTGTAACCGGATTAGGTGGAATGTTTGGAGCACTTGGTGGAATTTTGCTGACATTGCTAGTTCAGAAAAATATGTTTGTTTACTATACCAAGCTTGGAAAAGTAGAAACAGGTTATTTTATTATGTTCTGTATTTGTGGAGCATCGTATTTATTGGCTTGGCTGATAATGCATATTCTGGTTCCACGAATGAAAAAAGTCGAATTATAAAGAAAAATGAACAGAATTGAAACATTTTTTCGTTTTCAATTATGCTATTTAAATATAAAAATATAATTTTGTGCAATCGATTACATTAATTTAAAATTATGACAAAATATAGTTCAAGATACGCGTCAAGCCCTGAAGCTGTAAAAAAATATGACACACAGCAATTGAGAGAAGAATTCTTAATTGATGACTTAATGCAGGAAGATGAAGTTGTATTGGTTTATTCGCATTACGACAGATACATTGCAGGTTCTGCAGTTCCTGTAAAAGGGGATTTAGCTTTAGAAACAATTGATCCTTTAAAAGCGCCTTATTTTTTAGAGCGTAGAGAATTAGGAATCATCAATGTTGGAGGAAGCGGTTCTGTTGTAGTAGAAGGAACAACTTATGAGTTAGGTTTTAAAGATGCTTTGTATATCGGAGCTGGAAATAAAGAAGTAGTTTTTAAAAGTGATGACAAAAACAATCCTGCAAAATTCTATTTAAACTCGGCACCAGCACATACCACTTACCCAACTAAAAAAGTAAGTTTAGCTGAAGCTAATAAATTACAATTGGGAACAATGGAAACGGCAAATCACCGTACTGTAAACCAAATGATTATTGGTAGTGTAGTAACAACTTGCCAATTACAGATGGGAATGACGGAATTGAAGCCAGGAAGTGTTTGGAATACCATGCCAGCTCACGTTCACGACCGTAGAATGGAAGTATATTTTTATTTAGATATTCCACAAGATCAGGCAGTTTGCCACTTTATGGGACAGCCGCAGGAAACAAGACATATCTGGATGAACAATCATCAGGCAGTAATTTCTCCGCCTTGGTCTATTCACTCAGGTTCTGGAACTAGCAATTATACTTTTATCTGGGGAATGGCTGGTGAAAACTTAGATTACGGAGATATGGATGTTTGTAAAATCACTGATTTAAGATAAGATGACAAATTTGTTTGATATAAAAGGAAAAGTTGCCTTAATAACAGGAAGTACACACGGACTGGGAATGGCAATGGCAAAAGGATTAGGTCAGGCGGGCGCAACAATTGTTGTGAACGGAAATTCTTCTCAAGAAAAAATTGATAATGCTGTAGCCGAATTAAAAAGTGAAGGTATTAATGCAGTAGGCTACAAATTTAATGTAACCGAAGAGCAGGAAGTAAAAGAAGCGGTTGCCAAAATTCAGAGTGAAGTTGGACCAATCGATATCTTGATCAATAATGCGGGAATTATCAAAAGAATTCCGCTTTTGGATATGGAGGTTGCTGATTTTAGAGAAGTGGTTGATATCGATCTTGTAAGTCCGTTTATCGTTTCTAAGCATGTTGCTAAAGGAATGATTGAAAGAAGAGAAGGAAAAATCATCAACATTTGCTCTATGATGAGCGAATTGGGACGAAATACAGTTTCTGCTTATGCTGCTGCAAAAGGTGGTTTGAAAATGCTGACTAAAAATATGGCAACAGAATGGGCAAAATACAATGTTCAGATTAACGGAATCGGTCCTGGATATTTTGCAACAGAACAGACAAAACCAATTAGAGTTGATGGAAATCCGTTTAACGATTTTATCATTAGCAGAACGCCAGCTGCAAAATGGGGAGATCCAAGCGATTTGGCTGGAGCGGCGATATTTTTATCATCTAAGGCGAGTGATTTTGTAAACGGTCACATCTTGTATGTTGACGGTGGAATCCTTGCCACTATCGGAAAACCTTCAAACGAAGAATAATTTTCAAATTATATTTTAAAAGACATGAGCCAGAAATTCATACACGATAATTTTTTATTAGAAAATAAATATGCTGAAGAGTTGTACCACAATTACTCTAAAAATCAGCCCATTATAGATTATCATAATCACTTAAATCCACAGTTTATTGCAGAAGATAAAATCTTTGACAATATCACGCAAGTTTGGATTAATGGTGATCACTACAAATGGCGTGCAATGCGTACATTAGGAATCAACGAGCAGTTTGTAACTGGAAATGGTTCAGATAAAGATAAATTCTTAAACTGGGGAAAAACAGTTCCGTACACAATGCGTAATCCGTTGTATCACTGGACACATTTAGAATTGGCTCGTTATTTTGATATTTATGATTTATTGAATGAGAAATCTGCAGAGAAAATTTATATCGAAACTTCTGAGAAAATAAATTCTCAGGCGTACAGCACACAAAACCTTCTTAAAAAAGTAAACGCTGAATTAGTTTGTACTACAGAAGATCCAATTGATTCGTTAGAATTTCACCAAAAATTCGCGAACAACTCAACTGGAATTAAAATGAGTACGGCTTTCAGACCTGATAAAGCCATCTTAATTGCTAATGATGGTTATAATGCATATCTGGACACATTAGGGGATGTGTCCGGTATTGCAATTAACACGTATGCTGATTTACAGTCTGCTTTAAGAAAAAGAATCGAATTCTTTAATGCAAACGGATGTAAATTAAGTGATCATGGATTGAATCAAATTGATTTTGAAAGCTTTACAGAAAGTGAAATCAATTCTATTTTCAAAAAGAAAAGAGAAAATGGCGAATTATCTCCAGAAGAGGTTTTGAAATTCCATAGTGCTATTTTAGTTTTCTTATCAGAAACTTATCATGAGTTTGGATGGGTACAGCAATTTCACTTAGGTGCATTGCGTAACAATAACGCTCGTATGCATAGAATCTTAGGTCCAGATACAGGATGGGATTCTATTGGAGATTATCCGCAAGCGCAAAAATTATCAGCTTTCTTAAATGCTTTAGACAGTAAAGATAAATTGACTAAAACGATTATTTATAACCTGAATCCTGCTGATAACGAAGTTATGGCAACAATGATTGGAAACTTTAACGACGGAAGCGTTCGCGGAAAAGTACAATTTGGTTCTGGATGGTGGTTCTTAGATCAAAAAGACGGAATGACAAAACAATTGAATGCGCTTTCAAACATGGGCTTAATTAGCTGTTTTGTTGGAATGCTTACAGATTCTAGAAGTTTCTTATCGTTCCCAAGACACGAATATTTCAGACGTATTTTATGTAATCTTTTGGGAGACGAAATCAAACGTGGAGAACTTCCAAACGATATGGAATGGATTGGGAAATTAGTTTCTGATATTTCATACAACAATGCTAAAGAATATTTTAAGTTTTAAATAAAGTCTAACCGCAATCCGGATAATTATCGGGAGCAAAGATTACGCAAGGAATACTAAATGAAATCCTTTTTAATCATTGTAATCTGTGGCAAAAAAAAAATATAAATAAATGAGTAGAGTAGTTGCATTTGGAGAAATCATGCTGCGTTTATCGACAGAAAGACATTTGCGTTTTTCGCAATCTACAGCATTTGGTGCTACGTATGGTGGCGGTGAATTTAACGTATGTGTTTCTCTGGCTAATTATGGTGTAAATGCTGAATTTGTTACCAGATTACCTGAAAATGAAATTGGTTTTTCTGCTTTAAAAGAAATCAGAAAGATGAATGTCGAGTCTAAAAACATTGTTTACGGAGGAGAACGTTTAGGAATCTATTTCTTAGAAACTGGAGCAGGAACTCGCGGAAGCAATGTGGTTTACGATCGTGCTCATAGCGCAATGTCGACCATAGAAAAAGGACAGGTTGACTGGGACAACGTTTTGGAAGGTGCAGAATGGTTTCATTGGAGCGGTATTACACCAGCAATTTCTGAAAGTGCAGCTGAAGCTTGTTTAGAAGCAATTAAAGTCGCTCATAAAAAAGGAATTAAAATTTCATGTGATTTAAACTATAGATCAAAACTTTGGCAGTATGGAAAAACGCCAAGCGAGGTTATGCCAGAAATGCTAAAATACAGCAATGTGATTTTAGGAGATATAGATACAGCGTATTTCATGTTGGGAATCCCGAAAGTAAATCCGAATTATCAGGACGAAAAATCACTTCCAGCAGTATATGATAAATTGTTTGAGTTGATTCCGAGCTTAAAAATTGCGGCAACGACACTACGTTATTCTGTTAGTGCTTCTCACCAGAGAATTGGCGGAATTTTATACGACGGAAAAGCAATTTATAGCGCAGCCGTAAAAGAAGTTACTCCGGTTGTAGACCGTGTAGGAAGCGGTGATGCTTTTATGGGCGGATTAATCTACGGTTTATTGGAATATAATAAGAACCAGAGAGCATTAGATTTTGCAGTTGCAGCTTGTTGTTTAAAACATACAATTGCAGGAGATTATAACTTGGTTACTTTAAAAGAAGTTGAAAATATGATTGATGGTGATGGTTCTGCATTAGTATCAAGGTAATTTTAAATAAAAATGGCAAAATATTCAAGAATAGAAGTAGCTCAGACAATGAAGGAGAATGGTATGGTTCCGTTGTTTTTTCATTCTGATATTGAGCTGAGTAAAAAAGTTTTAAAAGCATGTTATGATGGTGGATCTCGATTAATGGAATTTACTAGCCGAGGTGATTTTGCTCACGAAGTTTTCGGTGCTTTAAACAAATATGCTTTGGCAGAACTGCCAGGAATGATTCTGGGAGTGGGTTCTATTACAGATGCGGCTTCGGCTTCGTTGTACATGAGCTTAGGAGCAAATTTTATTGTAACTCCAGTTTTTAGAGAAGATATAGCTATAGCTTGTAATCGCAGAAAAGTGCTTTGGTCGCCAGGCTGCGGTACTTTGACAGAAATTGCAAGAGCAGAAGAATTAGGCTGTGAAATCGTAAAACTATTTCCAGCTGATACTTATGGACCAGAGTTTATTAAAGCGATAAAAGGTCCGTGTCCGTGGACAAACATTATGCCTACAGGCGGTGTTTATCCAACAAAAGAAAGTTTAAGTTCATGGTTAAATGCGGGAGCAACCTGTGTCGGTTTGGGCTCACAGTTAATTTCAAAAGATATATTAGACAACAAAGACTTCGACGGACTTACTTCAAAAGTGAAACAGGTTCTTGACATTATAAAAGATATTAGAAAATAGATTAAGGAGTAATCATGCCTAACTCCTTATTTTATAAGTTTTTTTTAGATTTTTAGAGATTGTAATTGAACATTACGCTTGAAAAATTTAGCTAGCCATTCCTCACAGCCGGCTTTATTTTACTCAATCGAGTGTAATGTTTCATTTACAATTTAAAAGGCAGAAATAATGAAATAAGGTTTGTAAATGGTTATTTATAACGCATTAAAGAGAATTTAAAATGAAAAAATTAAATAGAATAAATACAGGATTAGAAAAGTTACAGCCAATTAAAGTAGTTCAGTTTGGAGAAGGTAACTTTTTAAGAGCCTTTGTTGATTATGCTTTTGATAAACTAAATAAAGAAGTCGATTTTAATGCCGGTATTGCTGTAGTTCAACCATTGAAAGACGGTATGGTAAATATGATTAATGATCAGGACGGCCTTTATACCTTGTTTATGAACGGAATTAAAAAAGGTGAAAAGATACAAGATATTGTCTTGATTAATAACATTGTAAAAACTATAAACCCATATACTGAATTTGCAAATTATTTGGCTTTAGCTAAAGAAGAAGAACTTCAGTTTATTGTTTCTAATACTACAGAAGCTGGAATTGAATTTATTGAAAGTGATACTCCAGACATGCAGCCACCAGTGTCATTTCCTGCAAAATTGACGGTGTTGTTATATGAAAGATTTAAGCATTTTAAAGGAGATGCTTCTAAAGGAGTTACAATAATTCCTTGTGAATTAATTGATTATAACTCTGAAACGCTTAAAAAATATATTTTACAATATGTTGATTTATGGAAATTAGAGGATGCATTTAAAACTTGGGTATCAGATGCTTGTACCTATCATAGTACTTTGGTGGACAGAATTGTCCCTGGATATCCAAGAGCCGAAATTGAAGAATACAATAATAAATTAGATTATGAGGACAACTTAATTGTTGCGGCTGAACCTTTTTTCCTTTGGGCAATTGAAGGTGGAGATGATCTTAAAGCAAAATTACCTTTCCATAAAACAGATTTGAATGTAAAAATCGTTGATGATATACGTCCTTTTAAAATGATTAAAGTTCGTATTTTAAACGGTGCACATACGGCAATGGTTCCTTTTTCACTTTTGCATGGTAATAAATTAGTAATGGAAACTGTTGACGGAGATTTTACTGGGAAATTTGTAAATAGCGTTATTAGTGAAATTAGTGAAACTCTTGATATGGACAAAAACGAAATTACGGCCTATTCTGAGGAAGTAATGGACAGATTCAAAAATCCATTTATCAAACATGCACTTGCTGATATCGCATTAAATTCTGTATCGAAATTCAAAGTAAGAGTTTTGCCTAGTTTATTAGGATATTATAATGCGAACAAAAAATTGCCTGTTAATTTGACTTTTTCATTAGCGAGTTTAATTCGTTTCTACAAAGGAACTTGGAATGGTCAAACTTTACCGGTTAAAGATGGTGAAGATATTACTACATTCTTTAACGGATTACGGAAATCTGATGATTACGAAAAAATCGCTCGTTTGACATTGCAAAACAAAGGTTTCTGGGACCAAGATTTAACTGAAATTCCGGGTTTAACAAGAGCAATTACAGTTGCTTTAGAAGAAATTGATTCAAACGGAATTGAAGCTGGCTTTGCTAAGTTTCAAGAAAGAATAAAATAAAAAACACAACAAAAAGAACAAAGGTTAATTATGGCAACGCAGAAAAAATTAATAAAAGTACACCCAACCGATAATGTTGCGGTTGCTTTGGTGGATCTTACTGCAGGCGAAGTGATTGATTTTGAAGGACAATCAATTACCGTAGAGTCTGATGTAAAAATGAAACATAAGATTGCAATGGTTCCTTTTAATGTAGGGGACAGAATCATTATGTATGGTGTTTTGGTTGGAAAAGCAAGCGCTAGAATCGAAAAAGGCGGATTGCTTTCTACAGCAAACGTAAAACACGAAAGTGATAAAGTTACTGGTAAAACAGAAACTATTGGCTGGAATGCTCCAAATGTTGATAAATGGAAAGACAGAACGTGGCAGGGCTATCATAGAGAAGATGGGCAGGTTGGAACAGAAAATGTGTGGTTATTTTTTCCATTAGTTTTTTGTGAAAACAGAAACATCGAAATCTTAAAAGATATTTTCGAGAAAGAATTGATGAAACCTAAAGAGAACGATTATCAGTTATTGTTACGTTCTTTGGTGAAATCAGAAACGGGTGGAGCAGGAAATCAAGAAGCTTCAAACGACGCTAATTTATTCAATAATATTGAAGTAAAATTCATTACACACCAAGGTGGATGTGGCGGAATTCGTCAGGATTCTCACAGTTTAGCGAAGCTTTTGGCTGGTTATGTAAACAATCCAAACGTGGCTGGAGCAACGGTATTGAGTTTGGGATGCCAGAATCTTCAAATTTCAATCTTCAAAGAAGCTTTAGATGCAATTAATCCAAACAGTAAAAAACCTGTTTTGATTTACGATCAGCAATCTATCGGAACAATTGAAACGATGTTGAGCAGTGTGGTAAAAGACACTTTTGAAGCTATTAAAAAAGCTAATGAAATTAAGAGAGAGCCAGCTCCATTATCTAAGCTAAGAATTGGTTTAGAATGTGGTGGATCTGACGGATTCTCTGGAATTTCTGCAAACCCAACATTGGGAGTTTTATCAGATCATTTAGTTGCTTTAGGAGGAACTACAATTCTTTCTGAATTTCCTGAATTATGTGGAGTAGAGCAAGAATTGGTAAATCGTTGTGTAGATGATAAGGATGGAAAACGTTTCTTAGACTTAATGAAATGGTACGAAAAAACAGTTGTTGATGCAGGTTCAGGATTTGATATGAATCCTTCTCCAGGTAACATTAAAGACGGTTTGATTACTGATGCTATGAAATCGGCGGGTGCTGCTAAAAAAGGTGGAACATCGCCAATTACAGGTGTTTTTGATTATGGAGAATATATTAACGAGCCAGGTTTTACATTGCTTTGTACGCCAGGAAATGACGTAGAATGTACTACTGCAATGGTTGGTTCTGGTGCAAATATGGTATTGTTTACAACAGGTTTAGGAACTCCAACAGGAAATCCAATTGCGCCAGTTGTAAAGATTTCATCAAACACACAATTAGCAAACAAAATGTCTGATATTATCGATATTGATACTGGTGGAATTATCACTGGAGAAAAATCAATTGACGAAATGGCTGACGAAATGTTAGAATTCATTATTGACGTTGCTAGTGGTAATATTAAAACAAAAGCAGCTATTTTAAATCAGAATGATTTTATTCCTTGGAAAAGAGGGGTATCGCTTTAAGTTTTTTAGGTGCTAAGGTTCTAAGGAGCAAAGTGACAAAGGTTTATATAGAAGACGCACAATTTGGTGCGTCTTTTTTTTTTGAGAAAGCTTCGGAGAAGCGAAATATTTATAGATAAAAATTAGTCATCGAGAATAAAGCTCCAGAGGAGCGACATATTTTTTTGCAATCTAAATATATGTCGCTCCTCTGGAGCTTTATGTTGTAACCGGTTAATTTTTTCCTATAAATATTTCGCTTCTCCGAAGCTTACATAAAAAAAGCCCATTCTAAAATGGGCTTATATAACTGATATGGTAAAAAAATTAAAAATTACTTCTTGTAGAAGATTTACGAATATGTAATTCTGGTGCAAGAACAACTTTCTTTTCAATTTTAATAGTATCTGTTTTGTCCACCTGTTCTAAGAAAACTCGGGCGGACATTCTTCCCATTTCTAATGGCGACTGATCTACAGAGGTAATAGATAATTCCATGAATTTTGTAAATGGTTCGTTACTGAAACCAGCAACACAAAACTCACTTGGAATACTGATATTTCGTTCTTTTAGCTCTTGAATAGCTCCCAATGCGGCAAAATCACTTGAAGAAAAAATGGCATCAGGCGGAGTTTGCAATTGTAAAAGTTTGTCGACAGCCTCTTTACCAGCATCTACGCTACTTTTAGTAAAAATGACATATTCATCACTAAAAGGAAGTCCGTTATCTAGCAATGCTTGTTTGTATCCTAAAAACCTGTTTTTGAAAATGTCTAACGATTGATCTCCAGAGAAATGAGCAATGTTACGGCAGCCTTCATCAATAAGGTGTTTTGTAGCTAAATAACCGCCTTTAAAGTCATTAATAGTTACAGAACTCACGCCATCGATGTGTTTGCTTCTATCAAAAAATATTAGCGGTACATTTTTCTCCAATACATTTCTGAAAGCACTGTCATTCTCATCTGAAATACCAGTAACAGACATCATGATACCGTCAACTTGAGCATCTACAAGTGTATGGAGGTTTTCATTTTCCCTTTTAATGCTTTCGTGAGTTTGGCAGATAATAACCTGATAACCGTGAGGATAAAGTTCTTCTTCGATTCCACGAATAACCGATGCGAAAAAATTACTGTCAATACGCGGCACAATAACTCCGATATTATTACTTCGGCCACTTTTTAAAGCTAGCGCCAGTTTATTTTGCTTGTAATTCATTGCAGCAGCAGTCTTGATAACCAACTCACGCGTCGCTTCCTTTATTTTAGGATTATTATTTAACGCTCTGGAAACGGTTGCAGCTGTGATGTTTAGTTTTTCAGCAATATCGTAAATAGTTACTTTTTCACTCATTCAAAAAAAGTTTATCGAATTATTTTTAAACAAAAGTACATTTTTTTTCATTACGCAATAAATATTGTTATCGATTACCATAATTTAAAATTCAAACGTTTTAGGTTTTACAATGATAATAAATTATCTAAATTTTTGCATTAAATGTAATTAAAATTTGTAATAAAAATTAAATATATAATTTTTTTCTAAATTAATTTGGTGTCTCAGAACTATTTTTCTACTTTCGTGTAATCGATTACATAAAATATGATGTTTTTGATACTCAAACAAGAAAAATCTGAGCAAATGATTACAAAGGAGATTGTCACATTAAAAAAGATTCTTTTTTTAGCCTTTACAGGGCTGTTAATGCAGTCATGTGCAAAACATTCTTCTTCTCTTTCTTCAGAAAATCCATGGCAAAAAATGGATTTGGTTCTAAAAAGTATTCCGCAGGTCCATTTTTCAGATAAAATTTATAATATCAACGATTTCGGTGCTGTTGCTGATGGAAAAACGTTAAACACTTTAGCGTTTCAAAAGGCTATAAAAGAATGCGCAGCAAATGGCGGTGGGAAAGTCTTAGTTCCAAATGGAAAATATTTAACAGGAGCCATTCATTTAGAAAGTAATGTCAATCTGCATTTAGATGATCATGCTGAGATTCTTTTTAGTTTAAATCCGAAAGATTATCCTATTGTTCATACCTCTTGGGAAGGAACCGAAGTGATGAATTATTCTCCGCTTATTTATGCAAAAAACAAAACCAATATTGCCGTTACTGGAAAAGGCACTTTAAATGGTCAAGCGGATAGCACAAACTGGTGGATTTGGTCTGGTGGAAAAAATTATGGATGGAAAAAAGGTATTCCGTCTCAAAATGATCCAACAAATCGTGAAGTATTAGTCGATATGGCAGAAAAAGGAGTTCCGGTTTCAGAAAGAGTTTTTGGAGAAGGACGTTACTTAAGACCGAATTTTATTGAGTTTTTTGAATGTAATACTGCTTTAGTAAAAGATGTTAAAATTATTAATTCTCCATTCTGGATTTTGCATCCAATAAAAACAAACAACATGATTATTGATGGTGTAACGGTTAATAGCCATGGCCCGAATAATGATGGTTGCGATCCTGAATATTCTCAAAATATTATAATTAGAAATTGCACTTTCAACACAGGCGATGATTGTATTGCAATTAAAGCAGGACGCGACGGAGACGGTAGAAGAGTTGCAATACCAAGCAAAAATATCATTGTACAAAACTGTAAAATGATTGATGGTCATGGAGGAGTTGTAATTGGAAGTGAAATTTCGGCTGGAGTAAATAATGTCTTTGTTGAAAATTGCGTCATGGACAGTCCAAATTTGGATCGCGCCATTCGAATCAAAACCAATTCAAAAAGAGGCGGAATCATTGAAAATATCTACGTAAGAAATCTTGAAGTTGGAACCGTAAAAGAATGTGTTCTGAAATTGAATATGTTTTATAATGTCTACGGATCCCAAACAGGAAACTTTATACCGACCATCAGAAATGTAAGCTTAGAGAATGTGACTGTAAAAAACGGCGGCAAATACAGCGTTTGGGCAGAAGGCTACAAAGAGTCGCCAGTTGAGAACATTACGCTAAAGAATGTAAAAATTGAAAAAGTAGACTCACTCTATTTATTAAAAAACGTTAAAAACATAAATTTTATAAATACCTATATCAATGAGAAAAAAGTAGAATCTATTACTAACTAAACACTATCAATTAACCAAACTTTAAACCACATGAGTATTAAACAATTATCTGAGAAGAAAGATAAGTACTTTGTATTTTTCTTTTTCCTGAATTTTTTGCTGTGCACTTCTATATTTGCACAGTCAACCACAATTGAAGGAAAGATTACCGACGCCACTGGTATGTCACTGCCAGGAGTAAACATTAATGAAAAGGGAGCAAAAAACGGAACTTCAACAGATTTCGAAGGAAGTTTTAAAATTAATGTATCAAGCAGTAAAGCTACTTTAGTAATTAGCTATTTAGGATTTCAAACACAAGAAGTAAGTGTTGCTGGAAAATCAAAAATCAATGTAACTCTTGTTGAACAATCCAATTCATTAAACGAAGTTGTCGTTGTTGGATACGGCTCTGTAAAAAAGACAGATCTTACAGGATCTGTTAGTACAATCAGTGCTGCAACAATTACAGAAAGAAATACAATCAATCCTTTAGAAGCTATTCAGGGGAGTACACCTGGGGTTCAGATTTCATCATCGTCTGGACGTGCAGGAGACGGATTTAAAGTAGTAATTAGAGGAAATAATTCCCTAATTGCAGATTCAAATAATCCAAGTGTAGTTGGCTCTTCACCTCTATACGTTGTGGATGGTGTGCCAATGGATGGGATTGATTTTTTAAATCCACAGGATATTGCCAGAATGGACGTTTTAAAAGATGCCTCTTCGGCTGCAATTTATGGTTCTAGAGGGTCTAATGGTGTTATTATCGTAACAACAAAAAGTGGAACTAGTGCAAAAGCTGGAATCAGTGTAACTTTTGACACTTCTTACGGAAATAAAATTGCGACTAGATTACCAAAAATGATGAGCGGAGAAGAGTGGTGGAAGTTCCACCAAGTTGCTTACATGAGTGCAACGCCTTTAACCCAAACTCCAGCACAATTGGCTGCTTTAGCAGGAAATCAAAGTCCATTATTGGTTTCTCGTGCCAACAGCGGATACAATTTTGATTGGTATGATGCTGTGCTTCAATCAGGAATGACGGAGAATAATTATTTAAATATTTCAGGACGCTCAGAATCTGGCTTAAGCTATAATTTAGGATTCGGAATCCAGAGTGATCGTGGTCTTATTGAAAATGATGCAACAGATAAATACTCTTTTAAATTAGGATTGAATCATAAAATAAATGATAAATTTTCTACTGGCGTAAACGTTACAATTGCGAGATTAAACAATCAATTAGGAAGTGATTTAGCAATGCAGGATGCTTTCAGATTAAGTCCGCTTATGTCTCCTTGGGCAATTGATGCTGCAGGAAATGAAAAAGTAGGAACTCTGTTTTTTCTACCTGGTAAGCTAACTTATCCTGATGGTTCTTGGGCAATTAATAAAACTTCTACTGTAAATCCGTTAATGGAGATTGCTAATTCTTCTCAGAAAGAAGATACATGGCAGACCGTTGGAAATGCGTATTTTCAATACCAGCCTCTAAAATGGCTTTCGTTTAAAACCACGTTTGCTGCAGGAATCATGAATAGTAGAGATTCGTCTTCTTACACCGCGCAAACTAATGCAGGGGTAACATTAAACGGAAAGAATTCTGCAACGTTAGAAAGTTCAGACAACTTTAATTATACTTGGGACAATCAAATCGATTTGAAGCATACTTTTAATGAAGTACATGATGTTAGTGTATTATTATTACAAAGTTTGTACTCAAATGTTGATGAAAGCTCATATATGTATTCTAATAATCAGCCTTTTGATGTTGGAACAGACAACATGGGATCTGGAGCACAAACAAGTTATGTGATAAAATCTGCTTATGCAAAAAACACTTTAAACTCTTATGCAGTACGTTTAAACTATGCATTTAAAGATAAATATTTGGTCACAGCTTCTACTAGATGGGATGGCTCTTCAGTTTTGTCTGAAGGTAATAAATGGGAAAGTTTTCCATCATTGGCTTTAGGATGGAAACTTAGTAAAGAATCATTTTTAGCAAATAGTTCAGTTGTTTCAGATTTAAAATTACGTGCGAGTATTGGTTATACAGGAAATGATAACGTAGCACCTTATACTTCGCAAGCATTATTAAACCAGCAGACTTTTTATGCAATGGGCTCAAATGTTGTTCCAGGATGGCAGTCAGAAAACTTAGCAAATCCAAATCTAACTTGGGAGAAAACAAGAGAATACAACTTAGGGGTTGATTTTGGATTCTTGAAAAATAGAATAACAGGTAGTGTAGATGTTTATGACAGATTATCAGACAATTTGATATACAAACAGCAATTGCCAGCAGAAACAGGTTGGAAAAATACATTTGCAAATGTTGGATCTGTTAGTAATAAAGGTATAGAAGCTTTATTGATTACAAAAAACATTAAATCAGGAAAAGTAACTTGGGAAACGACTTTTACATTTACTAAAAACGTAAATAAATTAGAGTCAATTTACAATCAGGATAAAGTAAGTGATATTGGAAACAAATTAATTCTTGGCGCTCCATTAAATCCGAACTACAATTATGTTTATGACGGAGTTTGGCAAGAAAGTGAAGCAGCACAGGCAGCTTCTTACGGAATGGCTCCTGGGCAGGCAAGGCCAAAAGATTTAAACGGAGACGGGAAATTTAATCAGGATGATAGAACTGTAATTGGAAACCCAAACCCAGAATGGCAAGGAAGTTTATATTCAAAGTTAGTTGTAGGTCAATTTGATTTTAATTTCTCGGTTTTGACAAGTCAAGGGCAAACAGTTTTAAGTACTTTCCACCAAAATTTTGCCGATGTAAGTGACCGTGGACGTCAGAAATTAGCAATGGATTATTTTATTCCGACTAATGGAGCAGGTATCGAAGCAAATGCAAATACAACAAACCCGAGACCAGGCCCTGTAGCAACAGGTGCGGGTGCTTATTGGACTTCTTTATTTGGTTACTACAGAGATGTTTCTTATGTGAAAATCAAAAATATATCTTTAGGTTATACTTTAGATTCTGAATTATTGAAAAAACTAAAAATTTCAAATTTCAGAATTTATGTAAACGTTCTAGATCCATTTGTGTTTACAGATTTTGATGGTTATGATCCAGAATGGGCAGCTTCTCCTTTTGGGGTAAATCGTCCAGCATCAGTGACAACACAATTGGGATTAAGTGTTAAATTTTAATAAAGATATTCAAATGAAAAAAATATTAGTAATAATAGGAATAATTGCTGCTGCTGTAAGTTCATGCAGTAATTATATAGAAGAAGATAGCCGTTCGTTTGTACCAGCAGACGCAACATATAAAACTGCAACAGGATTTCAGTTATTGGTTAATTCTAATTATGCTTGGTTAAAAGGAATTTATGGTGGTAATCCATGGCTTTTTGAAGCAGGAACCGATATGTATGCAGAAGGAAGAACTCCTGAGCCTGCAGGTTTAAGTCAATATGCGCTTTTAATTCCGTCTTCAGACAACGTTGCCGATTTATACAATTCTTGTTACCAGCAGATTCAGGCAGTAAACAAAACGGTGTATTATTCGACAGTTACAGAGCAGACAGCAAACATAAATACACTTGTAGGAGAAGCACGTTATTTAAGAGCAAATGCCTATTTCTTATTAGTACAGACTTATGGTGGTGTTCCAATTGTTCTAGATAATATAACTACCCCAGTTTTATCTTTCACGAGAAATAGTGCAGAAGAAGTATATACACAAATCATAGCCGATTTAGAATTTGCTTTAGCTAATGTTGGAACCGCTGCTTATAGCACAGCTGGAAAAGTAAACAAAAGAGCAGTAAACGATTTGTTGGCAAAAGTGTACTTAACAAGAGGATATGAAACTTTTGGTAAAGCAGATGATTTTTCAAAAGCTGCGACTTATGCTGATGCTGCAATTGCAGGACAAACTTTAGCGTTAGCTTACGATCAATTGTTTAAGCCAGGAAATGACTTAAATGCAGAGACGATTTTTTCTGTGCAATATGACAAAGCTTCAACAAGTACAGATCCAACAAAATTGGGTAATAACCAATTTTACTATTTCAGTTCTTATTTAGGAGGAGCAGAAACAGGAGCGCCTTTAAGAAGCTACAATTTATGTCCTACAGATTATGCTTTAGGTTTATACGAAAAAGGCGATGCTAGATGGAATGCGACTTTTATGACCGAAATTGTAGAAGGTCCTGAAACAACAAACGGAGTTACAAAGACTATTTTATATTATCCGTATTACAGAAGTTCAAATCCAGCGTCGTTAAAAGTGAGACATTTTTACGAACCAAAATGGTTTACAGCCGCTGATAAAACGGCTTGGATGACAGCTAATGCTTCAAGATTATCGGCAACATTTGTATATCATCCTTGGGGAGAATATTCTGCGGCACATACGCTAATTAAAAACTTAGATTGTTACACGATTCCTGTTAAGAAATTTGATGATCCAGATCCAACTACGCCTTCAAGCACAGGGCCTGTAAGTACAAGAGATATTATTGTTTCGAGACTTGGAGAAACGTATTTAATTGCTGCTGAGGCTTATTTAAAAGCAGGAAATCCAGGAACAGGTTTAGCTCGTTTAAATGAAGTGAGAAGAAGAGCAGGTGTAGCAAATGCAACTTTAGCCCAATTTAACATCGATTATATTCTAGACGAAAGAGGAAGAGAGCTATTAGGAGAGTACAAACGCTGGTTCGATTTAAAACGTACAGGAACTTTGGTAGCAAGAGCTTCGGCTTATAATTATAAAATTAAAGAAGCAAATTTTGTTGGTGTTGATGGTAAGCTTAAAATTTTAAGACCAATACCACAATCTGCTTTGGATTTAAACCAAAATAAAGATTTTCCTCAAAATCCTGGTTATTAGTAATTTGTTAGTTTTTTGAGAACTATGTTTTTTGAAGTAGTTAAAAAGGAGTTTGACTATAGGTCGAACTCCTTTCTTAACTAAAAAGTAAAGATTAGAAATGCGAAAATTTAAATTAATCTTAGTGTTGTTTTTTAATGTAATTGTAATGCAAAGCCAGCAATACAAGGTAGACACGTCGTATACCATTAAAAGCACTTATGCTAAATTAATTAAGAAGTATCCATTTATTACTATTCCAGAAATAAAAGCAAATCCAGATGTTAAGGAAACATTTGATTTAGTTTACAATAAAGAGCAAAATCGTGTTTTACATTTTGATGCTTTTATCAATACTAAAAAGAAAAAAAATCCTGCTGTAATTATGATTCATGGCGGAGGATGGAGATCGGGAAATAAAAATCAAATGCAGTTTATCGGAAAAGAAATTGCAGCAAAAGGTTATTCGTGTTTTGCGATTGAATACAGATTATCTTTAGAAGCAAAATATCCTGATGGGGTTATTGATGTCAAGAATGCGATAAAATTTATAAAAGACAATGCGGTTAAATTTAATGTAGATCCAAACAAAATTGCAGTTTTAGGCTGTTCTTCGGGAGGTCAGATGGCAGCTTTGATTGGTACAACAAATAATGACCCGCTTTTTGAAGATAAAAATTTTAAAAGCAGAGCATCGTCAAAAGTCAATGCGATAATTGATGTAGACGGTGTTTTGGCATTTAAACATCCTGAATCGTCAGAGGGAGATATGGCAGCATTTTGGCTAGGAGGAAAATCAGATGAGATTCCTGAGAATTGGAAGAACGCATCTGCATTGAGTTATACAGACAAAAATACACCACCGGTATTATATATCTGCAGCAGTATACCGAGATTTCATGCAGGAAGAGACGATATGATTCAGATTTTGAATCAATATAAAATCTATAATGAAGTGCAGACTATTCCAGATTCGCCTCATTCATTTTGGTTTTATGACCCTTGGTTTACACAGACAATCTCGTACAGCGTACGATTTTTAGATACAATTTTTAAATAATTTAGAATACAAATGAAAGCAAAAATCACCACAGCAGTTTTATTTTTCGCAGGTATAACAGCCATAAATGCGCAGAAGTATGATATCAAAACCAATAAAACGTATGCCGAAATATCTGCAAAAACAGACGGAAAATGGGAAGGAAGGAAATATAAAGGAGGTACTGTTTTTAAAAATGTGGACAGATTAAAGCTGGCTCCAGAACATACCGACCATTCTTTTGATATTCGTTACGAAGGTCCAGGATGGGAAAACAATAGAATTGGATATCGTTTATACTTAGACTGGAGAAATGCTATTGATATTTTTGGAAAAAAGACATCAGAAAATATTTTACCAAAAGTAGGGCAGGACGGTTTTGATTCTTATCATGAAATGAGCGATTGGGGAGCCGATATTTTAAAAGCAGGAAAAGGAATCGGAATCGGTTCTATAGACCGTTATTTAAACAAAGAAAAATTACACTTCCGTGAAGTAGATTCAACAATTGCAACAGTGGCTAATAAGTCAAATGAATCTACAGTAAAAGTGAATTATTATGGATGGAAAACAGCTTCAGATAAAATCGATTTTGTGTCAGAATTGACAATTAAACCAGATCAGCTTTATACTCAACATACCATAAAAGCTTCGCAAGCAATCAAAGGAATTTGTACTGGAATTGTAAAAACAAAAACAGCTGAATTGCTTAAAAAAGATAGCAAAAATAAAAAATGGGCATATTTAGCAACTTACGGAGAACAATCTTTGGTTCCAGATAAGTTAGGAATGGCAATTTTTTATGAAATTAGTACTATCGAAAATATTGAAGATACAGACTTAGATTACCTTTTAGTTTTTAAGCCAACAACAAAAGCGGTGACTTTTTACCTTTTAGGCGCTTGGGAACAAGAAGTAAACGGAATTAAAACTAAAGAAGAGTTTGTTCAGTATTTAGACAAACAATTGGAAGTACTGAATAAAAAAGGAAAAATGTAAATTGTTTTTTGCCACAGATTAAAGGATTAAAATGATTTAAAAATCTGCCAAATCTGCGTGAGAAATTTTAACACATAGAAATATAGATTGTATAGCGTTTTAAAAGAGTATTTTAAGTAGCAAGCTTCTAGACATAGCGAACTATGTTTGTTGCTGCAAGTGAAACGCCTATTATTAAGTTTTCTAGACGATGTATCTATGTGTTAAAAAAACAGCCAAAGAATAATCCAAATAATCTATTAATCTGTAGCTAAAAAAAATATAAATATGAAGTATCAAAAAACAGCCCTATTGTTATTTCTGTTTTTTAGTGTTTTTGCAATTGCGCAAAATCAGACAGAGGCATCAGACAATGCAATTTCGTACGATTTAAAATGGTCAGAACGAACCGCTCTTTCTATTTTAAATAAATATCCGAATGCTTGGCAGCTTGACGGAAACGAAAAACCAAAATGGGATTATAAAATGGGTTTTGTATTGTCTGGTTTTGAAAAACTATACCAGAAAACAAACAATAAAAAATACCTCAATTATATTAAAGAATATGTTGATGGAATGATTGACAGTACTGGAAATATCAAAAAATACGATATTAAAGAATACAATATCGATTGTCTGAATCCGGGAAAACTACTGTTTAATTTATACGATGTTACAAAAGATTCGCGCTATCTGCAGATTATCGGGAATTTAAGAAATCAGTTAGAAAGTCAGCCGAGAACACCTAGTGGAGGATTTTGGCACAAACAGATTTACCCAAACCAAATGTGGATTGACGGTTTGTATATGGCAGAACCTTTTTATGCACAGTTTACGGTTAAATATGAAAAAGGAAAAAGTTTAGATGATATCGCAAAACAATTCGAACTCGTTCAAAAACATATTGTAGACAAAAAAACAGGTTTGGTGTACCAAGCTTGGGACGAAAGTAAAGAAATCGCGTGGGCAGATAAACAAACAGGAACTTCGCCAACTATTTGGGGCAGAGGAATTGGCTGGTATATGGTTGCATTGGTGGAAACATTAGATTATTTCCCAAAATCGCATCCAAAACATAAAGTTTTGGTGGAGTACTTGAATCAGATTGCAAAAAATGTAAATCAGTACAAAAGCGAAAATGGGTTATGGTATCAAGTAGCAGATAAACCAGACTTATACGGAAATTACGTAGAATCTTCTGCTTCTGGAATGATTATTTATGCATTTGCAAAAGGAGCCAATAAAGGATATTTAGCTTCAAGCTACAAAACAACAGCTAAAAAATCATTTGACAGTTTTGTAAAAGAATTTGTGAAAGTAGATAAAAAGGGAGAAGTGAATGTATTGAATGTTTCATCAAATGTAGGTTTGGGCGGAAAACCATTTCGCGACGGAACAAACAACTATTATTTGTCTTCCAAAACAAAAGAAAATGGTGCAATAGGATTGGGTGCTTTTTTATTAAGCGCAATCGAATTGGATAAATAAATGTTTTTAATGGATAGAAAGAAAAAATATTTTGGTTTACCACTCATGGTTATTGGCTTGCTGTTTTCATTTATGAATGCAAAAGCTCAAGAAACGACAATTGTTATTTCTAAAGACTTGAAGTGGTCTGAAAGAATGGCTCTTTCTATTATGAAGCGTGACCCAAAAGCTTGGCAAATTGATAATAATGAAAAACCAAAATGGGATTATAAGCTAGGGCTTATGATGACTGCTTTTGAGAATCTGTACAATAAAACACAAAATCCGATTTATCTCAATTATGTTAAAGAGTATTACGAAACAGTAATAAACAGTTCTGGTGATATTCTAAATTATAAATTAGAAGATTACAATATTGATTATATAAATGCTGGCAAAGGACTTTTTGAAATTTATAAGCAAACCAAAGAAGACCGTTATATTAAAGCGCTACAGCTTTTAAGAAAACAATTGGAAACGCATCCGAGAACAAATTCGGGAGGATTTTGGCATAAAAAGATTTACCCAAATCAAATGTGGTTGGATGGATTGTATATGGGAACTCCATTTTATGCACAATATACAGCTGAATTTGAGCAAGGAAAAAGCTTCGATGATATTGTAAAACAGTTTGAGCAGATTCACCTGCATACTTTAGACCAAAAAACGGGTCTTCTTTTTCATGCTTGGGATGAAAGTAAAAAAATGGATTGGGCGAATAAAGAAACAGGAACCTCACCCAATTTTTGGTCTCGATCTATAGGCTGGTACATGATGGCTTTGGTTGATGTTTTAGATTTTATGCCAAAAGAAAACCCTAAAAGAAAAGAACTTATTCAGTATTTAAATGAGGTTTCGAAAGCTGTTGCAAAATATCAAGATAAATCAGGATTATGGTATCAAGTTACAGATGCTGGAAATAGAAAAGGAAATTACCTTGAAGCATCAGGTTCTGAAATGTTTGTTTATGCATTTGCAAAAGGAGTAAAAAAGGGGTATTTGCCAAAAAGCTATAAAAAGTTAGCAGAAAAAGGATTTGACGGAATTACAGAAAAATTGGTTACAGTAGATCCAGACGGAGAAATACATATTACTCAAGTTTGCGCTAGTGCAGGGTTAGGAGGAAATCCTTATCGGGATGGTTCCTATAAATATTATATAGGCGAAAAAATAAAAGTGGATAATTCACATGGATTAGGGCCTTTTATTTTAGCTGCAGTTGAATTAGAAAAATAGTAGAATTTAAATATATTTTGAAATGAAAAATAGTAGAAAGCAAAGTTATTTCATGTCGATTTTGATGGCTTGTTTCATGACCATTACAAGTTGTAAAGTAACATCGCAAGAACCAGCAAAAGAGATTGTGATTGGAAAGAATGCGAAATGGTCTGATAAAATGGCCTTGACATTGATGAAACGCCATCCAGAAGCATACATGATTGATGATGCTAAAAAACCTAAATGGGATTATGTTCACGCTTTAGTATTGCATTCAATCGAAGAACTGTACAAAAAAAATCCTGATCCTAGATATAAAGCTTACATCAGAGGTTATGTAGATAATTTAGTTCAAGCTGACGGAAGTATTAATACTTACGAATTCGATAAATATAATATTGATTTAGTATTGCCTGGACGTTTGCTTTTTAATGTTTATGATTATTCAAAAGAAGATAAATATTTAAAAGCATTGCAATTAATTCGCAAACAGCTTACAGAACAGCCAAGAACTCAAAGCGGCGGATTCTGGCATAAACAAATCTATCCAAACCAAATGTGGTTAGACGGTTTATACATGGGAGAACCATTCTACGCAGAATACACAGCTAGATTTGAGAACGGAAAAAGTTTTGATGATATCGCAAAACAGTTTGAAGTAATTCAGCTTAAAGCAACAGATCCAAAAACTGGATTATTGTATCACGGTTGGGACGAAAGCAAACAAATGCCGTGGGCAAATAAAGAAACTGGAAACTCTCCAAACTTTTGGTCTAGATCTTTGGGCTGGTATGTAATGGCTTTGGTTGATGTTTTAGATTATATGCCAAAAGACCATCCAAAAAGAAAAGAATTGATTAAATATTTAAACAATGCTTCTGAAGCGATACTTAAATTTCAGGATAGTAAATCAGGTTTGTGGTATCAAGTTACAGATAAAGGCGGTGAAAAAGATAATTATTTAGAAGCTTCTGGTTCTGCAATGTTTTCATATGCTTTTGCAAAAGGGGCAAACAAAGGATATTTACCAGCTAAATTTAAAAAAGCAGCCAACAAAGCTTTTGACGGATTGACTACAGTTTTAATCAAAAAAGTAGACGAAGATGGCGGAATCACTTTAACAAACTGCTGTCAAGTTGCAGGTTTAGGAGGAACTCCTTACCGTGACGGTTCTTACGAATATTACGTAAACGAAAGAAAAAAAGACAACGATCCTAAAGCAACAGGGCCTTTTATTTTGGCAGCTATTGAATTGAATAGATAAATACAATGATAATTGATAATTGACAATTGTTAATTATCAATTGTTAATTATCAATTGTAATGTTTGTCTTGCTGAGCGAAGTCGAAGCATCTCAAAGAATAAGCAAGTTAAAAACCCGACAGGTTTTCAAAACCTGTCGGGTTTAAATAAAAAGTGTAGTTAAAAATGAAAAACATAAAAATCATCCTATTCCTCTTCTGCATTATTTCTTTTCAAAAGAATATAGCACAAGTCTGGACGCCAGATAACGGAGACGGAACTTACACAAATCCGATTATTCATGCCGATTATTCAGATCCAGATGTTGTTCGCGTAGGCGATGATTATTATATGACAGCTTCTTCATTTAACTGTATTCCAGGATTACCGATTTTACATTCAAAAGATTTGGTAAACTGGAAAATTATTGGACATGCTTTGGCAAAACAGCCACCGTTTGAAACGTACGATAGCGTACAGCACGGAAATGGAGTGTGGGCGCCAAGCATTACTTTTCATAAAAACGAATTTTACATTTACTATCCAGATCCCGATTTCGGAATCTATATGATTAAAGCTAAGAAAGCAGAAGGACCTTGGTCTGAACCGCTTTTGGTAAAAGCAGGAAAAGGATTGATTGATCCGAGTCCGCTTTGGGATACAGATGGCAAAGCTTATCTGACTCATGCCTTTGCAGGAAGTCGTGCGCAGATTAAAAGCTTGCTAGTAGTGTGTACCATGAATCCAGAGGGAACCGTCGTAAACAATGATGAAGTAATGGTTATTGACGGGCACAAGGATGAAGAGACTATTGAAGGGCCTAAATTTTACAAACGAAATGGATATTATTACATTTTTGCTCCAGCTGGTGGCGTTCCAACAGGATGGCAGACTGTTTTAAGATCGAAAAATGTTTTTGGACCTTATGAAAAGAAAAAGGTTCTAGAACAAGGTTCGACCACAATAAATGGTCCGCATCAAGGCGCTTGGGTTACCACTCAGACAGGAGAAGACTGGTTTTTCCATTTTCAGGATAAAGGTGCTTACGGACGCATTGTTCATCTTCAGCCAATGAAATGGGTAAACGATTGGCCAGTTATGGGGGAGGATTTTGATAAAAATGGAATTGGTGAGCCTGTAACTACCTATAGAAAGCCAAATGTTGGTAAAAAATATCCAATAGAAGTTCCGGCAACTTCAGATGAGTTTAACGAACCTAAATTAGGATTACAATGGCAGTGGCAAGCCAACAGACAAACTAATTTCGGATTCCCGACTAGTTTAGGGTATCTGAATCTTTTTTGTAATACTAGTACTTCGAACATCTTCAATGCACCCAATTTGTTATTACAAAAATTTCCAGCAGAAGAGTTTACAGCTACAGCAAAACTGACTTTTAATTCAAGATTAAAAGGCGAATCAACAGGTTTGATTGTAATGGGATTAGATTACAGTTTTCTATGCTTTAAAAATATCGATGGAAAACTATACTTGAACCAAAAAACAGGAACTTTTGACAAAACGGTTTCAGAAACAGGAACAAAATCAATTTTAATAGAAAACAATACCATTTATCTGAGAGTTCAAATTAAGAAAGATGGAATATGCAGTTTCTTTTACAGCTTAGATGATAAAAATTATGAAACTATCGGAAATGATTTCAAATCAAGAGAAGGAAGATGGATTGGTGCCAAAGTCGGACTTTTTGCCTTAGGTGAAGAAGTAAAAAATGATTCTGGAAATGTTGAAGTAGATTGGTTTAGAGTAACGAAATAAGAAGGAAATGATGCATTTTAAAAAACAAATAATACTTTTTTTATGCCTTTGCAGTTTTGCTGTAAATGCTCAGAACACCTACAAAAGATGGCCTGAAGTTATTCGTAAGAATGATGCCTCTTGGTTTGCGAGCGCAGATGCCAAAAGAATAGCCGAAAATGTATTGCTCTACCAAAGAGACATTGGTGGTTGGCCAAAGAATATTCAGATGCAGGATGAATTGACCGAGAAGCAGAAAACAGATTTAATTGCACTCAAAAAAACGGCCGTAGAAACCACTACAGACAATGGAGCAACCTGTCAAGAAATGCTTTTTATGTCTAGAATGTATGCTCAGGTTAAAGACGAACGTTATAAGGAATCTTTCTTAAAAGGATTAAATTATCTGTTAGAAGCTCAATATGCAAATGGAGGATGGCCACAGTTTTATCCGTTAAAAAAAGGCTATTATGCCCATATTACATACAATGACGATTCGATGGTTAATATTATGAATGTCATAAAAGCCGTAGCAGACGATTCGGATTATTATAGCATTAAACCATCAAAAGAAGTTGTAGAAAAATGTAAAAAAGCTTTTGATAAAGGAATCGACTGTATTTTAAAAACACAATACAAACAAAACGGAGTTTTAACCGCATGGTGTGCACAGCATGACGAAGTTACGCTGGCACCTGCAAATGCAAGAGCTTTTGAATTAGCATCGCTAAGCGGTTACGAATCGGCCAAAATTGTATTGCTTTTAATGTCTTTAGACAAACCTTCTCCAGAAATAGTTACTGCTGTAAAAAGCGCTGTGGCTTGGTTTGAAAAAACAAAAATCACCAATTTAGAAGAAAAAAGAATTTTAAATGACGCTGGAAAAATTGTAGATAAAAAAATGATTCCAACAGCAAATGCGAAACCAATCTGGGCGAGATTTATAGATTTGGAAACCAATGAACCTTTCTTTTGTGATCGTGACGGAATCAAGAAAAAATCATTAGATCAAATTGGATCAGAAAGAAGAAATGGCTACTCTTGGTATTCAGATGCACCGCAGGAAGTTTTGAAAAAATTTCCAGACTGGGCTGTTAAAAATGGAACGAAAGTAGGTGCTGCCGAAAAGAAAAATATCAATTACATTACTGTCGCACAAGACGGTTCTGGAGATTACACCAAAATTCAAGATGCCGTTTATGCAACTCCAGCCTTTCCGTATGAGAAAGTGACGATATTCGTAAAAAACGGGATATACAACGAGAAAGTCCGAATCCCAGAATGGAATACTAATGTCGTTTTACAAGGAGAAAGCAAAGAAAATACGATTATAACTTTTGATGATAATTTTTCAAAAATCGGACTCGGAAGAAACAGTACCTTTTATACCTATACGCTTTTGGTTGAGGGAGACGATTTTTCGGCATCAAACTTAACCATTAAAAATACTTCAGGAGAACGCGGACAAGCTATTGCGTTGTCAGTTACAGCAAATCGTGCCAAAATAGTGAACTGTAATCTTCTAGGAAATCAGGATACATTATATCTATCTGGAAAAGAGGCCAAACAATATTTTAAAGACTGTTACATAGAAGGAACAACCGATTTTATTTTTGGAGGTGCAACTGCTTTATTCGAAAACTGTACTATCCACAGTATTAAAAGTTCGTATATCACAGCAGCTTCAACTCCAGAAGGAACTCCTTTCGGATTCGTTTTTAAAAACTGCAAACTCACAGCAAATCAAGATGCAAAAGACGTTTATTTAGGAAGACCATGGCGTATTTATGCCAAAACGGTTTTTATAAACTGCGAAATGGGAAGCCAGATTAAAGCTGAAGGCTGGGAAAACTGGTCTAAACCAGAAGCAGAAAAAAAATCTTTTTATGCCGAATACAATTGCACTGGCGTAGGGTTTCAGCCTGCAAAAAGAGTAAAGTGGTCGCATCAGCTTTCCAAGAAAGAAGCAGGGCAGTATTCAATAGAGAACATTCTTAAAGATAAAGTTGGAGCGTGGTATTTTTAGTATTCAGTTGCAGTCTCAGTTTACAGTCTCAGTCACAGTCTCAGTTTACAGCGGTTAATTTACCGCAAAGTACGCGAAGGTTACACAAAGTCCACTAAGTTTTTTCTTTATTTTCGTTATGTTCTACATCAAAAGGGCACAAAGCTTTGTTTCTTTGTCTCCTTAAATATTAAACCTTTGCGAACTTTGCGTAACCTTAGCGCACTTTGCGGTAAAAAAAACGATTACAAATTCAATATAAAAAAATGAATCTAAAATATCTTCTCTTAATACTCATCACCAGTACATGTTTTGCACAAAACGGAGATTTTCCATCGGCAAAAGTAGATGCTATTGTAAACAATATTCAGCTTCCGACAGTACCTGCTTATCAGATAAATATTTTAAAACTGGGAGCAAAAGGCGATTCTATTGCCGATAATAAAAAGGCCTTTGACAAAGCAATGGCATTGTGCAAGAAGAACAATGGCGGAACTATTATTGTACCAAAGGGAATCTATAAAATAAACGGACCAATTCATTTTGTGAGCAATGTCAATTTGAAGATAGAAAAAGGAGCCAAAATAAAATTCAGCGACAATCCGAAAGATTATCTCCCGATGGTTTTAACAAGCTGGGAAGGCACGATGCTTTACAATTACAGTCCGTTAATATATGCTAATAGTTGTACCAATATTGCTATTTCTGGCGAAGGAACTATTGATGGAGAAGGAGGAAAAACATGGAAAACCTTTAAAGCAAAAGAAAACGAGGGCAAAAACCGTAGCCGCGAAATGAATCATAATAGCACTCCAATCGAAGAAAGAAAATTTGGAGAAGGTTATTTCTTAAGACCGCAAATGATCCAGTTTTTAAACTGTAAGAACATTTTGGTAGAAAATATTCGAATAGAAAATTCGCCTTTTTGGTGCCTGCATTTATTAAAATCAAAAAGCATAACCATTCGTGGTATAAGCTATAAATCGCTAAATCATAACAACGACGGAATCGATCCCGAATACGCAAAAGACGTTTTAATAGAAAATGTTACTTTTGATAATGGAGACGATAATGTAGCCATAAAAGCAGGAAGAGATCACGAAGGAAGAGCCAATACAGCAACCCCAAGCGAAAATATAGTGATACGAAACTGTAATTTTAAAGGACTTCATGGCGTCGTAATCGGCAGCGAAATGTCGGCAGGCGTTCAGAATGTATATGTCGAGAATTGTAAAACGGCAGGTTATTTAAAGCGTGGCATTTATCTAAAAACAAATGCCGATCGCGGTGGTTATATTAAAAATATATTTGTTAATAATATTCAGTTAGACCAAGTAGAAGATTGTCTTTATATTACGGCAAATTATCATGGAGAAGGGAAAGGGTATCAGTCAGATATATCAAATGTATATTTCTCCAATATCACCTGTAACAAAGCATCCGAATCTGGAATCGTAATTCAGGGATTTGCAGACAAAAAAATCAAGAATATATCATTAAAAAACATAGAAATCAAAGAAGCGAAAAACGCCCTGTCAAACGAAAATGCAGAAAACGTCTTGATGACAGATGTGTTTATAGGTAAAAAAGCAACAGTGCCTACAGCAGTTTCAAAACATTAGGTTTTTACAAAGGTTCAAAGGTTCTGAGCAACAAAGGTTCAAAGGTTTTTTGTAGAGACGCACCGCAGTGCGTCTACTTTGCAGTTAATTTTGACGCAAAGCACATAAAGAAAGCGCAATCCCGATAGCTATCGGGAGCAAAGTTTTTATTCTTTATGTGCTTTGCCAAATAAGGCACAAAGCTTTGTCTCTTTACCTTCTTTATTAAACCTTTGTGCACTTTGCGGTAGAAAAAAACTTCGCAGTAAAAAACAAAAATAAAAGAAAATGAAAAAATATATCATCCTAGCATTCCTTATCACCACAGTAAGTTTCGCACAAAAAACATCCCTATATTGCATAGGAGATTCTACAATGGCTAATAAAAAAGACCCCGAAAAAAATCCAGAACATGGATGGGCTCAAGTATTGCAACCTTTTTTCAAAGAAAACGTAACCGTAATCAATAAAGCCGTAAACGGACGAAGCACCAGAAGCTTCATCAATGAAAAACGCTGGGATTCTGTTTACCACAAACTTAAAAAAGGTGATTATGTCTTTATAGAATTCGGACATAATGACGAAAAAATAGAAGATTCGTCGCGCTATACCAATCCGCATACGGCCTACAGATACAACCTGATTCGTTTTGTAAAAGAAAGCAGAGAAAAAGGCGCTATTCCGGTATTATTAACTTCTATTAGTAGACGTAATTTTAACGAAAAAGGAGTTTTAGTGCCAACACATGGCGATTATCCTTTAGAAACCCGATTGGTTGCACAAGAGTACAATGTGCCTTTTATAGATTTGGAATATTATACCGAATTATTGGAGCAGTCTTATGGACCAGAAAAATCAAAACAGCTTCATCTTCATTTCAAAGCGGGAGAAAATGCCTTTTATGATAAAGATAAGGCCGACGATACGCACCTTTCATCATTAGGAGCAAATAAAATCGCTGAAATTGTAATTAATCAAATTAAGCTTTCAAAAGATGCTTCGTTAAAAAATCTTAAAAACGGAATTAAACTATAAGGGGAAACAACCTTTAAATATAAGAATAGGGCTGATAAGAGAATTATGCGAGCTAACAATTCACAATTCACAATTCATAATTGACAATTCACAATTCACAATTAATTCTGTCTTAAAATATAACTTTAAAAACTTTTACGAGCTATAAAAGTATTTTTGAAATAAGACATTTGTAATAGTAAATAGTAATCTCGTTGTGAAATTCTTTGATTACTCTTTGCATTTTTTACATGCCATACGCAAAGGAGAAAATTTTTAATTTTCTCCTTTTTTTTATACGCCTTTTAAACCAAAACCAAAACAAACAGCCTTTTATAATTGACAATTCACAATTGATAATTGACATCTCGCACCACACACTACACATTTCACACCCCACATCTCACACCCCACATCTCACATCCCACATTTCACACCCCACATTTCACATCCCACATCTCACATTTCACACCCCACATTTCACATTTCACACTCCACATTTCACACTCCACATTTCACACCTCACACCCCACATTTCATAATAAATCGGTCTTAAACTGTTATTCTAAAATCTTTTACTGGTAAAATGAAATTCAAAATAGGATGAATTTTGCGCCACAATTTTTCAAGTATCAAATTTTATTAAAAAAAACAAGCAATTAAAAATAGCCCATACAGTACCGCTGCAAATAGTAAAAAACTGATTTAGCAGTATTTATATAGGTTGTTTTAATTAAAAAAGTGATTTATGAAAACAAAAATTACATTCATTTTGTTGTTATTGTTGTTTGTAATAGGAGGAGGGGCATTTGCTCAAGTGCAGATAAATGCACCAACCTCTTATCAGCCAGTAAGTCTCAGTCAGGGCGGAGCCCCTGGTACTTACAAGGTAGACATTGTCAACAATAATGCTGCGGCACTCAGCGGTGCAAAATTCTCGCTGTCTCTGCCTGCAGGCATGGAGTATGTGGCCGGCAGTATAACAGGAATTTGAATGCTAAAAATTGACCCGCATGGGAAATTGTTTTGAAGTGTAATTTCGCCATTGTGATTTTGAATTATGCTATGGACTACGCTTAAACCAAGTCCGCATCCATAATTGAGTGGCTTGCTTGAAAAAAAAGGTTCAAATATTTTTTCTTTTATAGAATCAGGAACTCCTGTTCCATTATCCTCAATTTTCAAATACAAGTTGGTTTCGTCATTATCTACTATTGTTTTAATAGTACTTTTTTCAGGCGAAGCATAAATTGCATTTATTAGTAGATTAAATAGTACTTGGGTAATTTGAACTGAATCTATTGTGGCCATTATAGAGTCATTTTTGAAAATTAATTCATGCTTTATGGCCTTTTTTTGAAAATTGGATTTTAGAAAAGTTAAGGCAAAAACTATGATAGGCTTAAGTTCTTGCAATTCTAGTTTTTGGGGCATTTCACAAGAAAAGAACATTAGTTTTTTGATGATTTCGCGCGAATATATTACCGAATTAATGATAATAGAAAGATCAGTACTAATTTTTGGATTCGAATTTTTTTCTTTTATAAGTTCAGCAAAACCTAAAATATTGCCAAGTGGTGTGTTCAGTTCGTGCGCAATTCCTGCCGTCATTTCGCCAAGTAAAGAAAGACGTTCCATACGCTCAATAGTTGCTTTTAAAGCTGCTTTTTCTTCTAAAGTTTGATACTTGTCAATGTAATTCCCGATTTCTAGCGCAATTGTATCTAGAAGCTGTTGCTCATCTTCGCTGAAGTCATCCAAAATATATTTTTTTGAAGGATAGTAAACTTTAATATAACCGTAATTTGTTTTATTTACTATTATGACGCTAGATTGAAAAATGGCTGGTTCTATCTGTTCAGATGTTGATAGGTGATAATCTTTAATGTGAAGTTCCACAATACTATCTGTGCTATAACGCCATGCATTTTTTGTGCTTATAATGATATCATATAGCGTCTGAATATTTATAGAATTTGTTTTCGATATAGTTTTTGAAATATCGTAAAGACAGGTAATTTCTTTTATTTTTTCTCGTAAATCTTCTTCTGTTGAGTATAGATTCATTGTAGGAAATTATTTGTAATAATTTTAGATTAATTTCAAAAGTAAATAAATAATTTTAACCTCAAAACAAAACTATGATTGTTGTTAACTATTTGAAAACAAAATAAATACGCTTTGTTTTTATGTCGTATTTTGTTATTTTTTTGTCTTTTACAAGCTTTCTGTAATATTGATTTTTTATATAAAAAACTTTGTTTTTTGTTTTTATGTCGTAAAAAAAAATTAAAGGAAAAATTTAAGTCTTATTTTGATAGTTATAAAACTTAAAGGGTTCTTATACAGAGAAACTTTAAAGGTAATTTTGGTGATTAGAAAAAATCCGAAATGAATATTATGAATCCTTCAAATTTTTCTTTAGAGTTTCAATTGCACCTTTCTGAGATAAGAAAACTGAACAAAATGTATTTTGAACATTTGTTTAAAGACCGTATTGTTTTTATCTCAATATTGGTTTTATTATTTGTAATTTTTTTTGATTTCTCTCATATTAATCTTGAGGCTGATTTTTTTCTTTGGCTGATAAGAAGTTTAGCGATAATTGTATTTTTTGTCGTAATTGAAAACTCATTTATTGATGCCATTTCAAAAATGGCCTTTCAATTAGCAAAAAGATTTGTCAAATTTCGAAAATTGAACAATAGATATAAATTTATATTTACAGATTCTAAAGTATGTATTAGGTTTCCTTTAGGGCGATTAACCCATAAATGGACAGCAATAGAGAAGGCTATCTTGACTAAGAATTTTTTGTTCCTATATATAAAAGGGCAGAATAATTATATTATTACAATTTCTAGAAAAGATTATGGCTATAGAAAAATGGAGGAGTTATTGGCTTTTGTCGAGAATAATGTTACCCATATCATAAAAGTTTAAAAATACCTTATAATATTCTTTTTTTGGCTTATTAGGGTATTTATTTATTATTTGCTGATTTATGTTTGTATGTATTAAAAATTGGAATGATGGAGAATGAAAAAGTTTTAGTGCTTGATAGCAAAGGTGTTTTCTTGAAAATGTTCAAAAAAAGATTTAAAGAAGAGTTCGATTTTATTGAAGGTTCCTTTTTTGACGAAGTAGAGACGAGAGAATTTGACCGTATTGTTTTTGTAATACACAATCATAGTGAATTGCTCAATTTTTTAGCAAAAGAGAAAAAAGGATCTAATATTTTGGTTTACTTATTTAATTTAAATTTTTATAGAAGTTTATCATTTTTAGAAGGAGCAAATAACTTTATTTTGTTTGATGAATCTAAGACGAGAACTGAAATCTTAAAGGAGCTAAAAACATTTTTTGACAATAAATTGGGTTTTAAAACAATTAAAAAAGCTTCTTTATACAAAAAGATTTCTCAGAAAAAGTTTCAGGAATACTACAAAGCAATGTATTTTTTAATGTAATTTATCTTTTATTTTTTATAATTTTTCTAAGCTAACATATTTTAATTAAAATATTGCTTTTGAAAGCAGGATAGAGTTATTCTTTATTCTGCTTTTTTAATTAAAGAAGTAGAATTCTTTGCACAAAGTTTCTTGATTTTAAGTGTTATTATAACAATTAAAACTCTTAAATTGTTCGGAAAAATTAAGAACTAAGAAACAATGAAAAAAAGAGCATTATTTTATCTTCCATTTGCTTTATTTACAGCTTTATTTACAGCTTGTAAAGTTTCTCAAAATGCATCAGAAATAACTATTGTGTTGAAAAACGAGAGCTCACTGGCATTGGCCCAAAAAGCAATTTCTATTAAAAGAGATTATGTTGGAGAAAGTGCCATAAAAGGAACTTATCCGATTTTGATTTATAAAAACGATACCATTCCAGCGCAGACCAATGACCTTAACGGCGATGGAAAATGGGATGAACTTTTCTTTACGGCTGATTTTTTACCTGGCGAGAAAAAAGATATTTTATTAAAATGGTCAGAAACAGATCCGAAGTTTATCATTAAAACGAGTGTTCGTTTTGGAAAAAGAGAAGGAAAAAATCTTCCGGTTCATCCAGATACGAAAGAAGTTTTAATGGCAGATCAGGTTCATAAAAAATTAGGCTATCAAAAATACCAGACGGATGGACCAACTTGGGAAAATGACAAAGTCGGTTTTAGACATTATTTGGACGGAAGAAATTCGAAAGATGTTTTCGGAAAAAAACTTCCAGGAATAACTCCAGAGAATGTTGGAATAAATAGTAAAGGTGCGGTTGAAGATAATTATCATGTAATGTACGATTGGGGAAGAGATATTTTTCCTGTTGGAAATTCTGTAGGATTAGGTGGTTATGCCTTGCTAATTGATAATAAAATAAACAGGCTTGGAATTTTAGGAAATGACACCATCAATAATGTAGAAAAGACCACTTTTAAAATTGTGACAGAAGGGCCTGTAAATTCTGTTTTGAGCTATCACTACCAAAATTGGAATGCTTCTGGAAATTTGTATCAGGTGCAAGAAACGACTTCGATCTGGCCTGGAATGTATGGCTATAAAAATACCGTTTCTATAAACGGCATTAAAGGAAATGAAACTTTTTTGGCCGCAATTTCTAATTTAAACAATAAAAAACCGCTTCAGGTTATTGAAGCGGGAGATTGGGTTTGTTTAATTCAGCATGATTATCTGACTTACGAACGTCAATGGATTTTAGGAACAGCTATTTTAGTTCCGGCAAAAATTTACCAAGGTTATATTGAAGCTCCAAAAACAGGGCAGCTAACAGATTCTTATTTGGCAAAACTAAAAGTTGAAAACAATAAAGAAATCAGCTATTATGCTATTGCAGCTTGGGAATTGAGTGCAGATAAAGGCTTTAATGATTCGGCTTTTTTTACAAATTATGTAACAAATTTAGCCAAACAACTTTCTGCAAAAGTAAAAGTTGAATTAAAATAATTTTGAAACGATAGACCCTCTATACAGATAAGAAAATTTGTTATTGTTTTGGCTTTTTTGGGAGGGTTGAGCTTCACTTTTTCGCAACAAAAGTTGGATGTTTATCCTGCTTTGGTTAATGGTTAGAAATATTGATATTAAATACACTAGTTTTTATGGAGTAGAAAAAGATCCGAATGTGCGATTAAGCAATTTTAGATTTGAAAACTTAATTATGGAATCATCAAAAATTAAGATAGATAAAAGCATCATATATAGGCTTATTTCAAAGAATGTCTACCTTAAATAAGACTCTAATCGAGTAATTTTTTCCTTTTTAAGGGAGTTTCTCCACAAAAAAATTAACAAATAGAATTGTTTTTGATCCTATTTTAAGATTAAAATTGTTTGCATAGCATACTTTATAGAAAGCATTAGAATGACAATAATGGAGATGCAATTGAAATAAGTGATTGATTGTTAGTTTGTTGTGTTTATTGGTGTTTTATGAAAAGCTAAGGTCAATTTATTGTGAAGAAAATGAATGAAAAACTGCATTAAATTTAACAGCAAAATTGTTGTAACTATCACACAAACTTTTATTTTTGTGACTTAATTTAACAATATATAAGCATGAAAGATTTATTAGTAAAAATCAACGCCGAAATTGAAACATTCAAAGCTGAAGCTGAATCTTTGACTGAAAAAGGAATTAAAGCTGCTGGACCAAGAGCACGTAAATCGACTTTGGAAATTGAAAAACTTTTAAAAGAGTTTAGAAAAGTTTCTATCGAAGAATCAAAAAAATAATACAACTAAACCCCGCTAATAAAGCGGGGTTTTTTATGGTTTACAAAGTACAAAGTTTTAAAATAAAGAAAGGAAAACTTAGAATCTTAGCATCTTAGAACCTTAATGCCTTAAATAGAATTTCGATCAATAAAATTAAAAGGTACTTTTACCTGGCCTTTTTCTTTATTCAAGATCATCCTCGCTGCGGTTTCTCCCATTACGTTAAAATCGGTTGACATTACAGTAATGCCAAGTAAATCTTTTAAAGGTGTATCGTTGTATGAAATGACACCAATATCTTTTCCTAAAACAAACTCTTCATCACGAATCTGTTTCACTAAATTTACCAAATCGGATTCTTCGATTGTAATAAACAAATCTCCTTTTTTAAGAATCATATCATCATAAACCTCACTCAGGATTTCAAAATTGATTTCGTGTTCCACACAAAATTTTCTGAAACCATGCAAAATTCTTCTCGGATAAGGATAAACCGCTTTATCAGGATATACTAGAATTAAACGCTTGTATTTTGATATTTTAGAAAGGCCTTCTTTTAAGGCATTATAAATATCATTTTCAAAATCCTGATAAATTTTAATGACATCGTTACCTGTTCCTAATTTTATATTATCTAAAACCACCAGTTTTTCTTGTGGGATTTTTTTAATGGCATTTACAACATCGTCAGTAAAGCTCAAATGTTTTAATTCATCTGTTTTAAAGTGCGTTGTAATAACATAATAATCGTAAGCACCTTCAAACTTATCTAAGATATTCAAGAATAAAGTCTCATCGCAGTGGTAAATTTGAAGGTCAACATGTGCATTTGCCCCTAAAGTATCAATAAAAGAGCTATAAGTTTTCATTTTATAGGAACTCAATTTATTAGTCAAAAACAAAATATTGACTTTAGATTCCAATTTTGTTCGGGTAATATAGTAGCCTTTTCCTCTAATGGAAGAAATGATTTTTCTTTCTTTTAAAATATTATAAGCCTTCTCAACAGTATCACGAGACATATAAAATTCTTCACTGAAACTATTAATAGAGGGAATTTTTTGATTTATTTTTAAATTTCCGTTGGCTATGTTCTGAAGAATAGAATCTACAATCTGTTTGTATTTCGGAACTCTTGAATCTTCATCTATTTTAATAAGTTTAATCATGTTCATTGTTGGAAGTACGTCTCGTATTTCAGCGAAACCCATTTTAATTCTACGGTTTTAAAAAAAATCTCTTCTTTGAAGATAAATCTATCACGCAAAATCATTTTGCTTATCAAAAAAGAGAATTTAGCAAGGCTTGTAATCTTTTTTTTATGATTTTTAAATTTTAACCCAAATGCGGAATTAATAATTGCGAAATCGATTGCTAAAATAGCCATTTTAAATTTATTTACCCAATAATTAGAAGTGCTTATTTCTAATTATCCTTAGTTTTAACAAAAAATATGAAATCCGTAAAGGATAGTACAGGACAGTTTTCTTTTTGACATTCTCTTATTTTACAAAACCAAATTACTAACAAACCTTACCTAAACCAAAAGCAATAATATGGAATCATTATTAGGAATCATTTTTCACTCTATCGGAGGATTTTCTTCAGGTAGTTTTTATATGCCTTTTAAAAAAGTGAAAGATTGGGCTTGGGAAAGCTATTGGCTTGTAGGAGGATTTTTCTCTTGGCTGATTGTTCCGCCAATTGCAGCATACTTAACGATTCCAAATTTTACTGAAATTATTGCAGCTGCATCTCCATCCATAAAATCTTTTACTTTTTTAATGGGATTGATCTGGGGAATTGGTGGCTTAACATACGGTTTAGGCGTTCGTTACTTAGGAATGTCGCTAGGAAATTCAATTACTTTAGGATTCTGTTCTGCGTTTGGAGCTTTAGTTCCTTCAATTTATTATGATTTTGTTCCAACAGAAGGTAAGATTTCATTTTCTCACATGATTTCTAATCCTGGGGGTCAGTTGGTTTTATTGGGTGTGGTTGTATATCTAATTGGAATTGCTATTTCTGGAAAAGCAGGAATGCTAAAAGAGAAAGATTTTGCAACTGGCCATGAAGATAAAGACAAAGACTTTAATCTGGTAAAAGGTTTGATCGTAGCCGTGATTTCTGGAATTTTAAGTTCATTCTTTAATTACGGAATTGAGGCTGGAAAATCTATGGCAGAGCAAGCTGTAGTAAATGGAGCTAATCCTTTGTTCCAGAATAATGTAACTTATGTTGTTTTACTTTGGGGAGGATTAACAACCAATTTTATCTGGTGTCTTTATTTGAATTTTAAAAACAAATCAATTAAAAATTATACTGATAAATCTACTCCAATAACCAAAAATGTATTGTTTTCTGCTCTTGCTGGAACCATGTGGTTTTTACAGTTTTTCTTTTACGGAATGGGCGAAAGCAAATTAGGAAATGGCGCTAGTTCATGGATTCTCCATATGGCAACCATCATTTTGACAGCAAACTTTTGGGGATTTTATTTGAAAGAATGGAAAGGAGTTTCTAAAAAAACAATGAGAACTTTTTTCTGGGGAATTGGACTTATCATGCTTGCAATCGTTTTGGTAGGAATTGGTAACTCATTATAAATACAAGAAATAATTTAAAATAGTATATGTCGAATACAAACACAATTAATAATATGAATTTTAAGCATGTAAGCTACCTTTGGGATGAGGCTAAGGCAGCAGCATTAGCAGGTGATGAAGTAGCGCTTTTTATTTATCGTTCGAACTTGTTAGGGGCTGATTTAAGATTGACCAACTACGGCGGTGGAAACACTTCTGTGAAAATTACAGACAAAGATCCTCTTACTGGAGAATCTTCTGAAGTAATGTGGATTAAAGGTTCTGGCGGTGATATTGGAACGTTGACAAAATCAGGTTGTGCGGCTTTGTATTTGGACAGACTTCGTAATCTTGAAAATGTTTATAGAGGTATTGAGTTTGAAGATGAAATGGTAGAATTATTCAATCACTGTATTTTCGATTTAACTTCAAAAGCGCCTTCTATCGATACACCTTTACATGGTTTTCTTCCATTCAAACATATTGATCACTTGCACCCAGATGCGGCAATTGCGATCGCTGCTGCGAAAGATGGAAAGAAAATCACAGAAGAATTATTTAACGGAGAAATTGGCTGGGTAGGGTGGCAGCGTCCAGGATTTGATCTTGGTCTTCAGTTGAGAGCTTGCTTAGAAGAGGCAGAAAAAAACGGTAAAAAACTACGCGGAATCATGTTAGGTTCTCACGGTTTATTTACTTGGGGAGATACTGCTTTTGATAGTTATATCAATACGCTGGAAGTAATCGAGAAATGTGCTTCTTACCTAGAAGATAATTACGGAAAAACACGTCCAGTTTTTGGAGGTAAAAAAATCGACAGTCTTCCAGAAGCAGATCGTAAATTGAAAGCAGCAAAAGTAGCTCCAATCTTAAGAGGTTTCTGTTCATCAGAACGTCAGATGATTGGTCATTATACAGACGACGCAAGAGTTTTGGAATTTATTAACTCTAATGATTTGGCAAAATTAGCTCCATTAGGAACATCTTGTCCAGATCACTTCTTGAGAACTAAAATTAGTCCTTTGGTTTTAGAATTGGATCCAAACGAAGATTTATCTGATGTTGATGCAATCAAAGCAAAATTAACTCCTGCTTTTGAGGCTTACCGTGCAATGTACAAAGACTATTACAATGCATGTAAAAAATCAAACTCGCCAGCAATGCGTGACCCAAATCCAGTTGTGATTTTATATCCTGGAGTTGGTATGTTTACTTTTGCTAAGGATAAAACAATGGCACGTTTGGCATCTGAATATTATATCAATGCAGTAAACGTAATGAAAGGTGCCGAAGCAGTTTCAGAATATACTTCTTTGCCACACCAAGAAGCTTTTGATATTGAATATTGGTTGTTAGAAGAAGCTAAATTACAGCGTATGCCTAAACCAAAAGCATTATCTGGAAGAGTAGCTTTAATTACAGGTTCTGCAGGCGGAATTGGTAAAGCTATCGCTAAAAAATTCGCTCAAGAAGGTGCTTGTGTGGTAATCAACGATATTAACGAAGAGCGTTTAGAAGGTGCAACTGCTGAGTTCATCAAATCATTTGGTAAAGATGCAGTTTCAAGTACTTTATTGAATGTTACTGATGAAGTAAGCACAGAAAAAGCATTAGACGAAGCGTGTTTAGCCTTTGGAGGTGTTGACATTGTGGTTAATAATGCTGGAATCAGTATTTCTAAATCTATCGCAGAACATACTTTAGAAGAATGGGATAGATTATATGATATCTTGGTTAAAGGACAATTTATTGTTTCTAAAGCAGGAATCGAAGTAATGCGCAAACAAGGTTTTGGAGGAGATATTGTAAATATTGTTTCTAAAAACGCTGTTGTGGCTGGTCCAAATAATCCTGGTTATGGTTCGGCTAAAGCTGCTCAAGCGCACTTAACACGTTTAATGGCTGCAGAGCTTGGAGCAGATAAAATTCGTGTAAATACAGTAAATCCTGATGCTGTAATTTCAGATTCAAACATTTGGTCTGGAGGATGGGCAGAAGGTCGTGCAAAAGCATACGGAATCACGGTTGAAGAACTTCCGGCTTACTATGCAAAACGTACGTTATTAAATGAAATCATATTGCCTGATGATATCGCAAATGCTTGTTTTGCGTTTGTTGGAGGTTTCTTGAATAAATCGACAGGAAACGCCTTAAACGTAGACGGCGGAGTTGCAATGGGCTTTTATAGATAAAGATTGTTTAGGTTTTTTATATAAGTTTGTTTAAGCAAAAGTGGTTTTTTGTGGTCTAGCGTTCGAAATCTTTCGAACGTTAGATTTTTTTAGCATATAACAATTCGCTCTAACAAGGAAAACTTAACAAAAAAGTGAAGTAAAACGGGAGTTCACAGCGTATAAAGTTATATCTTGTAAACTCTATTAAAATATCAATAACTATGTTAATCGGATCAAACCACATCGAATCTCATAACGAAGATTTATTAAAAAAACACCAAAATAAATTAGTTTTTACAGCATCAGAAATAAATGATACAGAAGCGATTATTCAAAAATTAATCGACTTTCAAATTGCAATTCCATCTTGGGCTTTAGGAACAGGAGGAACAAGATTTGGACGTTTTGCTGGAGGTGGAGAGCCTCGTTCTTTAGAAGAAAAAATCGAAGACGTTGGATTGCTTCACAAATTAAATAATGCTTCAGGAGCGATTTCACTTCATATTCCGTGGGATATTCCAACTGATTACAAAGCGATCAAAACACTGGCAAATCAGCACGGATTGAAGTTTGACGCGATGAACTCAAATACATTTCAAGATCAAGCAAGTGCCGAACATACTTACAAATACGGTTCATTACAAAACGTTAACAAAGCGGTTCGTAAACAGGCAATTGCTCACAACATAGAAGTTATTAAACACGGAATCGAATTAGGATCTGAGTCTTTAACAGTTTGGCTGGCAGATGGTTCTAATTTTCCAGGACAATTAAACTTTAGAAAAGCCTATCAAAATACATTAGAAAGTTTAGAAGAAATCTACGATGCATTGCCTTCAAACTGGAAATTGTTTTTAGAATATAAATGTGCTGAGCCTAACTTTTATTCTACGACTGTAGCAGATTGGGGGCAGTCTTATTCGTATGTTAAGAAGTTAGGTGACAAAGCGCAGACTTTAGTCGATTTAGGACATCATCTTCCAAATGCTAATATTGAGCAGATTGTATCTTTACTGCTGATGGAAAACAAACTAGGTGGTTTCCACTTTAACGATTCAAAATACGGTGATGACGATTTAACTGCTGGTGCATTAAAACCTTACCAATTATTCTTGATTTTTAATGAATTAGTGGAAGGAATGGACGCAAGAGGAATGAATCACGCCAAAGATTTAGGCTGGATGATCGATGCTTCTCACAACATTAAAGATCCGTTAGAAGATTTATTGCAGTCTGTTGAAGCGATTATGATTGCTTATGCGCAAGCACTTTCAGTTGATAGAAAAGCATTAGAAAAAGCGCAAGAAGAAAATGACGTGGTAAAAGCACAGGAAATTCTTCAAAATGCGTTCCGTACAGATGTTCGCGCTCTTGTAGCAGAAGCTCGTTTACGTTCTGGAGCTGCATTAGATCCGGTAGCGTTATATCGTTCGATTCAAGTAAGACAAAATCTGATTGAAGAAAGAGGTTTAAAAACAATGGCAACGGGATTATAATTATAAATTATTAATTGTTAATTATAAATTGACAATTGATAATTAACAATTTACAATTAAAAAAATGAATGTAGTTGCGATTTTTGATATTGGTAAAACAAACAAAAAGGTTTTTTTATTTAACGAAAATTATAAAATTGTCTGGGAGAAATCTGTTAATCTGGAGGAAACCACAGACGAAGATGGATTTCCGTGCGAAGATATCGAAGTCCTGAAAAACTGGATTTTAGAACGATTATCTGAAATAAAAGAGCTTAAAGAGTATGTTTTAAAAGCCATCAATTTCAGCACTTACGGAGCCAGTTTTGTTTATATAGACGAAAACGGAAAAGTTTTAACTCCTCTGTATAATTATCTAAAAGATTATCCAGAGGATTTAAAAGCTGATTTCTATGAAAAATACAAAGGAGAAAAAAAGTTTGCTGTAAAAACAGCTTCTCCGGTTTTGGGCAGTTTAAATTCGGGAATGCAGATTTATCGCATAAAAGAACAGAAGCCCGAAATATTTGAAAAAGTAAAATACTGTCTGCATTTGCCGCAGTTTTTAAGTTTTCTTTTAACGAATGAAGCATACGCTGATATTACAAGTATTGGCTGTCATACGAATTTGTGGAATTTCAAAAAAATGAAATACCATAAATGGTTGAAAGAAGAAGGTATTTCAGATAAAATACCGCCAATTCATTTTGGTAAAGATGTCATTATGACTCGCGATAATCTAGCTATTGGAGTTGGGTTACACGATAGTTCATCGGCAATTATTCCGTATACAATCAATTTTACTGAGCCATTTGTTTTATTGTCAACAGGAACTTGGAGCATTTCTTTAAATCCATTCAACAACAAACCTTTAACTTTTGATGAATCGCAAAACGACTGCCTGTGTTATATGCAGTACACAGAAAAGCCTGTAAAAGCTGCCCGTTTATTTGCAGGAAACGAACATGAAGTGCAGACAAAACGTTTGGCGCAGCATTTTAATGTTCCAGTTGATACGTATAAAGAAGTTTATTTTGATAAAAAAATAGTAGCCAATTTACGCGCACTTAACTATCAGATTTTCTATCCTAAAAAGTACAATTTTGATATTCTGAAAGAATGCCCTTTTCAAAAAAGAGATCTTTCGCATTATAAAGATTACGAAACAGCCTATCATCAATTAATGCTGGATTTGGTAGAACAGCAGGTTTTTTCTACCAATTTGGTAATTCATAACAGTCCGGTAAAGAAGATTTTTGTGGATGGAGGTTTCAGTAAAAATTCGATTTACATGAATTTATTGGCAGAAGCTTTTCCAGATGTCGAAGTTTATGCCGCGTCAATGGCACAAGCGAGTGCTCTAGGAGCTGCATTGGCTATTCACGATAACTGGAATCCAAAACCAATTCAGAACGATTTAATTGACTTGAAATTCTATAAACATTAGGTAAAAACGGTCTGTATGTTGTAAATTTGCTGAGAAACGTATTTTTTACATTTTTACAGTACGCGCCTAAAAGAACAACACACTAAATACTACAACATGAAAATTGGACTTTTTATACCTTGTTATGTCGACCAATTTTATCCTAAAGTAGGAATCGCAACCTACGAATTACTACAAAAATTAGGTTGTGACGTCGAATTTCCGATGGGACAAACCTGTTGCGGACAACCAATGGCTAATAGCGGTTATGCGCATTTAACAAAAGGATGCGACGCGAATTTTATTGCCAATTTTTCTGGATTTGATTACATAGTCTGTCCTTCTGGAAGCTGTGTTTTGCATGTAAAAGACCATTTGCACGACGAAAAGCAAGAAGAGAAAGCAAGGGCAATTAGAAATACAGTTTACGAACTTACAGAGTTTATAACAGATGTTTTAAAAATCGATCATATTGACGGAAGATTTCCATATAAAGTGGGAATGCACGTAAGCTGTCATGGTCAGCGTGGATTAAAGCTTTCGCAGATGTCTGAATTAAACGCACCATTTTTTTCTAAACCTGAACAATTATTGCACAGTATAGAAGGTCTTGATTTAGTTGCTTTAACTAGAAAAGACGAATGTTGTGGTTTTGGCGGAACTTTCTGTGTTACCGAAGAGGCAGTTTCTGTAAAAATGGGACAAGATCGTATTAAAGATCACGAAAGTCATAACGTGGATTATATTACAGGTGGAGATATGTCTTGCTTAATGCATTTGGACGGAATTCTAAAAAGACAAAAAAGCAGAATCAAAACAATCCATATTGCCGAAATATTAAATTCACTCGAAAACTAATATAGATGTTGAGTACAAAATTTAACCGCAAAGTGCGCAAAGTTTTACGCAAGGTTCGCAAAGTTAATTTTAATCTTTGCGAACTTTGCGCTTTTTCCTTTGCGAACTCTGCGGTTAAATAAACATTTCAAAATTGACTTTTAAATAATAGAAAATGTCATCAGAAAAAATAATACAGCACAGCGAAGCCGCGGCCAAGTTTAACAAAGATGTAGAACGTGTCAATTGGCATGATGAAACTCTTTGGTTTGTGCGTGCCAAAAGAGATAAATCGGCTCACCAAATAGCAGATTGGGAACTGCTTCGAGAAACTGCTTCTCAAATAAAGTTTAATGTGCTTTCGAATATTCATGATTATTTAGTTGAATTTGAAGCGAATGCGCAACGAAACGGAATAATTGTGCATTGGGCAGCCGATGCTAAAGAACATAATGAAATAGTACATTCTATCATGGCAAAACATGATGTTAAGCAGATGGTGAAATCCAAATCGATGCTTACAGAAGAATGCCATTTAAACGATTATTTAGCCGAAAAAGGAATAGAAGTAATCGATTCTGATTTAGGCGAATATATTGTACAGCTTCGTAAAGAACCGCCAAGCCACATTGTGCTTCCGGCAATTCACTTAAAGAAAGAAGATGTAAGCGAAACTTTTCATGAACATTTAGGTACAGAAAAAGGAAATTTCAATCCGCAATATTTAACAGAGTCGGCGCGCCAGAGTTTAAGAAATACTTTCTTGACTCGAAAAGTGGCGTTGACAGGAGTGAATTTTGCTGTTGCAGAAACAGGAGAATTTGTGGTTTGCACCAACGAAGGAAATGCGGATATGGGAGCGCATTTAGCAGACGTTCATATCGCGTGCATGGGATTTGAAAAATTGATTCCGAAAAGAGAACATTTAGGTGTTTTCCTTAGATTGTTAGCAAGAAGCGCAACTGGACAGCCAATTACTACTTTTTCAAGTCATTTTAAGAAACCAAGAGACGGAAAAGAAATGCATATCGTAATTGTAGACAACGGTAGAAGCACACAATTAGGAAGGGAAGATTTTAGAAATTCGCTAAAATGTATTCGTTGTGGAGCATGTATGAATACTTGTCCAGTGTACAGACGAAGTGGCGGACATAGTTATCACAATGCGGTTGCAGGACCAATTGGTTCTATTTTAGCGCCAAATTTAGATATGAGCAAAAATGCCGATCTGCCTTTTGCAAGCACCCTTTGTGGTTCTTGTACTAATGTTTGTCCTGTAAAAATTGACATTCACGATCAATTGTACAAATGGCGTCAGGTTTTGGTAAAAGAAGGGCATACGCCAACAGCAAAAACAGTGGCTATGAAGACAATGGCAACCGTTTTGGCAAACCCGACGGTTTTTAGTATTGCTGGAAAATCAGGACGATTTGTAATGAAGAATATTCCAGGAATGGTCAATAATAAGATGAATAAATGGTACGATCAGCGCGAAATGCCAGATGTTCCAGAACAGTCTTTTAGGGAATGGTACAAAAAAAATTCGCGAGAATCTAAAGAAAAAGGAAATGAGTAGTAAAGGCGAAATTTTAAAAAGAATAAAAGCAAATCAACCAGAATTGGTTTCAGAACTGCCAGATTTAAATCTTTTAGGTTCTGAACAATTTGATGTATTAGAAACCTACAAAACGGTTTTAAAAGGAATTGGAGGTGATCCTGTAGAAGTTGCTGATTATAATGAAATCATCAATTACATCAAATCCAATTATAATTTAGAGAAACGATTAATTACAACGCTTCCAGAGCTTTCTGAAATTGCTTCGTTAGATTGGAAAACAGTTGATCCGCATTCGCTTCAAGATGTTGAATTAACGGTTGTAAAAGCGCATTTTGGCGTTGCAGAAAACAGCGGACTTTGGGTGACAGATGATATTTTAGGACAGCGTGTTGCACCTTTCATAGCGCAATATTTAGCAATTATAGTTCATAAAAAAGATCTTGTTCCAACCATGCAGCAAGCGTATCAAAGAATCGGAAATATGGAATACGGTTTCGGAACTTTTATTGCTGGTCCTTCAAAAACGGCTGATATTGAACAATCTCTTGTTCTTGGAGCTCATGGCGCAAGAGGATTGATTGTCTTTTTATTGGATTAAAACAATACTTCAATATATTTTTATAGAAAAAGCGAGGCATTTACCTCGCTTTTTTATTTTATAACAATTTCCAATTATGCCGTTTGATCATCTATAGTTGCATCGGGAGCATTTTTCTTCACAGATTCAATTCCATTTTCTCTAGCAGCTACACTTTCGTACATCTCGCTCGAACCGATAATCTGACCGTTTCCTGCTTTTAAATTAAAATAAGGTTTTCCGCTTTTTGATTCTAATCTATCATAACGATCATCGTCTGGTGCATTTTTTTTCACAGATTCGATACCATTATTGCAGGCTGCTTTTGTAGTATAGCCTTCACTCGTTAGAATGGTCTGACCATTACCAGCTTTTAAATTGAACTGGAACTCTCCGTTGGCTCTAGTAGTGATTACAAATTTTCCCATGTAGTTTACTTTTAAAGTTAGGTAATATAAAATTTTGCTATTGATAAAAATACAAAACTTAGTAATATAAATCATACATCAATTTGAAAAAATGATTATCATAACTATAATAAATTATTTTAAGTCAAATAAATTAAACACAATCTTTAAACATAAATGCCTCTTCTTGTATGTATGTTTGCAATATTTTTTATTTTTAAACTGTTAAACAGATTCATCAACGCTTATTTCTATTGGTGAAATAATTACCTATGAAAGAAATCAACGAAATTCTTAAAGCTTATTCAGAAGCAAAAGAGTCAGGAAAGAAAACAGCTTTGGCTACTGTAGTTAAAGTTGAAGGATCATCTTATAGACAGCCCGGTGCCCGTATGCTCGTTACGGAAGACGGTATGCTTACTGGCGCAATAAGCGGAGGATGTCTAGAAGGAGATGCGTTGCGAAAAGCACTTCTTTCAATCAATCAGAAGCAAAATAAACTCGTAACTTATAATACGAGTAATGAAGATGATGTAGAGGTAGGTTTGCAGCTTGGATGCAACGGAATTGTCCATATTCTTTTTGAATATATAAACGAAGAGATAGAAAACAATCCGATTCAGCTTTTACAGCAATTGGAATTGGAAAGGAAAGAAGCAGTAATTGTAACTGTTTTTTCTTTAAAAAGAAATGCTCTCCAGATAGGCACAACTTTGTTTTTTAGAAAAGACAGCCCTGTTTTAAATCATAATAATGAAGCTTTAAGTTTAATTTCGGATGTAAAAGAAGTGTTGAAAACTAAAACTTCTTTGGTGAAAAAACTTCAGGAAGAAAACGACAGCGAAGCTTTAATAGAATGCATAAAACCTTCTATTTCGCTAGTAATTGCTGGAGCAGGAAATGATATTCAGCCATTGGTAAAAATGGCTTCTGTTTTAGGATGGAAAACCAGTATTGGTGAAGGACGTGCGACGCATGCAACAGCTAAACGCTTTCCTAAAGCCAATCAGGTCCAGGTTGTCAAACCAGAACAATTTTTAGATAAGGTGAAGATCGATGATCAGACTTATTTTCTTTTGATGACTCACAATTACAAATACGATTTGGCAGTTTTAAAATTACTATTGGAAACCAATTGTCATTATATTGGAATTCTCGGCCCAAAGTCAAAATTTAGCCGAATGCTCGATGATCTTCTAAAGGAGGGAATTATAGTAAATGACGAACAGTTAAGCCGAATTCACAGTCCCATTGGTCTAGATATTGGTGCTGAAACTTCAGAAGAAATCGCTTTATCAATTGTTTCTGAAATTAAAGCTGTTGCCTCTGAACGTGCTGGAACTTCTTTAAAATACAAATCGGGTAAAATTCATGATGAAATTCATTATGGAGGCTAGATTTAAAAATAAAACAGGTATTATTATTTTGGCCGCAGGTAATTCTTCTAGATTAGGCAGACCAAAACAATTGTTGCTGTATAAAGAATCAACCTTGCTGAAAAACACCATTTCAGAAGCTTTGAAGGTCGAAAATTCGTTTGTAATAGTCGTGACAGGTTCAAGCCATGATTTAATCGAAAAAGAGCTTAATTTGTCTGAAATAACATTTTCTTTCAATTCTGACTGGGAAAATGGAATGTCTTCTTCGATCGTAAAAGGTGTCAACCAATTATTACGTCAAAATCCTGATTCTGAACAATGTGTTTTAGCAGTTTGCGATCAGCCTTTTGTAACTCATTCCATTTTTGAAAATTTAATTGTTGAAGCCAATAAAACTAAAAAAGGAATTGCAGCCTCTGCTTATTCTGAAACTTTAGGAACTCCAGTTTTATTTCATAAAAAATACTTTCAAGAACTTCTAGAATTGAAAGGACAGGAAGGCGCCAAAAAACTCATTAAAAAATATGCTGAAGATGTAGTTTCAGTTCTTTTCGAAAAAGGTAATATTGATATTGACACGGAGGAAGATTATAATAAGTTGATTTGTTGATTTTACCACTAAGGTACTAAGACTCTAAGTTTTTTGTTTTTTAATCTCGCAAAGTCGCAGAGGCGCGAAGATTTTTATGAATTGGCTCCAGTTTTAACTGGAGTATTTGATGGATTACAAACTAAAAGGCTTTAGCCAAACTAAAACTTGTTTGGCTAAAGCCTTTTTTTTCAGGCTGTCTTTTTTCATCCAGCTAAAGCTGGACGCAACACAAAAAAATATTAAAAGACTTTGCGCCTTCGCGCCTTTGCGAGATTAAAAACATAAGAAAAAGAAAAAACTTAGAGTCTTAGTGCCTTAGTGGCAAACTGAACAGCTAAACTCAAAACTCGCTCAACAGCAATATCAATTTCTTCTTCTGTTGTAAAACGTCCTAAACTGAAACGAATCGAACTCAAAGCGTCTTCATCCGATAATCCCATTGCTTTTAAAACATGCGAAGGTTCAGAAATAACAGCCGAACAAGAAGCTCCGTTTGAAACAGAAATATTCCCCAAAGCCAAAATTAGTTGTTCTGAATTCACACCTGGGAAACAAATATTTGAAGTATTATAAATTCGGTTTTCAGTATTTCCATTAACAAAAGAACCGTTAAACTGCAGCAAACCTTTTTCAAGTCTGTCTCGTAATAGAGAAACTCTATTCTGGTCTTTTTCTAGGTCATTAACAGCTATTTCACATGCTTTTCCTAAACCGATAATTCCGGGAACATTTAAAGTTCCGCTTCGTAATTTTCTTTGCTGTCCGCCTCCAAGAATTTGAGGAGTCAATTTTATTTTGGCTTTCGCCGAAATATATAAAGCGCCAATTCCTTTCGGACCATAAAATTTATGGGCAGACAAAGTCAAAAGATCGATTCCTAATTTTTTTACATCAACAGGAATTTTTCCAATCGCTTGTGTCGCATCACACATAAAAAGTACATTTTTGGCCTTCAATATTTTAGAAATCGCACTGATGTTTTGTATGACACCCGTTTCGTTATTAGAAAGCATTCCGATGAAAACCAGTGTTTTATCTGTAATTATTTCTTCTAAAAGTTGAATATCTAAAAGACCATCGACAGCAGTTGGAAGATAAGTAACATCAAAACCAATATGTTCCATATATCGACAAGTTTCAAGAACGGCTTTATGTTCGGTTTGAATCGTAATAATATGTTTTCGTTCCTGATCGATAAGACCTTTTATTGCCAAATTTATCGCTTCAGTTGCGCCCGAAGTAAATAAGATTTCATCAGCATCAGCATTTATTAAATCAGCCATTTGCCATGCCGCATTTTCAACAGCTTCTTTTACCGTGAGTCCCGCCAAATGTGTTCCTGTTGAATTTGCATACAAATCAGAAAAATATGGAAGCATTGCATTCACAACACGCTCATCAACACGGGTCGTGGCATTATTATCAAGATAAATGATTTCTTGTTGTGGCATAATTTGGGCTTATTTCAGTAAAAATACAATTTCAGAATTAATCTACGTGAAAAAATTAACCGCAAAGGCGCAAAGGGTTTTCGGAAAGAACGCAAAATTTTAATGTGTATAATTTTTTGTTTCTCGCAGATTTTGCAGATCTAAACAGATTTTTTATTTATTTCTATCATAAAGAATCTGTGTAAATCTTTTCATCGTATTTAAAATCTGCATTATCTGCCAAATCTGCGAGAGAAAAATAACTTAGCGAAAACCCTTTGCGTCTTTGTGTTTAAAAAACAACAAAATTGAAATTATTCTAAATAAGAGTAATGTTTGAATTTTATAATTTTTTCTTACATAAGATCGCTAAATTTGTTAGAATGACAAAGGCGAATTTGCTAATTTAACAAATAGATTGAATGGCTTCTAAAAAAACAAATCAAGATAAAGTAACACCGGAAGATGCTAGTTCCCGTCGTGACTTTATAAAGAAATCAGGACTTTTTACCGCTCTTGCCCTAACGCCACCTTCATTGGTTATGGCTTCAGAAAAGAAATGGGATGAAAAAATAGCGGAATATTTAGAAACTGTACCACTTTCTATTGAAGTAAATGGCACAAAACACAATCTCAATATCGAACCAAGAACAACTTTATTGGATTTGCTTCGCGAACAATTACAGCTTACCGGAACCAAAAAAGGATGTGATCACGGACAATGCGGTGCGTGTACTGTTCACGTAAATGGAACTAGAATTTTGTCGTGTCTGTCTTTGGCAACGATGCAGCAAAATGCGCAAGTCACTACAATCGAAGGACTTTCGAAAGGAAAAAAACTGCATCCTATGCAGGAAGCTTTTATCAAACACGATGGTTTTCAGTGCGGTTATTGCACGCCAGGACAAATTATGTCTGGAATTGCTTGTATTAAAGAGGGGCATGCTAACAGCAGAGAAGAAATCAGTGAATATATGAGCGGTAATATCTGCCGATGTGGTGCTTATCATAATATCGTTGATGCCATAACCGAAGTGAAGGAAGGAGGGAAGGAAATATGAAAAACTTTCAGATAATTAAAGCTTTGTCGTCTTCTTCGGCAGTTACGGGAAAAGCAAAAGACAATTCTTCTATGTTTATTGCAGGAGGAACCAATCTGGTCGATTTAATGAAGAAGAATATCGTTGCTCCAGATAAATTAGTTGACATTAACGGATTAGATTTAAAGAAAATTGAGTTTTTAAAAGGAAAAGTTTCGATTGGTGCTTTGGCAAAAAACAGTCAGGTTGCAGAAGATGCTTCGATAAAAGAAAAACATCCTTTGTTGGCATTAGCCTTAGCAGCTGGAGCTTCTCAACAGATTAGGCACATGGCAACTGTTGGAGGGAATATGTTACAGAAAACAAGATGTTCTTATTATTATAATACCGATATGCCTTGCAACAAACGTGTACCAAAAAGCGGATGCGGTGCGATTGGTGGTTCTAACCGAATGTCGGCTGTTTTTGGAACTTCAGATAGTTGTATTGCCGTTCATCCAAGTGATATGTGCGTGGCTTTGGCAGCGCTTGACGCGAAAGTTTTGGTAGAAGGACCAAAAGGAAAGCGAGAAATTGATTTCACCGATTTTCATAGACTTCCGGGAAATACGCCTGAAAAAGACAATACACTAGACAGCAGAGAATTGATTACTTCAGTTGAAATTCCAGATAATAATTTTACTAAAAATGTGCATTATCTAAAAGTTCGCGACAGAACGAGTTATGCTTTTGCATTGGTGTCTGTTGCGGTGGCTTTAGATATAAAAAATAATACTATAAATGATGTCAGATTGGCGATGGGAGGTGTGGCACATAAACCTTGGAGATTAACTGAAACAGAAAAATTCCTGAAAGGAAAAACAGTTTCAGAAGATGTATTTAAACAAGCAGGCCATTTGTCTATGAAAGGCGCAAAAGGATTCGGCGATAATAATTTTAAACTAACGCTTGGAGAGAATGCAGTAGCAGAAGCACTTACAATAGCAGCATCAAAATAATTAAATTATGAGCAAGACAAGTAATATTAATAGAGTTGACGGATTTGCTAAAGTAACGGGTTCAGCAACTTATTCGGCAGAATATAAAACAGCAGGTGTTGTTTATGCCTGTTTGGTAGGAAGTACGATTGCAAAAGGAAGAATTAAAACCATTGACACGAAAAAAGCGGAATGGGCACCAGGAGTTCTGGCGGTAATTACGCATTTGAATGTAGATAAACCTGTTGGCTACGAAAAAGCAAAAGACAAGCATAATTTTGGTCAGCCGTTGCAGATTTTTAAAGATGATTCGGTTTTGTATTACGATCAGCCGATTGCTTTAGTAATTGCCGATACTTTTGAACGTATGCGATATGCGGCGAGTTTAATTAAAGCCGATTATTTTAAAGAAGAGCATTCGACAGAACTTAAAAAAGCAGCTGAAAAAGAAAAGAAAGTCGAAACAGATAAAGGAAACGATTATCATCGTGGTGAACATGACGGTTATAAAAATGCTGAGGTAATTTTAGAAACCGAATATACGATTCCGACCGAGGTGCATAACCCAATGGAACTGGCAAACATCATAGCGAAATGGGAAGGGAATAAACCAATCTTATATACAAAAAGTCAAGGTGTTGAGGGAACACGTAGAAGTGTTGCTGGAGTTTTTGGCGTACCTGTTGAAGACGTTGAGGTTCATGCCGAGTATCTTGGCGGTGCATTCGGAATGGGATTGCACACTTGGCCGTATGAAATCGCAGCTTTAATTGGAGCTAAAAAATTGAATCGTCCTGTGAAATTGGTACTGCATCGCGAGCAGATGTTTACCAATGTTGGTTTTAGACCTTACACGATTCAGAAAATGGGTCTTGGAGCAACAAAAGATGGAAAACTGACAGGTTTAACACACGAAGCTGTCGCGATGACTTCGAGCTATGAGGATTTCATGGAAGGAACTGTAAATATGTCCCGATTTATTTATGACTGTCCAAATGTTTCAACTCGCTATCGAATTGTTCCATTGGATACCTGCACACCAATCTGGATGCGCGGACCAGGAGAAGCAACAGGTTCTTTTGCTTTAGAAAGTGCAATGGATGAAATGGCGTATAAATTAAACTTAGATCCGATTGAATTTCGCAAGCTGAATTATGCCGAAAAAGATCAGGAACAAAATAAACCGTGGAGCAGTAAATTTCTTTTAGAATGTTACGAAGGTGGCATGGAACGCATTGGCTGGAAAAATCGTAAAAATGAACCAGGATCTGTGAAAGAAGGAAACTGGCTTGTAGGTTACGGAATGGGTACAGGAACTTTCGGCTGTTATAGAAGCCCAACTTCTGTAAAAGCAAATTTTTTAGCTAATGGCGATTTAGTCCTACAATGCAGCGTAAACGATATGGGACCAGGAACGGCCACTATGATGACTGCTATTGGAGCTGAAGTAATAGGTCTCCCATCAGAAAATGTAATTATCGAAATGGGAAAAAGCGGTTTGCCAAAAGGTCCAACGCAAGGAGGTTCGGCAACGACTTCATCTGTTGGTTCTGCTGTTCATGATGCGTGTAATTTATTATTGAATAAAATAATTGAAGTAGGAAGTAAAAATCCTGCTTTAAAAGGAATTGCTCTAACAGATTTAACTTTTGAAAATGGTGCGGTTTCTTCTAAAAAAGACAAATCTAAATCGGTTACGTTAGCAGCACTTTTAAGCAGTAATAAATTAGAAGATTTTGAAGTAGAAAATCTTTCTAAAGCTGCTGAAGAAGCGAAGAAATATTCAATTTATTCATTTTCGGTTCATTTTGTAAAAGTATTAGTGAATCCGAATTTGGGTAAAATAAGATTGGCTCATGTTGTGTCTTGCGCTGATATTGGAACCGTAATAAGCCAGAAAACTTCTGCGGGACAAATGTTTGGTGGAGCAGTAGGAGGAATCGGAATGGGATTGATGGAAGCTTTAGAAATTGATCACCGTTTTGGTCGTCCAATTAATAATAATTTCGCTGATTATCATGTTCCTGTAAACGCAGATATTGAAAAACAAGAGGTTTTCTTCGTAAATAAAAAAGACCCGATAAGTAACCCAATGGGAACAAAAGGTCTGGGAGAAACGGCTTTAGTAGGAATGGCGCCTGCAATTGCAAATGCCGTTTTCAATGCAACCGGAAAACGTGTTAGGGATTTACCGATTACATTGGATAAAATTATAGAAACTGCCGTTTAAATTTTTAGCCACAGATTAAAGAGGATTAAAAATGATTTTTATAGCCACGAATTACACGAATTTGCACTAATTCTTTCTTCCAATTGATAATTTAAATTTGTGAAAATTCGTGTAATTCGTGGCAAAAAAAAGTCGCAAAGCTTAAAAAAACTTTGCGACTTTGTGCCTTCGCGGCATATATCATTAAAACTTATTTTATCGTAATAGGCAACTCAACAGTTGTTTTATCCCATCCAATAACAAGATTTGCTACATTACCTTGAGCTGTAAATGCAATAGATAAAGCTTCGATAACTTCAGAAACTGGTTTTACAGGAACTGAAACTCTTACCACATCTTTATTTTCATCATAAGCATAAGAACCCCATAAATCAAGTTCTTTGTTGATGATAATAGTCCATTTGTCTTTTTCAGGAATAGCAAATAAACTGTATGTTCCTGCAGCAATTTTTTTTCTGCCAATTGTTACATCTTTATAGAATTTAACTTCTGTGTTTTCATTAGCACCAACTCTCCAAACTTCACCAAACTTTACAACATCGCCAAAAATAGTTCTTCCTTTTACAGAAGGTCTTGCATAAAGGACTTTAACAACCGGATTTGGATTATCTGTTTTCTTGAATTTCACCGCTTTGTTTGGGAAATACGAAATATCAACTGGACTTGCATCAAGAGGAGCAAATTTTACGATGTCTTGAGCCTGAACTGTAAAAGCAGCAAACAAAGTAACTGCTAGTAAATAGAATTTTTTCATGGTTTACAATTTTTAGATTAACTACAAAGTAAATTAATAATGAAGAAAAATCATATAATTTGCATCCTATTTTTTGTTAATGAATTGGTAATGACGAATTAATTCTGATATTCCTTTTTCTTTTTAGCGTACCAATCCTGCATAATATAAAACGCCTTTTTCTTTTCGCCATCATTTGAAATTAAACCTTTACGATTGTAACCGTCCTGAATACCTGGAAGCAATCTTTTTGGCGATCTGAAATCAACTAAAATCCACGGACTTGTCCCGCTTAAGTGAGGAATTTTTTCAATCATCTTTAAATTCTGAATGTATAAATATTCCTGATATTCCTCAGTCCAACGTTCGTTTTTCTCTCCGTGAAGTCCTGCTTTGGCATCGCCTCCAAATTCAGAAACGAAAACAGGTTTATTGTATTTAGATTTCCATGTTATTTTCTCAGCATCTTCCAAGTTTCCGCCATACCATCCCAAATATTGGTTGAAAGCTACAACATCTAAAACCTCTCCAATAGGATCATCGATAGTTTCTTTTTTGGTTAATAAAGCAGCGCTAATTAATCTAGTATTGTCTAATGATCTGGTGTGAGATGCTAAATTTTTAATGAAAGTATTTCTAGCTTCAGAAATTGGAGTTTCATTTGCCATCGACCAAATCACAATACTAGCTCTGTTTTTATCTCTTGTGATAGCAGCAGTTAATTGATCTTGAGCATTTTTATACGTGTTTTCATTTTTAAATTCAACTGTCCAGTAAACCGGAATTTCTTCCCAAACCATTAAACCTAGTTTATCAGCTTCTCTAACCATATTCTCGTTATGCGGATAATGCGCCAGACGAACATAATTACAGCCTAATTCTTTTGCCCAGTTTAATAAACGCAAAGCATCTTCCTGAGAATTTGCACGTCCGCCTTTGGCATTTTCTTCGTGAATCGAAATTCCGCGCAAAAAGACTGGTTTTCCATTCAATAGAATTTTATCTTCTTTTGTTTCGATAGTTCTAAAACCAATTTGATCGTTTAGTTTTTTCCCATTAAAGTCAATGATAACATTGTATAATTTCGGATTTTCTGGTGACCAATAAGAAATCTTTTTCGCTGGAATTTCGAAGCTTAAAATTCCGTTATTGTCAGCTTTTCCTTTGTAGTTGATTTTTAATTCAGGAATAGAAATTGAAACCTGATTTTTTGACGCATCCAAATTATTGATTTTGATAAACCCCGAAATCACATTTGCATTACCTTTTTTCAGCTGAATAGTATAATCTTCCACAAACGATGATTCTTCTTCAATTAAAGTCACATCGCGCGTGATGCCGCCATAATTCCACCAATCGGTATTTACAGTCGGAACATCTTCTTTATGACGCGTATTATCAACTTTGATAACCAAATAATTTCCTGTTGGTTTTACTATCGAAGTGACTTCGTAATTAAACGGTGTGAAACCGCCTTCGTGAGTTCCTAGTTTTTTTCCGTTTAAATAAACATCAGCTTTATAGTTTATAGCGCCTAAATATAAAAACAGACGTTTATTGGCTGCTAGATTATAATCGAAAGACTTTTTAAACCAAACATTTCCTTCATAATATTTCAGTTCTGTAACCTGCGAATTCCAATCGCCTGGGATATTGATTGTAGGTGATTTATCAAAATCATATTCTACTAATTCCTGTTTGTTTTGAGCATGATAATTGGTAAAAAAAGCTCCTTTTGCTGGTTTTTCACTTTTGTCGTATTGGTCAAGATGAAAGCTGTAAAAACCTGTTTGATATGGATCTATAATATAATTCCAAACTCCGTTTAAAGAAGTGGTGTTTCGGTTGGGTACATTCGAGATTAGATTTTGCGCAGACGCCAAAACGGAAGAGGTTAGGAGTAGTGCGGTTAATAGTTTTTTCATTTTTTGTATTAATTTGTTTTGTAATTGTATTTTTTTTGGAATGAATACTTTATTTATAGCCACAGATTATAAGGATTAAAATGATTTTGTTTCACGCAGATTTTGCAGATTGAGCAGATTTAATTCTGATCTGCTTAAATCTTTTTAAATCTGCGTGAAACAATAAAACTTAGCATCTTAGTCCTTTAGCAACTTAGAACCTTTTTTACTCAACTGGAATCTTCAAATATTCTCCCTTAAAGCTCTGGTTCAAAGCCGTCATTTCAATCGGTTTGCCAGAACCATCAGGAATAACTTCGATAGAAGCTTTTCCATTTGCCATTTTAATAGATTCGCTTCCTGTTGGTGTTCCTTGATTTTTTAAAGTTTTTCCTCCTTTTAAACATTGAAAATAGACACTAGCTTCATAATCTAAACAGCGTAGATTATTGTTGTCGATTGCAATTGCAGTAACCAAATAATTGCCGTTTTTCAGTTTTTCTGATGATAATTGCAGTGAAGAAGCCGTATCATTTTTATTGAAACGGTAATTGACTTTTATCGTATCAGAAACCGTTTTTCCTTCTTTTGTTTTACCAACGGCAATTAAAGTATTTTCGCCTTTAGCAAAATTGACATCCCAAGTTAAACCATTAGCAGGATAAAGAGAAAGATTTCGCTGTTTTTCTCCCAATGATTTTCCGTTATGGAAGAAAGTCACTTTGTCGCAATTACTGAAAACACTGATTGTTCTCGGTGTATTTTCAGGTCCTTGGCGCTCTGTCCAAGTGTGCGATTCGATGTAAGTGAAAGGTTCTTTTGCCCAATAGCTTTTAAATACATAATACGCATCTTTTGGAATTCCGTTTCGGTCTGTTAATCCTTTTTGGTTCATATACGGAATATCGTCTTCTGGACGTAATGGCGTTGCAAAATCCTTGAATGCCCATTGAATATTTCCCACAAACGTTGGGTCATTCTCGGATATATGCAAATGCCAGTCAAATAAATCAACTATATAGTTTTCGCTCCAATCGCCAATTTGCGCAATATTGGCAACTTTGGTCTGCACAATAGCTTCTTCCCAACCTTCGGCTTTAATCACATTTTCGCCAGTAATTGGGTTTTCGCTGTGACGGCCAACGTGGCTGTCTCCGCCATATTCGGCATGAATAAAATGTTTGTATTCTTTTTTGTAAACATCAATTGCTTTTTGGTAGCTTTTGTAACTTCCAGAATACCAGCCCGACCAGATAGAAGGCGAGAAGACATCTACAATATGCGATCCTTCATAATATTTTCTAATGGCCGTTTTTCTGGTAGGATCCAGTTTATGCGCGATATCGTTTAATTCACTTAAAAAGTCATTGGTTTTATCAGCATTATCTCCGTCAGGAAAATCTGGAAGCCAATTGATTTCGTTTCCTAAAGACCAAATGATAATACTCGGATGATTATAATTTTGATTGATGATTTCCTCTAGCATATTTTTGGTATTCGTTTTCCAAACATCATTACCAATTCCGCCACGACACCAAGGAAGCTCATCCCAAACCAAAAGGCCAAGTTCGTCGCAAGCTTTATAAATCTCAGGATCTTGCGGATAATGTGCTAAACGGACAAAATTAGCGCCCATTTCTTTAATCGATTTCATATCGGCCCAATGCTGTTCATTGCTCATGGCAGCACCAACTCCAGCTTGTTCTTCATGACGATGTGTACCGCGAATCAATAGACGTTTTCCGTTAAGGTAAAACGGACCGTGATCTTTAAACTCAAACCATCTAAAACCTACTTTTTCGGAAACACTATCTCTAATTTGATTTTTTTCTGATAAAACAGCAGTCAGTCTGTATAGATTTGGTTTTTCGGTATCCCAAAGTTCTGGGTTTTTGATATTTTCAAAAGTGATGGTTGAAGTTTTGTCGGTAACCGGAATTGTTTTGCTAACTACTTTTTTTCCTTTCGGATTTTTAAGTGTTACAGTTAATGATAAATCCTTTGAATTATCAGGATTTACAAAAGAAGAAACAATCTGTACCGAAGCTTTTTTAGCCGAAACTTCTGGAGTTGTAATTTTTAAATTCTCAATATGATTTTTGTATTTCGAAACCAACCATACATCGCGCGTGATTCCGCCATAAATAAAGAAATCACTTTTTTGAGACGGAATAATTTCAATATCATAACTATTATCCACACGAACAAAAATATCGTTGTTTCCTTCTTTGATGAAATTGGTAATATCGATCGAAAATCCAATGTAGCCGCCAATATGCGATCCAGCTTCTTTTCCGTTTACATATACATTTGTAGTTACATTCGAACCCTCAAAGTATAAAGAATAAACGCGGTTTTTGTCGATTTGGGGAATAATTAATTTCTTTTGATACCAGCTAGCATCACGTCTATAACCCGGATATAAATCGGTTGCATCTTCTGCGTTCCAAGTATGTGGTAAGTTTAAAGAAATCCAGTTAGATGCTTTCTGCGCTTCGCTTAATTTTTGAGTGTCATTTTCTAAATAAAGCCAGTTGTCGTTAATGTTCATCTTTGTCTGAGCAAAACTGCTCAGACAAATTTGAAACAAAACAAAAAGTGCAAAAATTGAAAATGTATTGTTTTTATAATTCTTCATATGTGTTTAGGTTCAGAGGTTCAGAGGCTCAGAGGTTCAAAGGTTTTTTAGGTTCAAAGGCAGAAAACCTTTGCCACTTTGCTACTTTGTACCTTTGTCACTCTTTCTTAATAAAGCTTCCAAAAAATAATAATCGGCGTAAATTATTGGTTCGTCAATTTCGTCGTGTTTTGGCCAGTTTCCAGTACTGTGATCAAACAAGAAAGGTGCTTTAATTTTTGCATCTAAAATATATTTGTCTGTCTGTACAGAAGCCATCAGTTTATCGGCGAAAGCCAAATAAGTTTTATTTTTAGTATAACCGTATAACTCATATAATGCTGAAGCCATAACCATTGCTGCAGAAACATCTCGCGCTGCATTTGGAATACTAGGATCTTTAAAATCCCAATACGGTATTCCGTCTTCTGGCAGATTTTTATTGGTTATAAAAAACTTTGCTGTCGCTTCGGCCTGTTTTAAGTACGCAGGATCTTTTGTATAGCGATAAGACATTGTAAATCCGTAAACTGCCCATCCTTGGCCACGAGCCCAAACCGAATCGTCATTATATCCTTGAAGAGTCGTTTTCTTTCTAACTTCACCTGTATTCGGATTATAATCGATAACGTGGTAACACGAATTGTCTGCTCTAAACTGATTTTTCAAAGTGGTATTAGCATGTTGGATTGCAATATCACGATATTTTGGATTTCCTGATATTTTAGACGCCTCAAAAAGCAGCTCTAGATTCATCATATTGTCTATGATTACGGGATAATCCCAAATTTCTTTGTTGAAATCCCATGAACGAATAGAACCCACTTTTGGATTAAACCTTGTGCATAAAGTTTCGGCGCCTTTAACAATTACCGCTTCGTACTCTTTCTTGTTTTCCACTTTCAGCGCTTCTCCAAAACTGCAAAACACTTTAAAACCTACGTCATGCGAATTACTGTTGACACTTTCTTTTTTGCTGAAAGGAGTCCATTTTTGAGCTTGTTCTTTATATTTTGAATCGCCCGTTAATCGGTACAATTGCCAAAGATTTCCAGCAAAAAAACCGCTTGTCCAATCTCTGGACGGAACTTTGCGAATTTCAAGAGTTTTTACATTCATGCTTCTTGGCATAGACATCGAATCTACTGGATAATCGAGCAGCATTTTGTAACGCGTTTCGAGTAGATTATTTGTTGCCGTTGTGCTTTTTGTTTGAGGATTAATCCCAGATTTGCACGCTGTAGCAAGCGATGCAAACCCAAGGATTAAAATGAAACTAATTTTATTCATATTACTAATTAATCTTTATTTTTAGTTTCTATACTAAAATGTTAGACGCGGATTGTACAGATTCGCTTTCACGGAGATGTTGATCTAAACTTTTTTCTCTCGCAGATTTTGCAGATTTTTTTATCTCCTGCAGATTAAAAATGTTTTTTATCAATCTGCTCAATCTGTTAAATCTACGGGAAACCAATTAAGCGTGATTAAAAAATCCGTTTCAATCAGCTCCCGATAGCTATCGGGATTGCGATAGCGAATCCGTTTCATCCGCGTTCAATACTAATTGTGTTAAAATTAATAACCAGGATTATTTGGTTTTAGATTCGGGTTAATAGCCAATTCTGTTCCTGGCAATGGCCATAAATAATCTCTGTTTGGATCAAAATTAGCATGTGGCTCTAAACCATTTGGTCCAAATACTTCTGGTCCGATTTTCAATCTCTTAATGTCGTACCATCTTACATATTCAAAAGCCAATTCTAATCTTCTTTCGTCAATAACCATTTTTCTGAAATCTGTCTGAGATAATCCTGGAGTTACATTTGCTGGAAAAGAAACCAGTTTTCCTGCTTTATTTCTCGCTCTTGCACGAACACGGTTTACATAACCGTCTGCTTCTGTTGTCCCTGGATTAATTTCGTTTAAAGCTTCTGCAGCAGTCAATAAAACTTCAGCAAAACGCATTGTGATATAATTGTGTTGCGAAGTTCTTCCGTTAGCACCAGCTTTCCCTGGAAAACGGAAATATTTGGCAATATGCGGACGTGGCGCTTTCTCGTTATCGCTAGAAGGATAAATTTGCAACGATCCGCCTGGGCCTGTTTTCTTTCTGATAATGGTATCAAAACTTACCGCTCTTCTGTAATCTCTCTGATCCCAAGTGTTGAATACTTTTAAAGAAGGAACCGCAACCGAGAAACCTTGTCCGTAACTGTAACTGTCATCTTTTAGTGATCCTGTGAAAAACGCGGTATAATCCTGACCGTAGTTTCCAGATGTTAAGTTATTAAAGTCAATTGTAAACAAAGGTTCTTTCAATGAAGCTGTTTTGGTTGCATTGAATAAATCCTGAAAATCGGCATCTAAACCTAAACCAAATTTTGCTTCGTTTGTAATCACATATTTTGCTTCGTCATACGCTTTTTGAAAGTTTCCTAAAGTCAAGTAAACAGAAGCCAAATATCCAGCGGCAGTACCTTTTCCAGGAACGGCTTTTACTTTTGGTTTATCATCCAGCCATTGTTTAGCAAATTCTAAATCGGCAATGATTTTTGGGTAAACATCTGCTTCTTTGGTTTTGCCAAGAGAATTTACCTGATTCACATCATTCACCACAAAATCTACGTAAGGTATATCACCAAAAAGACGCACCAAATGATAATATGCAAATGCTCTTGCAAAATAAGCTTGAGCCACAATGGCATTTACTTTAGCAGGATCTCCAGGTGTTTTTTTAGCGCCTTCAATAGCCTGATTTGCTGCCGTTATAATAACATACGATTGAGGCCAAAAGTTTGCGACAAGAGCGTTCGTATCGTTCATAGACATATCATTCACATCGATACGGGCAGCTTGTGTGGTTCTATCGCCAATATCGGCCATGTCATCGCGGAGCATCAAGGCAATTGTAAATTCTCGTCCCCAATAATTATTGTGGGCAATGTTGGCAAATGCTCCATTTACAGCAGCTTGCAAATCGTCTGTATTATTGAAAAAGTTATCTGGACGAATAATTCCTACTGGTTTTTCTTCTAGATCAGAACAGCTGAAAAAAGTCATTGTTCCTAAGCAAAGAAGAGCTATATATTTTTTCATAGTGGTTTTAGATTAAAATTTTAAATTGAATCCTGCTGTAAACGTTCTTACGTTTGGATATCCTCCATAATCCAATCCTAGATAAGTATTGCTTCTAGCATTTGAATCGTTTAAGTAGTTGGTTTCTGGGTCTGTACCTGGATAATTTGTAATCGTCCAAAGGTTTTGTGCACTGATGTAAAAACGAACTTTGCTTAATCCCATTTTCGAAACAATTTTTTCATCTAAACTATATCCTAAAGAGATGTTTTTTAGACGAATGTAACTTCCATCATAAACAAATCTTGAAGTGATTCTTTTGGTTCTCGCAGCATTCGCAGGAACATTAGTATCAGTATGAGTTGGTGTCCAAGCATCTAAAACTTCAGTTGTAGCGTTGTTGTTTCCAGAAGCCAATTCCATCAAAGTATAGTTTAAGATTTGACCTCCTTCTGAACCTTGGAAGAAAATATTCAAATCAAGATTTTTATAAGTGAAATCATTGTTGAATCCGAAGATGAAATCTGGATTCGGGTTTCCGATAATCGTTTTATCCTGAGAATCTAATTTTCCGTCTTGATTTACATCTCTGAATTTTTCTCCACCTGGAGCTGTTTCAAAGTTTCCTGGTACAACAGTTTCTCCCTGCTGAATTACACCATCATAAATAAATCCGAAGAAAGAGCCAACTGGCTGTCCAACTCTCAAAATCTGCGATTCAGTTGCTAAGAAATGTCCAGGAGCAGAGTTGATTAAAAGATCTTTATTATCGGCCAATTTTAATACTTTGTTTTTGTTTGAAGAAATATTAAAGTTTGTCGACCAAGTAAAATCAGCGCCAATAAAGTTTCGGGTATTAATAGCCAATTCCCATCCTTTATTTTCCAATTCACCCACATTTTGAAGCTGAGAAGCAATTCCAGAAATTCCGGGAAGCGGTCTGTTAAACAACAAATCTTTAGTAATTGTTTTATAATAATCTGCTGTAATGCTGATTCGGTTATCAAATAAACCTAAATCAATTCCGTAATCCTGCTGATAAGACGTTTCCCATTTTAAGTTTGGATTATCTAATGACGTCAGCTGAACCGCATTGGTAATCACGTCACCGCTTACATAATAGATTTCAGAAAATCTAGAAAGAGTAGAGTAGGCACCAATTGAAGGATTTCCTGTTGCTCCATAACTCGCTCTCAATTTTAAGTTTGAAACCGTTTTATTGTCTTTTAAGAAGTTTTCTTTACTAATGTTCCATCCAATTGCACCAGAAGGGAAAGTTCCGTATTTATAGTTTTTACTAAAACTTGAAGAACCATCTCGTCTTGCTGTAAACGTTAGTAAATATTTGTCGGCATAATCAAAATTCAACCTTCCGAAAGCAGAAATTAATTCCGTTTCAGATAAACCAGAATCAGGTTTTAAGAAAACAGTTCCAGCGCCTAAATTTCTGTAAGAGTTTGTATTTGTTAAGAATCCTCTTGAAGCCGCATACGAATTTTCGTTTTTGTTTTTTTGGTATGAATATCCACCAAGAACCGTTAAGATTCCTTTGTCTATAATTTCACGTTTAAAAGTCAAATAATTCTCTGTCAAGAAAGAAGAAAATCTAGTATTGTTCACAGAAGCTTCTCCTTTGATGTTTTTCCCAGCAATTAAAGTTGAAGGAATAAATCTTCCTGTTTGCGAATTACTATCGGTTAAACCTAAAGTAGTTTTAAAATCAAGATCTTTTGTGATTTGGTATTGGGCAAAGAAATTGTTTCGGTTTGTTACAGAAACGGTTTCTAAAATATTTTCCATTGCTGTTGCGTACGGATTGTCAATATCATCACCAATTGGAGCTGTTGTCGTATAAGTTCCGTCAGCATTGTAGATTCCTTTATCTGGCATAAAACGATAAGCCGATGCAATTACACCTGCAGCACCAGTTCCTCCAGCACTTGTTTGGCTTACAATTCCGTCTTTGTTCTGTTTGCTTGTAAAAGTGTTTAAACCCACTTTAAATTTTGGAGACAAATCAGCCTCAAGATTTCCTACGATCGTGTATCTGTCAATTCCTGAATTAATAACCACACCATTTTGGTTAAAGTAGGTCCCAGAAACATAATATCTCACATTATCAGATCCGCCAGAAAAAGACAATTGTGAATTCGAAATCATTCCATCACGATAAATTACATCTTGCCAGTCTGTATCTGCTGGACCTTGCGTGTGCGTAGTAAAACTTTTTCTGTAAGCCGCAAACTGATCGGCATTTAATAAATGCAATTTGTTATTTACCGATTGAACAGAAGTCGAATTACTGAACTCAATTACAGGTTTTCCGGCTTTTCCTTTTTTGGTTGTTACCATGATAACTCCATTTGAACCTCTTGATCCGTAAATTGCAGTTGCCGAAGCATCTTTTAGAACCTCGATAGAAGCAATATCCTGAGGAGCTGGCATAGAAACACCTGCAAAACCGTCAACAACAATAAGAGCATCTCCGCTGGCATTGATAGATGTTCCTCCACGAACTCTAATTTTGGTTGGAGCACCAGGTTCGCCACCATTATTAGACATTACCGAAACTCCAGCAGCACGACCTTGTAAAGCTTGCTCTGCACTTAAAACAGGATAAGCAGTAAGCTCTTTTGCCGTAATAGAAGATACAGATCCTGTTATATCGCTCTTTTTACGAGTTCCGTAACCTACTACAATAACTTCGTCTAGCGCTTTTGTATCTGGTTTTAAACTTACATTGATTACACTTTTTGTTCCAACAGGAATCTCAACAGTCTGAAATCCGACGAAATTGAAAACTAAAACAGCATTTTTCTCTCCTACTATTACAGTATAATTCCCGTCCATATCGGCAGAAGCGCCTACAGAAGAATTTTTGATATAGACATTAGCACCAGGAAGTCCAAGTAAATCTTCACTAGAAGTTATTTTTCCAGTCACTTTTCGTTCTTGTGCATGCATCACGATATTTATCAGTAAAAAAGATACCAGTAAACACCATTTAAACGATTTGTTTGTTTGGTTTGTAAACATTCATTTTTTGGTTTTAGGGTTAATAAGTTAGATTAAATAGAAAAACAATAGACTCATTCCGATGATGAGAATGACCAATAAAATCTGCAGCAATAAGTAGCTCGTTTTTTTGATTTTCATATCGCAAATGTATGTGTCGAAAACGATATAGAAATACAAAAAAGGGTATCTAAAAATACAGATACCCTTTTTTAACCCTTTAAAACAGTGGATTTTTTAAGTAAGACGCGAAATGTGAGTTGTAAAAAGTAAAAAGTAAAAAGTGAAAAGTAAAAAGTAAAAAGTGAAAAGTTTAGTTACCTCTAACAATTCACATTTCACATTTCACATTTTACAATTTAATCGTAGAAGATTTATAAAATTTATCGGCATATTGAGACGGAGTCTCGCCGTACTTTTTCTGGAAGCATTTGCTAAAGTATTTCGGATTATTAAAACCGACTTTGTAACTGATTTCAGAAACGGTTAGTTTGTTTTGTTCTAATAATTGAGCGGCACGTTTTAATCTGATTTCATGAATGAATTCGTTTGGTGTGCAATTCGTCCACGCTTTAATTTTTAGAAACAGCATGGTTCTGCTGACACCCAATTCGGAACAGAAAAACGGAATATCAAATTGTTCGTTAGAAATGTTTTCCTCTACAATTTTGAAAGCTTTTTTCAATAATTCTTCATCCAAAGAAGAAACCGTAATTTCTGACGGAATAAAACTGTCTTCGCTTGAAAATTTGATTTTTAAACGTTCAGTGGTATTCAGAAGGTTTTTAACGCGAAGCCTGAATTCCATTAAATTGAATGGTTTGCTAATATAATCATCTGCACCACTTTCCAATCCTTCAAATTTGTAGACCAACGAAGATCGGGAAGTCAATAAAATAACTGGAATATGGCTGGTTTTGATGTTCTCTTTGATTTTTGAACACAATTCCGTTCCCACCATTTCTGGCATAATAACATCACTGATAATTAGGTTTGGAACAAATTTCAATGCTTTCTCTAAAGCAATTTTACCATTTTCGGCTTCAATAATGTTGTACTCTTTTTTGAGAAGATTTTTCATGAACTTTCTCAAGACTTTATGATCTTCAACAATCAATATTGTTTGTTTTTCTTCATTTACAATTAAATCTTCGATGTCTTCATTTTCGACAACTTCCGAAGGTTCCAATTGTGCTTTGTATTGCTCAATATCATCACTTATTTTAAAATCAGGAATAATTTCGCTGTCCAAAAGATGTTCGCGTCCAAGCGGTAAAGTCACTGTAAAAATGACTCCGCCAGTGGTTTTGTTTGTAACATCGATTTTTCCTTTATGAAGTTCAACAATGTTTTTTACGATTGAAAGTCCAATTCCAGTTCCTTTATTATAGTTTTTCTGAACTTGATTATGAGTTGGAACTTCAAAAAACAAATCAAAAATTTTGTCAATATGTTCTTCTGCAATTCCAACGCCCGAATCTTCAACAGCAATAAAAAGATTCTGCTGATCGTGATTGATTTTAATCTTAATCGAACCGCCTTTTGGAGTATATCTAAAAGCATTCGAAATCAAGTTGTAAAACACACGTTCGAGTTTGTAACGGTCAAAATAAACTAAGATTTCTTCGTTTTCAGTTTCGAAAGAATAGTCGTAACCGCCATCTTTGGCATATTCAATAAATGAAAGAAAGATTTCTTTGGTGAATTTTACAATGTTTCCGTTTGCCGATTCTAGTGCAACTTGATGGTTTTCCAGTTTTCTGAAATCCATTAATCGGTTAATCAGACTCAACAAATGATTGGCGCTTCCTTCAATTACCAGAAGCTTTTTGTACATTTCGTTAGTTCCGTTGTAATCGGCTAAAATTTGCTGTAATGGACCTAAAATCAAAGTTAAAGGCGTTCTGAATTCATGCGAAATATTAGTAAAGAAATCCAGTTTTAGTTTGTTGTTTTCTTCAATTCGCTGCGTTTCCAGATATTCCAGTTCAAGTTTTTGCTTCAATCTCGCTTTCGATTTCATAATCCAGATCAAACCGTATAAACCTAACCCAATTACGATTCCGTAAAGCATAAATGCCCAAATGCTGCGCCACGGAGCAGGATTTACAATAACCGTTAGCGTTGTCGGATTCTGATTCCAAACGCCGTCATTGTTGGCGCCACGAACTTCAAAAGTATAAGTGCCTGGATTCTGAATCGCAAAATTGGCTTCGCTGTTTTTAGTTGTGGTCCAGTTGTTTTCTAAGCCAGTTAAGCGATAACTGTATTGATTATTTTTAGATCGAATATAATTCGGAATCGCAAAACTGATGGAGAAATTTGCCTTGTCATAATCCAAAGTAATCGTTTTGGTAAAACCGATGCTTTGTTCCAAAATACCTTCTTTGTCATGTGCATGAACCGTTTCGTTTTTAATTTTTAAATTAGTAATTAGAACTTGTGGAGCATATTTGTTCAAGGAAATTTTGGTAGCATCAAAAAATGTTGCCCCCGACGGACTTCCAAAATAAAATTGATTCGAACTTAATTTTAAGGCCGAATTATCATTGAATTCATTGCTCGCCAAACCGTCTTTTTGATCGTAAATGAGGATCGATTTTTTAATTGTGCTGTATTTGATAATTCCCTGATTGGTACTGATCCAAAGGTTTTTATCATCATCTTCTAAAATCGAATGAATGGAAGTAATAACCGTATTTCCAATTCTAAGATTGATTCGGTTGAATTTTTTTCCATCAAAATAATGCAATCCTTTCGCTTTTGTTCCAACCCAAATTTTGTTTTGAGAATCTTGAAACAAAGTCAGAATATCATCGCCAGACACAGTCGAATGATCGTAAAAGAAATGCTGAATAGCATATTTCTGCGGATTAAAATTTTTGAGCGGAATGCGATTCAAACCATTTTGAGTTCCAACCCAGAGAAAGTTTTGTTTATCGACTAAAATCGTACGAAGAATATTGTTGGTAAGGAAAACTGGTTTGGTATTGTCATTTCCAATAGCATCAAAAGTTTTATTGATTGTATTATAGCGAATTAAACCTTTTCCGAAAGTTCCAATCCATAAAATCGAACCTTCGGTTTTAAGGGCATAAACACCGCTATCTTTTAGCAATTCACTTAAATCTGAAGAAATTCTATTATCTTCAATTCTTTTAGAAATGGTATTGTAAGCAGATAACCCTTTAGAAAAAGTGCCAATCCATAAGATATGATCATCAGAAAGGCACATTGCTTTGATGTCATTTTTATTAGTCTGCCCAGTTTTGCTGTTGATATAACTTACCGATTCATTATTTCTATTATAAATCGTAATCCCTCCTCCTTCAGTCCCAAAATAAATGTTTTGGTTTTTATCGGCAATAATAGAACTCACGACATCAAAACTCATCGGAATCTTTTTCGAATTCTGATTGTAATTGGAGAAATTGACATTCGAAACATCCCAAAGATTAACGCCTTTGTAATAACAGCCAATCCAGATTGAACCTTTTTTATCCATAAAAATGGACTTTACTTTGTCGATTCCGTTTGCATTATTGCTGTTATTGATTTTCTGAAGACTTTTATCTTTTCCTAAAATATAAATTCCGTCATAAGCTCCAACCCATAAAGAACCTTGTTTGTCTATAATTAAAGATCGAATATCAGTATTTATTTCACGGTATTTTTCAGCTGGTAAAAAAGAAACAAAAGCTTTCTGTTTTTGGTCAAATTTTAGAAGACCTTTGTTTTTTGTTCCAACCCACAAACTGCCGTTTTGGTCTTCAATAACCGATTGAACGTTTAATAAATCAGTTGTGTTTAATGGATAATTTTTAAAGAATAGTTTTCCATTCATTCGATTTGTGAGCTTGCACAAACCTTTAGTTGTTCCAATCCAAATTTGACCTTCTTTAGTTTTTAAAATGCTCAGAATGTTATTGCTAGGAAGAGTAGAAGCATCATCATCTGAATGAAAAACCGATGTAAATAATCCTGTTTTTTTATTGTAAATCGTTAATCCTTTTGAAGTTCCAAACCACATTTCACCACCAATTTCTCTGATGCTCCAAACAGCATTATTGCTTATAGTATGATTGGCTTTGGTATGAAGATATCTTGTAAAACGGTTAGAAATAGGATCATAACAGTTGAGTCCGTTGTATGTTCCTATCCAGATTTTTCCAGAATCGTCTTCTTCGATGGCTAAAATATCATTGTTGCTGATTGAATATTTATCCGCAGCATCGTTCCTAAAAATGGTAAATCGGCTTCCATCATATTTATTCAGACCATCACGGGTTCCAAACCACATTTGTCCAAATTTATCCTGATGAATGGCAATGACAGAACTCTGCGAAAGCCCATCGGTTGTAGAGAAATTTTTAAGACGATATTTATTTTGGGAAAACAAATTCCCGAAAACAAATACAATTGCGAGGAAAGCTATTTTGTATTTCATAGCGTTTAGTTTTGTTTTTTTTTTGCCACAGATTTCACAGATTATAAAGATTGTTTTTTCTGTGTGTTGAAAATTAGCCACAAATTCACGAATTGTTAGAATTAATATTTCAAATAATTCGTGAATTCGTGGCTAAAAAAAAATCATTTTAATCTTTGTAATCTGTAGCAGATATTTTAGCCTATTTCAAGCGTTTTTGTAATTGATAATCATACAAAGATGGAATCTTCTCAATCGGAATGTTTAAAAATTCAATATAAGGATCAATGTCGTATTTGATTTCAAATTTTGCGTTTCCGTGTACACCAATGATTCTTGCTAAAGCGCCGTCTTTCATTCCGTACAACAAAACCGGTTTTGATGCATCTGGATTTTCAACTTGAACATTTAAATTCCAAAATGTACTGAAAGGTCCGTGAGAAGGTTTCCAGTAATCGGCTCCGCCGCCTCCAAACAAAGCATAACTGTTGTTTTTATCAGCTTTTAAATGAACCGTAATATTGTCAAACAAGTTTTGATGATTTGCTCCTGAATGCTGATCAAGAACTGGATCTGTAAAAATTTCGCAGTTCTGATACACATTTTTAGTAGCAAAAGTGTTGAAACTTAAAGGATGAACGGCCGAATTATAGATTTTAAGATTCTTTACCAAAATATTGTGCACGCCACCTAAAGTTACCGTATAATGCGCTAAATGGGGGCCGTCAGTTGTAATATCTTGAATGGTTACATTAGCAACTTCTTCAGCAAGAATTCCGCTGTCGGCATTGGTGATTTTAATATCTTTAACCCAACTGTTAAAAAGACGAGTCAGGAAAATGCCATTATTTCCAGGTTCAACGTGATGTGCGACTCTCGGAATATCGGGAAAGGTAAAACGAAGATGCTCGATTCCAACTTCATTTAAATGTTTCCATTCGACCAATTGCGCCTGATAACTTGGTTTAATCGAAATGGTTAAAGGTGTTTTTAAAGTAATTTTAGAACCAGAGATTTTAGTAATTTCAACCTGCTGTCTTACAATTGGGAGTTTAGGAAATTTCCAATGATGCGAACCGGGTTTTACTTTAGCGCCCTGATATAAATCTTTGATGATTTCGCCATTCTCACCATCTTTATTAAACAATTGCAATTCGACAACATCGCCAACTTTCAATCCTTTTACATCAGAAACCGCAATAATGTGTTCGCCCATTTTTCCTGAACTAACTTTCGCCAACGAACTAGACTCTGGTTCGTATTTATCCAAATACGATTTTACGCGTTCGCCCGGAACCTGTGTCCAGATAAAACCTCCAGACCATGCATATTGCGAAAAAGGAAGGTCTATATTATTTTCTGGTTCACGCTGTCTTTTGTCAAAAGTGGTTAAGTATTCGCGAAGTTCAGCCAAAACATCAGAATCTTTAAGATACATCATCGGCCTTGGACAATAGATTTCAGTTCCGTTTTCGTTAGAACCTGCACCGCGAAGTACAAAATTGCTTCTTTCGATATACAAAATATCACTTAAAATAATTCGTCCAGCTGGCAATTGCAGAATTACATTTCCTTCTACAGCATTGGCAGCATTGGCAGCTTTAAAAGCTTTTAAAAGTGCTTTTGAATCATCTAGGTTGTCATTTGCTTTTACGCCAAAATCTGTTGCATTAATAATTTTTCCATTAGCTTCAGGAATCTGGCTTTCGCCGAAATGATACCCAGCATAACTAAAATCGGGAAGATAATTCGTTTTTGAAGTAATAATTTTAGGTATTTCCTGTGCCAGCAAAGTATTTATAAAAAAGCCACAGGATATAAGAATGGCTTGGCGAATCATGGTTTTGTGGTTTTTGTGGTTAGTTAGTTTTTTTGTTTTGCCACGAAGGCACTAAGACGCGAAGATTTTTTAAGCTTTGTGTTTTTAGTCTCGTAAAGTCGCTGAGACGCAAAGTTTTTTGTTTCACGCTCCCGATAGCTATCGGGATTAAAAGATTTAAGCAGATAAACGCAGATAATTTTTCCAAAATAAATTCCTCTATAATTTGCCAAATCTGCGTAAAAAAATCTAATCCTTTTAATCTGTGGCTAAATAAAAAACTTTGCGTCTTAGTGTGCCTTCGTGGCAAAGAAATTATATAGATCGTTTGATCCCTAATTCAAGTCCTCGCAATTCTGCTAAGCCTCTTAAACGGCCAATTGCAGAATAACCCGGATTTGTTTTTTTCTTTAAATCGTCCAACATTTGGTGTCCGTGATCTGGACGCATTGGCAATTGACTGTTGTTTCTTTTTTCAACTTCTAAAATTGCTTTTACGACTTCGTACATATCAACATCACCTTCGAGATGATTTGCTTCGTAGAAACTTCCTTCTTCGTCTCGTTGCGTGCTTCTTAAGTGAATAAAATTCATTTTATCGCCATGACGTCTTACAATTCCTGGCAAATCATTATCAGCACGAACACCATAAGAACCTGTACACATTGTAAATCCGTTTGATGGAGAAGGAGCGGCGTTCATTAGGTCCATCAAATCTTCTTCTGTACTTACGACTCTAGGCAAACCTAAAATTGGGTACGGAGGATCGTCAGGATGAATTGCCATCAAAACACCTTTACTTTCAGCAACAGGAATAATTTCTTTTAGAAAATGAAAAAGATTATTCTTTAAAGCTTGTCTGTCAATATGATTGTAAGCGCTTAAAGTCACAAGAAAATCTTCAACTGTATATGCTTCTTCGGCACCCGGAAGTCCAGCCAGAATGTTCTGTTGCAATTTAATTTTATCTTCTGGAGTCATGGCTTCAAAATAGCTTTTTGCCTTTTGTTTCTGTTCTTCAGAATACTCGTTTTCTGCGCCTGGTCTTTTCAAAATAAACAATTCAAAAGCAGCAAAGGCATTGATATCAAAACGTAAAGCTTTAGAACCGTCTTCTACTGTAAATGATAAATCTGTTCTTGACCAATCTAAAACCGGCATAAAGTTGTAGCAAACACATTTGATTCCGCACAAAGCCAAATTGCGAATGCTTTCTTTATAATTTTCAATGTATTGAAGATAATTTCCAGTCTGTTTTTTAATGTCTTCATGAACTGGAATACTTTCTACAACCGACCAAGTCAATCCAGAAGCACCTTTTTTAGGATCTCCGTTTTCGTGTTCGATTTCGACTTTTCGTTTAATGATTTCGTCAATGCTCCAAACTTCTCCGTTTGGAATATGGTGTAAAGCCGTTACAATTCCGGTTGCTCCAGTTTGTTTGATATCTTGTAAAGAAACAGGGTCATTTGGTCCGAACCATCTTAATGTTTGTTCCATTTTGTATTATGTTGTTTTGTGAGTTAGTTTTTAAATGCTTGTTGCGGCAAATCCGCCGTCAACTTTTAAGATAGTTCCCGTTACGAATTTTGACATATCGCTACATAAAAATAAAAGTGCACCGTCAATATCTTCAGGAGTTCCAAATCTTCCCATTGGCGTATGATCAATTATTTTTTCACCTCTCGGAGTTAGTTTTCCTTCAGGAGTAAGCAATAAAGCACGGTTTTGTTCACCAATGAAAAAGCCTGGAGAAATGGCGTTTACACGAAGTCCTTCGCCATATTTTTGGGCTAATTCAACAGCCATCCATTGCGTAAAATTGTCGATTGCCGCTTTTGAAGCCGAATAACCTACAACTCTCGTTAAAGGTCTTTGCGCCGATGCAGACGAAATGTTGATGATATTTCCTGATTTCTGTTTAGCAAAAAGTTCCGCAAAAACCTGAGTAGGAAGCATTGTTCCAATAATATTCAAATCGACTACTTTTTGTAAATCGTCGCTTTTCATATCATAAATTGCCTGATCTGGCTGAATCGTTGCACCAGGCATATTTCCGCCCGCAGCATTGATAAGAATATCAAGACGTCCGTATTTTTCAACAATGAAATCTTTGGCTTTTTCTAATTCTTCTTTGTTTAAAACATTGGCCTGAACAGCAAATCCTTGTCCGCCGTTTGCTTCGATTGCTTTTACTGTGTTTTCAGCTTTTTCCAATGATTGCGAAACGATTCCGACCACAACGCCTTGCTGTGCCAAAACATTTGCAAATCTGCTTCCTAAAACACCAGCGCCACCTGTTATTAATGCAATTTTTCCTTTTAAATTAAATATTGAATTCATGTTTGTTATTTTAAAAATTCCAATACTTTAAATTCCAAATTCCAATTTGGAAATAAAGTACATTTTTGTATAATTAATTTTTACTTTTTAATTAGTCTAATAAGTACAAACTGAGTTTTTGGAATTTGGGTTTTCAAATTTGGAGTTTATTTTCTGATAGTTTCTATCAGGTCCAAAACCCTTTTAGTTTCTTTTTCAATTGTCTCATAAGCACCGTATTCCATTACTTCTTTGCTAATTAATTTGCTTCCCATACCAACAGCAGAAACTCCAGCATTAAACCAAGTTTCAATGCTTTGTCTGGTAGTGTCGACACCGCCAGTTGGCATAAAAATTAAATCTGGGAAAATATCTCTGATTCCGCTCATAAAGTCAGGGCCTAAAATATTTCCAGGGAAAAGTTTGATGAACTTTACTCCAGCATTTTCAGCAGCAATAATTTCAGTTGGTGTCATACAGCCAGGAGCGTATATAACTTCTTTTGAAATTAGAAACGAAGCCACTTCAGGAACAAATCCTGGACTTATAAAAAAGTCGGCGCCAGCTAAATAATAGGTTTCAGCTTGTGCTAAATTTTTGATAGTTCCAATTCCTAAAAGCATGTCAGGCATTTCAGCATTTCTTACTTCAATCATTTTTTTGAAGTTTGAAAGTGCCTCAGGGCCACGGCTTGTATATTCTACAGCTCTGATTCCAACATTGTACAATGATTTCAAAACTGCAATGCTTTTGCTTTCGTCAGCATTGAAATAGAGTGGAAGCATTCCTTGTTTTAGAATAACATCGATAGAGTTCTGAATGGTACTCATTACTTATATTTTTACTTTGATTACAATTTTTTTCAATGGCCCGCTTCCAATCATAGCAGAATGAACATCTTCTGGAAAAAGAATTGTAAATTGTTTTTCTTTTATTTCAAAAAACATATCGGGTTTGTCATGAAAGAAACGAACATCTCTTTCATCACTATAGTCTCCATTTGGGCTTATGCATTTTTCTCTAGGTTTCCATGCAAAAGTTTCTGGACCAATTATTGAAATCTGAATATCGATGTTTTTATCATGGCATTCAAAACCTTTAATGCTTTCTTCTCTTGTGCTTCCTTCGCCAACAATTACAATTAGTTTTAAGCCTTCGCCAATTTCATAAGCTCCTTCTTCAAGATTGGCAATATCATTTTGGTCTACATATTCAAATGCTTTTTTGAAATTTGGATGCAGACCATAGTATTTTGCTGCATTATGTAATGAGTCTATTATCATTTTGTACGGTTTTATTTTGGTTTTTTAATGTAATGTGTATATTTGCGTGTGCGTACACGGTAATTGTACAAATGTATGCAAAAAGTGATGTAAAACAACTTATTTTTAATAAAATAAATTAATTTTACCCGACTGCTATCATATTTTTAACTTAAAAAAAATCAATATCATAACAATTAAAAAGATTGCCGAATTAGCCAATGTCTCTGCTGGAACAGTCGACAGGATTATACACAAACGAGGGCAAGTTGCTCAAGAAACCGTTGATAAAGTCAATGCGATTATTGAGGAGTTTGGCTATACGCGAAATATTCTGGCAAGTAATCTGGCGCTGAACAAGAAATTTCATTTTGCTGTTTTTCTTCCAAAATCCGAAACTTTAGAATATTGGAAAAGTCAGGCAGAAGGTATAGAAAAAGCAGCTCTGGAGTTTAGCAAATTCGGAATCGTACTGGATTACTTTTTTTACGATTATAATTTGATGTCTTTTAAAGAAACGGTGCAGAAAATAATGGAGTTTGATTGTGACGGTTTATTATTTGCTCCAATTTTTTATGCCGATTCGGTGCAGTTTTTAAAGGAATATGAAAAGAAAAATATTCCAATCGTCATGATTGATTCGAATATTTCTGAGGAGAATGAGCATGCTTATGTGGGACAGGATGCTTTTCAGAGTGGGTATTTGGCAGGAAGGTTAATCAGTTTTGCAGTAAAAAATGAAAGACAAATTTTGATTTTTAAAATTACCCGTGAGATTGAAAGTACTTCTGTGTATCAGCAGCGTATAAAAGGATTTTATTCTTATTTTGAAGATCATAACGAATTGACTCATTTTAAATTCTCAGAAGTAACTTTAAAAGATTCTGGAATTGATCAATTAAGTTTGGAAATGTTTTCGGGAGTAAACAGTGTTTTTGTACCCAATTCTAGAGCTTATATTGTTGCCGAATTTTTAAATAAAAACAATATAAAAGGTGTCAGAATAATCGGTTTTGATTTGCTAAAGGAAAATATTGAATATCTAAATAAAGGTGTAATTGATTTCTTAATCAATCAAAGGCCAGAAGAGCAAGGCTATTTGGGAATCAATTATCTGTATAAAAAACTGGTTCTTCAAGAAGAAACTGAAAAGACACATTATATTCCGTTAGAGATTATTTTGAAGGAGAATTATTTTCCTGCAAGAAGATAAATTTTATAACAATACCTGACAGGTTTTTAAAACCTGTCAGGTATTGTTACACAATTACAAATAGGTTTGATATCATAGCCTGTGGTTTCAACCACGGGAACACAATAATGCGTAATATCAATTCGTTTCCCGTGGTTGAAACCACGGGCTATGTTTAATTAAGAAAACAAAAGCTTTGATTCTTAGAGTCTTAGTGGTAGAAAAAATCACTTCTTCACCTTCACAATCAAAGGATTATTAATCTTTTCAGCAAAAGAACTCAAATACTTTTCCCATTCTTGTTTAGTCTGGAACGGACTTCCTTTTTTCCATCCGAAACCAACATAATAAATAGCTTTGTTGTTTTTAACCGCAATATTTCCGTACAGATTGCTCAGGTCTTTTTCGTCCGTAACATGATTGTCAAAACTTAGTAAAGTGTTTTTTGGAGCAACTAAACCTATTCCAATTTCAGAATCGTCGATTGGCTCCCAATAGCTTAGCCAGCCTTCTTTAAGATTTGTTCCAATAGTTCCTTTTTTCTCATGAAGCGTTAATCCTGCGGCAATTTGTTTGGTTCCAGTAATATTAATTTCAAAGCGCGAAAGCTGGCTTCCGTAATCTAAACTGATTAATTTTGATTCCGTTATTTTATTTCCTTTTGCGTCCCAATCGGCATAAGTTAGAATAAAAATGGTTCTAATTGGGCCCGTTGTAATGGTTTTCCAGCTGATGAAATTTTTAGAGAAATAATATTTCCCATCTACATTTACTGCAATTCCGCCCACACCGCGGCTGTCGCCCACATGAAAATTGTCCAGACCTTCACCAGTGTCTTTATGATACGTTCCTGTTCCGTTAGTGGCTTTTTCGTACCATTTATTAATGATTGGATAATCGACTCTTTTGAGCCAGGCATCGATTCCGCTGGTTAAAGTTCCACCTGGAATTTTATCCTCGACCATTTTTTGGGCTACAGGTCCGTAAGTTCTAAAAGCCACTTTATTGTTTTCCCAAGCATAATCGTCTGTACGTTCTGGAACAAATCGAGAATAACAGCTGACTATTTTTGAAGCGTTAGGATTTGTTCCCACCAAAACTTCAAAATCCTGTTTAGAAGAAGCTTTTATTTTAGGCTGAAAAAGTAGAACATCAGCATTTCCATCGCTATCATTATCTACAGTTTGTGTTTCCAAAAAAGTATTATTGCTAATGTCTTTTACGGCATAATTTTCAAGCTTTGAATCTGCATGTAACCCAAGTGATTTTTTAGTCAATTCGACGGTTTCAAATTCTCGGCCAACTTTTAAATTGTTGGTAATCGTAATGATTTTATTCTGAGAAAAAGCAGCAAAATTAGCTGTCAGAATGGTTATGATAAAAAGATGTTTTTTCAAAATTCTTTGGTTTTTAATATTTCAAAAATTAGGTTTGATAGGATTATAAAAGTACAAATCAAAACGGAATTGAAAATACAGAATAGGAGTAATTCTGTACAGAATGTTGAAAATGAACAGAAAAGCTTTTAAAGGGGGAAATAGATTATTTTTCGTAATTTACATTTCCTGATTTTACTTCAGAAGGGATTTATAATTAAATGAAAATCAACAGAAATGGTTAAATGTATTATTTTCGATTGTGATGGTGTTTTGGTCGATACAGAGAAAATTGGTAACGGAATATTGCTTGCAATGGCGCAAGAACATGGATTTGAAATGGAATTGGAAGATGCGTATCGTCATTTTAATGGGCGAAATCTAAAAGATTGTTTCAGACATATTGAAGAAGCAATTGATCAAAAGCTCCCTGAAAATTTTGAAACAGAATATCGTGAAAAGAGTTTTGAGGCTTTTAAAACCCAAGTAAAACCAATGGAAGGTATTATTGATTTTATCGAAAATATTGAAAAATTGAAGATTCTGTATTGTGTTGCATCGAGCGGACCAGAAGAAAAAATTCGTTTGAATCTTGAGGTAGCAGAGCTATTGGATAGATTTGAAAATAAAATATTCAGTTCATACCAAATTGGCAGCTGGAAACCAGAACCCGGAATATTTCTTCACGCTGCCGCAGTAATGGGATTTGACGTAAAAGATTGTATTGTTGTTGAAGACAGTAAAGCTGGCGTTAAAGCTGGCGTAAGTGGGGGATTTAAAGTGTACGGTTTTGCAAATGGTTTTAACAATGAAGATTTAGAAGAAGAAGGAGCGGAGCTTTTTAGTTCTTATGAAGAATTAAGTGAAAAACTTGGATTTTAGGTTTTAACCGCAAAGAGCGCAAATTTTTTTTAAGCTAAATTTTATAAAAAAAAAGTTCGCAAAGCTTTAAGTTTAGCTTTGCGAACTTTGCGTTTTTAATAAGTCAGTAGAGATAAAAAACTTTGCGTGCTTTGCGGTTAAAAAAAGAATTACTTGATACTCTTAATCGCACCATTTTTCAAATCAACTGTAAAATGATCTGCAGGAACTTCATGCATGAATTTATTGAAGATAATCAGGAATAACTTCATCTGTTTTTGCAACGGATTATCTTTTGAAAAATCAGCTTTAGAACCTTCTAAAAATAAATTAGACAAAACTTTGTATTCTTTCGCTCTCTGAATTCCAACATCGGTAAGAGCCAATTCATCTGCGCTTCTAAAACGATAAAAATCTACCAGAAGATCATAACCCGTCCAATTGAGGTTTTCTTTTTTGAGATTATTCTGAACTAAGATTTTTTCTGATTTCGCTTCAGCTTCCTTCCATTGTTCTTGAAATTGCTCTTTATTTTTCAGTATGAAATCAAAATCTTTATCGGATTGCATATTGGCTAAAACCAGTAAATCTTTTGCAGAAACATTCAATATAAAATCCTTGAAAGCAGAAGGCCAATCGTCTTTTAGAAATCGAAGACGAACTAATTCTTTTAAATGAAAATCGGTAAAATCATGATAGTTTTTTGTTTTTAAGATGTCAATATTCCAAATGTCTTGTGCGTTCTGACTTTCCAAAAACTGATATTCCATTTTATACAAATCAAAAAGTTCGTTGTACCTTGAAACATTGTCAATAGTAATAGTTTGAATATCTAGAAGATTATCCTTTTTGAAAGTCAATAATTTGTAAGCAGGAATATAAGCTGCTAAAGATGGTGTTTGGATATTAACCAAAGTATTTCCTTTTGCAGAAGTTCTAACTCCTGTATCGTTGATGTGCATATGTCCGCCAAAATGAATTTTAAGTCCTGCATCTGCAAATACTTGTGCGACTTCCTCAACAGGAACACGATTTAATTGCCATTTGTTAGGACCAAGCAATTCTTTGATTTCTGCCGAAGCATCATCATTAAAATCAATCATTGGAAAATGACTGAAAGCAATTAATGTTTTTCCTTGTTTTTTGGCTTCCGCCGAAATAGCTTCAACCCATTTTATAAGATGTTTTTTATTCGTAAGCACATTGTTGTATCCTGTGCTGGCTTCGCTGTAATTCTTAGAATCTTTTTCTGCGGAAGCATTTTTCTTGGGTATATAAACATTTCCATCAATAGCCATTAGCCAAAGTCCGCCAATAGGTTCTACAACATAACTAACATCTGGAACTTCATAACCTGGCGCTACTTCGTACACTCGATTTGCTAATTTCGCACTTTCTAAAGCTTTTTCGAATGTATAATTTTCGCTTGAATAAGTAGAAAATGGTGTTGCCCAGAATTTGTATTTTTTATTGGGATAAAAACCAAAATTCTGAAGCTGATCTGTAATTCCTAAATAACCCATTTTAGCAATGTCGGCGGTAACAACTACTGGCTGTTCGATGTTTAGATTTGGCTTATAAAGGCCTTCTTTGCTATAAATGGGTTGACTTTTGCCTTCTCTGCCTAAGAAATCTTCTTTCCCAGATTCTTGCGCAAACGGCCCAACTGGATCATGATTTCCTGTGGTAATGAAGAATTCGATTCCGTATTTTTTGGTGTATTGGTCTAATATTTTGGCTAATCCGCGAACATGAATTGGCTGGCCGTCATCTGTATAATCTCCGGGAAGTGCTGCATATTTGATTTTTCGCTTTGCGATATCTTCTAAAGCGGCTATAAAGGCAAAATAATTTTCATTGAAAATACGTGTAGAGTGAAGCTGAGATGACATGGTTCGCACCAAAACATATTGTCCCGTTTTCGGATTCAAAACGCCTTTATAATCTGAATCTGAAAACTGGCCAAATAAATCCTGTAAATGCACATCGGATAAAAATGCGATTTGTGTTCCGTTGAGGTTTTTTGCTTTTTGTGCGGATGCATTATTGTTGAAAAAAACGACAAAGAACAGTATATGTAAAAATGTATATCTTGAATTCATAGGTTTTGTTTTTTTAGCGCAAATGGCGCAAATGGCGCAAAGAGTTACGCAAAGTTCGCAAAGGTTTTTGAGCATGATTTATAAAATAAATGAGATCGCAAAGCTTCGTGGATTTTATGTTTTTAAAAAGAATAATTATCAAACATAGCCTGTGGTTTCAACCGCAGGAACACAATGTATATCATCGTCCTCTCTACATTTCTAAACGAGCATCATGCATGTTTTCTACCTGAGCGTTCCCGCGGTTGAAACCGCGGGCTATATTTGAAAAGCTTTGCGAACTTTGCGTTTGTAAACGCAATCTTAAATAAAAAATCTTAGCGAACTTTGCGGTTAAAATTATTATTGTTTCAAGTTTCAAGTTCCAGAAATAACTTGAAACCTAAAACCTGAAACAAAAAAAACTATTTTCCAGTAACAGGATTATTTCTAACATAACTTCCATCATCATATTTGATTTGATATGGTGAATTAAAGAAAGTACTTGGCAGATAATAATCGGTTGTGATGATTTGCGCGCCTGATTTTTTAGCCGCTTCAAAATGCGAATAATCGTTAGCGCGTGCTTCTTTGGTATCAGAATCTGCTCTTGTTCGTATGATGTATCCTTTTTTTACTAAATCTTCAATTTGCGGATCTTCAGAATTGTTTCTGAATAATGCTGCAGCTTCTGGTTTTCCGGGTTCGGCGTTAATAAAAACGGCGCGTCCCCTAAGGGACGGATGATTCAATGCGTACAAATCTCTTTTTGCGCCGTTATTATCTAATAAGAATAAAAATCGTCCTTTTGCTTCTTTTAATGTTGGCCAGTTGCCATGCAAAACGGCTTCTTCGAGTGTTTTATATTTTCCTCGCACCATATCTGGCGTAATCAATTTGTCTTTTCCTAATTCTTTTCGGATTACTTTATCCATTTCGTCAAAAACGGCTGCTGTGAAATCTTCTGGTTTTGTCCCAAAGAAATTGGCATCGCCGTCTTTTGGTTCTAAAGTGATAAAAACCGGAACGTGATTTGGATTGGCATCTGACCATTTTTTTAGTTCCTGCAGACAGATTTCGAAAGTATAGCAAGAAGTTCTAAAATCGATGTCCTGCATATGGAAAACCTTAAAACCTGGTTTTTTCATTAATCCATCAGGATCGTAAGCTTCTTCAGATTTTGCAATATCTAAACCTTTAGGATGCGCATATTTTCCGCCTTTCGCGTCAGCAAAAATATCGATTTCCAGATTGCGTAGCCCTTTGTTTAATTGATCTGTAATACTAATATGAGTGTATTGCAAACCTTGAAGCGATCGAGAAGTATCTCGTGCCTGAATGGTATTGTATAAGTCTGTTTCGATCGCGTGTCGATAACTGTTATGCGATCCGATAACCTGAATCTGGTTTATTTTCAGATTGTCGTTTTGTGCTTGAACGCCAAAATTTACAGCGCTGGCAAATAATAATGTGAACAAAAATGGTTTCATGATTCTAAAATGTAATTAATACTGTTTGACTGGGGACGCATCAAAAGAAAATTGCATTTTTTGAAAGGGACTAAGTTAAAATCTGGTATTGGTTTCTATGTTAGATTAAAAAAAAGAAATCGCAAAGACATTTCTATTTCTGTCTTGAAAAAGTAGTATTAATATAGCAAACGTGTTTATTTTTTAATTTAAAGATAACCTTGACGCAAAAAGCATTGGGTTTTCATTTTATTATTTTACGATATTAAAAAGCCTGTAATTGCAATATGAATAATCCTGAAATTTTTGAACAAACGTATAATCAATATTGGAAAAAGCTTAATGCGTTTTCTTATACGATGATTCAGGATAAAGACTTGGCACAGAACATTGTTCAGGATGTTTTTGTGGATTTATGGGAAAGAAAAGAAGAACTGAATATTAATGCAATTGAACCTTTTTTGTTTCGTGCGGTTAAGAATCAGGTTTTTAAACATTATCAGAACAATCGTTTTGATAAGACGATTTTAGAAGAAAAATTCGAAGACTACATTATAGATAATTTTTCGACTATTGATCCAGAAGTGATGGATCTGCTTTATGCAGCATTAGACAAACTTCCAGAAAAAAGAAAAGAGGTTTTACTAATGTACAAATTTCAAGATATGACAATCGATCAGATTGCAGAAGAACTTGGAATTTCGAAACAAACCGTAAAAAATCAGATTTCATCGGCGGTAAAACAACTTCGAGAAGGCTTAAAAGACTTGGCTTGGCTAGCTCCATTCATTATTTTCAATCAAAAATTTTAAGATAACTTTCGCTTGATGTTTTCATAATATTCGGCGATAGTACGATTTCGTGATTCTGGTACTTATTCATAACAATAAGTATTTATGGTAAAAAGAATCAAACATAGTTTAGAGTTTCTGCTGGATAAAAGTTCGCGAGGAAAAGCTTCATCGGCAGAAGAAAATTTATTACATGATTTTGCTTTCAGCGAATATCAAAAATCAGAATGGGATAATGATCTTATGGGAAATCCAGAAATCGAATCTCAAAATATGTACGACGAAATTCAGTTAAGAATTGGAAGAAAGAGATCTTTCCGTCCTTATTTAAAATATATAGCTGCTGCCAGCATTCTTTTTCTGCTTGGTTTGGGATTTTTCTTGAGACCAAATGTTTTAGACCAAAAACAAATCACATTTAAAACGTCATCGATTCCCAAATCTATCCAATTAAGTGACGGTTCGAAAATTTATCTGGCAGCTAACTCTTTATTTCAGTATCCTGAAAAATTTGCAGGCGATCAAAGAACGGTTTCTTTACTAAAAGGAAATGCGTTTTTTGAAGTCGCCAAAGACAAACAGCATCCTTTTATTATTCATTCTGGCGAAATACAAACCAGAGTTGTAGGAACTTCATTTCACATTCAATTATCAAAATTAAACTGTAAGGTAATTGTGGTCACCGGAAAAGTAAATGTTTCTGGAAAAGGACAGAGCGTTGATTTGGTGCCTAATCAAGAAGCTTTATTTGAAGGTCAAAAATTAACCAAACAAATGGCTGATAAAGCATTTTTGGTGAATTGGTACAATGAAGATGTTACGCTAGATCAAACTACATTAAAACAGGTTATTACCATTTTACAATATAAATACGGAGTTTCATTTAAGTATAATAACGAACACGTATTAGCAACGCCGTTAACGGTATTCATTAAGAAGGACGCGACATTAGAAAATGTTTTGGAACAAATAAATTATATCACAAACCTAAAATTCAAAGTTTATGGCGAAATAGTAAAAGTGGATTAAAAACAAAAAAAGCAGTTGCGGGAACAACTGCCATTAATAATTAAGCATCGTAAAAACAATTACTTAAATCATGTATTTTAAACCTTCTTATTTAAATCTAAAGAGTTTTGTCTTTTTAGTTCTGGCTTTACTTGCCTTTCAGAGCGGCTATAGTAAAACTAATTTGTTAAAAGAGTCAAAAGTAGCAAATAAAATAGAAAAAGCTACTCTTGTTTCTATTTTTTCAAAATTAACACAACAGACTGATTACAAATTCAGTTACGGACAAGCTGTAATTGCTGATAATACAGCCTATACAGTAAATTATAATACAGAGTCTATTACGGCAATTTTGAATGATCTTTCTAAAAAAGCCAATTTCAATTATAACATTAATGGGAAATTAATTTTAATTCAGAAAACAGCTGAACCAAAAGCAGTAAATACAAAAGCAGTTGAGAGAATTAAAGTAAAAGGTAAAGTAGTAGACGAAAATAAATTGCCAATTCCTGGAGCATCTGTAATAGAAACAAGTACTTCAAATTCAACAGTAACTGATTTTGATGGTGTTTTTGAAATTACTGTTGGAGAAGGAAAAACAATCGATGTTTCGTATGTAGGATATAAATCTAAAACGATTGCTGCACAGAGTGGTTTTATGACAATCCAATTAGAGCCGGCTACTGCAGAATTAAATGAAGTTTTGGTTGTGGGTTACGGAAAACAATCTAAAAAAGACGTTACGGGAGCAGTTACGCAATTGGAAGCAGCAAACTTTAAACAAGGAGTAAGTATTTCGCCAGATAATTTAATTCAAGGAAAAGTTGCCGGTGTTCGTGTGGTGAGTACAAGCGGTGAGCCAGGAGCAGGAGTAAACGTAACCATTAGAGGTGTTGGATCGATTAGAAGCGGAAGCACACCTTTGTTTGTTGTGGACGGAATTCCGTTGTCTAATGACGATGTGAGTCCATCGGGAACGAATGTTGGTTTTGGAAGTTCTCAAGCTAAAAACCCTTTGAACTTTTTGAATAATAATGATATCGAATCTATTACAGTTTTGAAAGATGCATCTGCATCTGCAATTTACGGAGCTAGAGGATCTAATGGAGTTGTTTTGGTAACGACTAAAAAAGGAGCAAAAGGAGACGGAACTCTAACTTTTGATTCGTCTTTAGGGATTTCTACAGTAGCAAACAAATTAGATGTTTTGAGTGCAGACCAATATAGAAATGCAATTAAAGATAAAGCTTTTGATCATGGCGGTAATACAGATTGGCAAGATGTTATTTTTAGAGAGGCTATTACAAAAAGCAATTCGCTGGCATTTTCTAAACAAACAGAATCAGGAAATTATTATGCTTCTGTGTCTCAATTGGATCAAGAAGGTATTATTAGAAATAGCAATTTTAAGCGTTTAACAGGAAGAATTAATGCTGCTGAGTCATTTCTAGACAATAAACGTTTAAAATTAAAATTTAATCTTACTGCTAGTGAAACCAAAGATGATGGTGTTCCAACAAGTGATGACGGAGGTTCGAACGGACAATTGCTGGTTCATACGTTAATGGCAAACCCAACTAGATCTGTTTTTGATGCGAATGGAAATTATACCAATTTTAATATGAATGCGCATTACAACCCAGCATATCTATTAAGCATTTATACCGATCAGACACGTACTTTAAGAGTTTTAGGAAACTTTGAAGCTTCTTTAAGAATCGTGAACGGATTAGAGTATAAATTAAACCTTGGTATCGATCGTTCAATGTCGGAAAGAAATACGACTATTTTTCCAAACTTGACAGATTTGAATCCGAAAGGGAAATACGTTCAGAACAATTTAGATTCTAAAAACTCTTTGGTAGAGCATTACCTAACTTATAATTTAAATTTAGATAAGCATAAAATTGAAGCTTTGGGAGGTTTTTCATACCAAAAATTTGAAAGATCGGGAACAGCTTTCAGTATTGATGGAATTTCGAATCAAGGAGAAGGTATTCCGCCTTCCATAAATCCTGGTTTCAAAGGAACACAATCTGGAACAACAGGTTATGCGCAAGAGAATGAGCTGCAGTCTTATTTTGGAAGGTTGAATTATGGTTTTGATAATAGATATCTTTTAACAGCTTCTATGAGAGGTGACGGATCGACTCGTTTTGGTAAAAACAATAAGTATGGTTATTTCCCATCATTTGCTTTAGGATGGAATATTGCAAACGAAAGTTTCCTAAAAGACTCTTCGACATTAAACAATTTAAAACTAAGAGCGAGCTGGGGACAAACAGGAAACCAAGAAGTTGAAAATAAAATTACTCAGGCAAGTTACTCATTGTCTGGCGCTGATGGATATTATTTATACGACGATTTAAATCTAGTAAACGGAGTTTCTGTAAATAGAACGCCAAATCCTGATTTGAAATGGGAGGTTGTGACGCAATTTAACGTAGGTTTAGATTTCAATTTATGGAACGACAAATTGTACGGAACGTTAGATTATTTCAATAAAACAACTACAGATGCTATTTTGAATGTTCCTTCTCAAGCTTTGAGTCCAACAACTACAATCTGGACCAATATTGACGGTAAAATTATCAATAAAGGTATCGAGTTTATGTTAGGTTCTAAGATAGTGGATACTAAAGATTTTTCTTGGAATATTGATATGAATGGGGCAACCTTACATAACAAAATTGAAGATTTGCCGGTTTCAGAAATCTTAACAGGAACAATTTCAGGACCTGGACAATCTGGAGTAAATGCAAATATCTATAAAAGCGGATATGCTGCTGGATCTTTCTATTTATTGCAGCATATTGGTTTTGATGCCAATGGAGCAAACATCTTTAAAGATCAGAACGGAGATGGTGTAATTGATAATAGTGATAGAATTATTATTGAAGGTGCGCTTCCAACTTTCTATTACGGATTTAATAGTGATATGAGATACAAAAACTTTACATTCTCGTTCTCTATCATTGGGCAAACTGGTGGTTATTTATTGAATAATACAGGTTTGAATGCATTAAACATAAACAATCTGGCATCAGATCGTAACGTGGCAACTGGATATTACGAGTCTGGAGCAAATCCTACCAATTCACCAATCTTGTCAACTCTTTTCTTGGAAAAATCAGATTTCATCCGATTAAATACAGCTCGTATTGGTTACAATTTTGACTTAAAAGGATTAAACTGGATCAACGGATTAACACTTTATGTTACAGGTCAGAACTTGATTACGATTACAAACTATACAGGTTATGATCCGTTAATCAACAGCCCAAAATCAAACGGAGGAAATCAATCTATCGGTATCGATTATGCAAGTTATCCAACTTCTAGAACATTCAGTTTTGGAGCAACTTTAAAACTATAATTATTATGAAGACAAATACAATTTTTAATATAAAAACATTAGCGATATTTTCTTTTATATGGCTTTTTGCAAGCTGTACTAACCTAGATGAAGTTGTTTTGGATGAGGTTTTAGGAGAAAACGCTTCAAACCCTGCTGGAGCTTTAGCGGCAGCTTACGACCGTTTGGGAGACGGAACTTTTGTAGATCATGGTGGTATTTTTTCGCTACAGGAATACACGACAGATGAGGCGATTTTGCCAACTCGCGGAAGTGACTGGGGAGATGGTGGAAAGTGGAGAGACATGCATGAGTTTACATGGAAATCGGATAATGCTGTTGTGGTGGATAACTGGAATAAATTGACAAACGGAATTACACGTTCGCTAACTGCAATTCAGTCAGTTGAAGAAAGTTCAATTCCAGAGAAAAAATTGTTTTTAGCGGAAGCAAAAGGACTTTTAGCATATTATTTATACACAACATTAGATTTATACGGACAAGCGCCGTATAGAGACCCGATGAATCCGAATGCACCTTTACAGATTTTAAAAGCCGATACTCAAATTGATCAGCTTATAAAAGATGTTGAAGCCTTACTGCCAGATTTAGCAGAAATGGGAACACAGCAAACGCACCACGGAAGATTTACAAAAGAAGCGGCGTACGGATTCTTAGCAACAATGTATTTGAACCGTGCAGTTTTCAAAGATCGTTTTAATGCATCTTCGAACTTTAATTTTACTGAATCTGCAGCAACTGGTACAGGAAATGATATGGATCGTGTAATTTATTATACTTCATTATTAATTGATTCTGGAAAGTATTCTTTGGAAAGCGATTATTTCAAAAACTTCGCAAGAGATAATGAAAAAGGAAAAGAGTTGATTTTTGCTATTTCTCAAAAGATAGATTACATCAGAAACGGATCTAACAGTTTTGCTTATGTGTGTATGGAACGTAACCAAAGAACTTCTGCTGCCAATAGAGGAACAAATGCGGCATGTACAACTCCTGAATTTTTTGCAACATGGGATGGAAATCATGATGATCCGAGATTTCAGCAGAAATACCAATATGCTGATGGAACTTGGTTTAAAAATGATGGTACAGATGTAAGTGTTCCAGCAACAGATATTGTTCCGAAAAGTGCTAATTTACCTTGGTTCCATTTTAATAGAGGAATTGAATTTGGCCCTCAATACGGACCAATCTTATTGTCGTCTGGTTCTTTAGAAATGGTTAACGGACGCATTAAAGTTTCGCCATTATACATGGAAAAAAGTACAACTACAAGAATGGATTTTACGCCTTCTTTGACTTTCAAAAATCCAGCTCAAGCAGTTTTTGCTCAGAACGAGATTAATCAAGGAGCACGTATTTTTAAATATGAATTTGATCCAGAAGGAGGAAACGGAAATAGTAATGTTGATATTCCTTTATTCCGTTTAGGTGGAATTTATACGATGAGAGCTGAGGCTTATTTCAGAAAAGGAAATACTGGTCAGGCAATGGAAGACTTGAACAAATTGCGTACAAGCAGAAAAAGAGAATCATTATACGGAAGTACACCTGGTAAAGCTCTGACAGCAATTGATCAGACTGTTTTATATAATGAAATTGGTTTCGAATTATACTGGGAATTATACAGAAGACCACAAATGATTCGTTTTGGGAAATTTGATCTTCCAGGAACTGCAAAACCAGCTTCAGAACCATACAGAAGAGTTTTCCCGATTCCGCAATCTACAATTGATGTGACTAAAGAATTCAAACAAAATCAAGGATACAATTAAGTTTGTGTGTTAGTTTATTTTTTATTTTTTTTCAAAAAGCCTGTTTCAAAAAAAGCAGGCTTTTTTTTGAGGTGCTAAGATACTGAGGCTCTGAGGTTCTAAGATTTATGGTTGGTAAGGTTCAAAAGTTTTTTTACATCATGATATTCCGTTTAGAATTGTAGAGATGCACTGCAGTGCATCTAACGCAAAGCATTTCCGATTTGATTTTCTGTATGATTTCACAAATCGTTAGACGCACTGCAGTGCGTCTCTACGGAAAATCTTTGGTAATTAAATTATACGATAATCTAGGTTTATAGTCTTCACAGAATTGTAGAGATGCACTGCAGTGCATCTAACGCAAAGTATCTAGGTTCACTTATCAGACCCTAGAACCTTAGCATCTCAGAACCTTAGTACCTAGAAAAAATATAATAAACGAATAGTTAAATGTAAATGGTATCTAATTGATATTGAGTATATTTGAGTGTGTATTGAACATTCTTAAAATGTTTGAAAATGAATAGTATTAAATAACTCAAAAAGAATAAAAATCATGATACATCAAATCGACACTACAGATAATATTGTTGCCTTTAGAGCATTGGCAGAAGTGACAAAAGATGATTTTGTAACAGCAGTGGCTCCAGCCGTTGAGCATTTGGTAAAGCAAACAAATGAAATTAATTTTTTACTGGTTTTAGACACAGATATTGAAAATTTTACAACGGGAGCATGGCTTCAAGATGCTCTTCTTGGTTTGAAAAATCTTGGAAAATGGAATAGGGCAGCTATTGTAACTGATACAGACGAAATCATTTCTTTCACAAACGGATTTAGCTATATTGTTCCAGGTGAGTTTCGTGGTTATAAAAAGGTTGATTTTAATAAAGCATTAAATTGGGTTGAAGGGAATATTTCTTAAGTCAATCTTCTTAAAAATGGAAAAGAGCGCTTATAGGTAATAAGCGCTCTTTTTTATGATAGTTTATTTAAACGTTTAGTGATTGTATTCGATACCGCTGCTTGATTGAGCATCAATTTTCTCTTTAGACACTTGACTGTATTTTTTATAACAAGCCGATGCTAAAATTGGTAATGCAAGACTTCCTACAACAGCACTTGCTTTTTTATGCCCAGTTTTTTTTAAAACAGCCGATGCCAAAAGAGCACCAACGCCAGCACATACCATTTGTTTTACTGACAGATTTAACGGTTTGCTTTCAGGTTTAATTCCGTGTAATAATGGGTCTATAAAATTCAAATTCTCCATAATGCCAATTAATTTAATTATACTTATTTGTTATTTTTTAATTTTTACTGTTTTCAGTGTCAGTTTCACTTTCAATTTTCTCAATTTCAACCTTTTCCTTTTTTATAGCTTGGCGTAATAGAGCAAAAAGACTCATATAAACATTTGCCATAAAAACCAGAGAAAACCCTGCCAAAAAATATCCTCTCCAGTCATTTAACAAAAGTTTATAATCACAGATAACCAGAAACACGATAGTGACATAGTGACTAAAGCAATATTCACAAGTGAAGAGATAAAAGAACTTTCTTGACAGTATATATCTGTCATTTTTTGAATGTCTGACACACCATTCATGTGGTTCTCTAAAAATTTCTTCGTGAGTGACAGTCCAGCTGACACAAGCAATCGGAATTGCTAATACAAAAAGCCAGACAATTTGAACTGCTATAGTCATCAATTAATGCTTTACAATTTACGATAATTTTTGCTATTCTCTAGGATGATTTTCTGGATAATGTTCTGCGTCAAAATCGTCTAATTCTTCATCCTTATCCAAATCTTCCTCTTTTTCCAGGTCGTTTTCGTAATCTAAATCAGGATGATACTCATCGTTTAAATCGTCTTTTGTGCCATCGTTTGTAATGGGATCATCTTCATTAATGATTCTTTCCTGATTTGGAATATTTTCTGCTCGAATAGTTTCATGACGTTCAAAATCTCCATTTGAATAGGAAGGATCTTGAATAAATTCCTCTTGATATTGATATGGATTTTCATCACGTGCATAATTGTCATTATCAATCACGGTATTTTGTTCATAATAATCTGGATCGCTTTCTCCAAATTCATGATTATCATGTTTATTTAAAACTTGTTTAAACTCATCTTCTTTAGAATATGTTCCATCAACAAGAGTATTTTGTTCAATATAATCAGGATCAAACTGACCATATTCATGGTTGTGCTGCTTTTCCATAATACTATTTTTTAGATTATTACTTTTCTGTTGGGATTACGTTTTTCTGTGCTTTGCAGAAACAATGCACTATGTTTTTGAATGCATTGTTTTTTTTCTGCAATTGTATTTTTCTGCATTTCTATTAATTCAACTTAATTAAAGGCTTTTATATTTTTGAAGGCTAGTATTCATAAGTTTCACTTTTTTGAAAGTACCTGTTTTACAAATTTAGCAAGGACATTTGAGCAATGTCTTATAAGAAAATATTTGATAGTTGCATAATTAACAGTTACTTATAATGTAAATATTGTAAGAAATTATGTAAGTTTACTAAATCGGAACAATCTACATTTGAGATTGAAATTAATTTATAATTAAATCTAAAACGTATGGCATCAGATAAGGTAACCGCATGCTGTCAAGCTTTGATAGAAAAGAACTTAACGATAGCTTTTGCAGAAAGTGCATCTGCGGGAAAAATGTGTTATGAATTTTCGACTGTTTTTAATTCGGGACGAATTCTAATAGGAGGAATAGTATGTTATCATTCTTCAATGAAAGAAGATTTGCTTCATATTCCGTGGGGGACTATTGAACAATACAGTGCCGAATCTGTTGAGGTTACCAAGTTAATGGCACAAAATTTTTATAGATACATTAATTCAGACATTTGTGTGGGGATAACAGGATTGACAACTCCAGGAGGAAGCGAAAGCGAGTCAAAACCTGTTGGAACAATTTTTATACATATTATTTTGCCTGAAAAAGAGATTGCCAAACGATTTGAGTTTAAAGGAAGTCCGGAAGGTATTATCGATCAAGCAATAGATGTTGTGGCCGATTTGATTTTGAGGGAAATTTAATAAACCAATCAAACGTCCTTACGGGACGATAATCACGCAAACATTTTTTTTCTACCGATGAGATGTTCCTAACGGAACATTTTTTTTTTCTACCAATGAGATGTTTCTAGCGGAACATTTTTTTTGTCCTAAACTAATACTCTTTGGACTTTTGGGAGTCATGTTAAACACAGGCATTTTTAAAATTTGTATCAGCAGAAAGGAAATGTTCCGTTAGGAACATCTCATCGGTAGCATTTTTAAAATTTGCATCAGCAGAAAGGAAATGTTCCATTAGGAACATCTCATCGGTAGTAGTAGTAGTAGTAGTAGTAGTAGTAGTAGTAGTAGTAGTAGTAGTAGCATTTTTAAAATTTGCATCAGCAGAAAGGAAATGTTCCGTTAGGAACATCTCATCGGTAGAACTTTAGATGATTAATTTTTTTTCGTTCCGTAGGAACGTTTGGTTGGTATGGCAAATACGTACACACAATTGCATATACAATTTGTTTTTGCAGTGAAATATAGAAAAGCATTAATTGCAAAGGATTGGAAAGATAAATTACATCAATACATAACGGGTATAATCCAATCCAACAATCATAAAATGTTATGTATTAATAGCATGCCAGATCATATACATATTTTTATAGGAATGCGTCCAACACAATCCATTTCTGCATTAGTTCAAAATGTAAAAACAGAAAGCAGTAAATGGATTAAAGAACAAAAATTGTCACCAGATTTCTTATGGCAAGAAGGTTACGGTGCTTTTTCATATTCAAGAAGTCATGTTCCGAATGTAATTCGATATATTCAAAATCAAGAACAGCATCATAAAATAGAAACATTTTTAGAAGAATACCAGAAACAACTGAAAGTTTTTGAAATAGAATATGATAAAGAGTATATTTTTAAAGAACCCCTTTAGTAATTCTAAATATCATTTTAAGAGACGATATCTTTCCTGCAATCAGATGTTTCAATTGAATATTCTCTCGTTCTTTTAATTATTTTTTGATGTAAAGCAAACCATTTTTTATAGCTTTCTTATTCAATTTCCCTTTACTAAATAATTCTTCCAAAATAGTTTTGGCTTCATTAACCGAAATATCTAATATAACAGCATATTCCTTTGGTGCCAATGTTGGATAAATTTCAAAAATTGACAATGAATTTTTATTTTCAAACTTTTTCTTTTTTGCTTCAGGAAATAACGCTAATAAAGCATTTTCATAAGCATCATAAGGTTTAGAGCCGTAAACAGTTAATTGATTATTTTCTGCATTGGCTAAAAATAAAGTTGGAAAACCTCGTACGCCAAGAGTTTTTCCTAAATTTAAGTCATCTTGAAAAAGTTCTTCTGCATCATCATAATCTGCTTTTAGTTTCGGAACATCTAGACCTGCGATTTTTGCAGCTTCTGCTATGTTTTCCCATTTTGCAATGTTCTTTTTATCTAGATAAAGCTTTTCGCGAAGAATACGCATAAAATAAACCGCTTTTTCCTTGCTTTGCATTTGTGCCGCTTTCATAGCAATACAGGACGGATAAGACGAATCTAACGGATCTTCAATCCAGACATTACCATCCATTGGCATTTCGTAATATAAACTGGCTTCATCCCAATGATGCGCAACATCTGAAGGTTTGCTTATTCCGCCGCTGTTATAACTCCAATCGGGTAATAAACCGCCCATTCGATAATCAATTTCAAAATAATCGCCATACTCTAACTTTAGTTTTCTAAGTTGAGGTTCAATTCCCCAGCAAGAAGAACAAATAGGATCGGTATAGTAAATTATTTTTATCGGTTTATTTTCTGTTCGAATTGTTGTTTTTATACTTGAATTTTCGCCGATAGGCATTTCACACATTCCGCTTACAGGATCGCATAATAACGGATTTGTTTTATCTTCACTCATTTTAGAATTCGTTTGTGATTGGCAGCTTATATTGCAAATCAAGATTAATAGTATCGACAGTATTTTCATAGTAGTTTTAAAAAAGGGACTCTCGGATTTATGAATTTGCTGCAAAGTTGAGACGAATATCATTGCAAGTCAATTAGTCAAGAAAACATGACTAGAAAATAATGGATTATTATTTTTAAAAAGTGGGATTATCATTATAAAGTAATTGCAAGCTTGTAATTAATTGTTTATTTTTCACCATATAAAAATAGAAGCCTAAGATGAATTATATTCAAAAGATTAAACGCCTTTATAACCTATCTGAAAATGAAAACTACGGATTTTCAGAAAATGGGATTCTCGATCTTGAGACAAGATTAAATGTAAAACTTCCTTCAAAACTCAAAGAATATTATTTGGAATTAGGGAAAGAGGAAAATCTTAATTACTGCTTTAACAGGCTTTTGAAACCTGAAAATGAAATCGGATTTTCTGATGATGATTTTCTGGTTTTTTATGAAGAAAATCAAAACGTAGGTTTTTGGGGAATTAAAAAGGAAGATTTGTCACAGAACAATCCACCAGTTTATGGCAATTATGACACGATCGAAAAATCAGATTGGGGAATGGAAACCGAGACAACGGAGAACTTTTTTGTTTTAATGGCAGTTTTCAATGGTACTTTGGGCGGACTTCAATTTAATGGAAATTACTTAGGAGAAATTGATTCGCAAATTGTAAAGTTTGTAGAAGAGAATTATACGCTTGTTCCCGAAATCAGTAGAGAAAATCAGAAAGTATATACAGATGAGTTTTATGAGGTGATCAGTTTGTCATTCGATCAGGAAAACAATTGTACAGGAGCTTTTATTGGATCAAGTATTCAGGAACGATTTGATGCCATTCTTGATCTTGTTGATATTGATTGGTCTTATCTTTCTTATGATGATGAAGAATATGATGAAGAGGATGAAGAATAATCAAATTAAAAATGTGACAATAAAATAGAGAATGAGAGAATTAAATTATTTAGTAAAAATAGAAGGCAACGAAGCGCTTTTAGAAAAATTCATTGAAGCGATTGATAATAATACCGTTAAAATTGATAAAGCATATCCAAATCCGTATCTATTAGATTCGGGAGAAAAATTTCTGTTATCTCCCATAATTGAATATTTTTTCCAGACTAGACCTTTTTCAAAAGAGTTTTATATTTCGTTTGTTGAAAAACTTAGAAAACTTAATGGATTCGATAGCTACCGTTATACATTAGGATTGCAGGCAGAAGAATTGGTTTTTAATAGTTTTGAAAGAGTAAAAAAAGGTAAATACAAGATTTTTATACCTAAAACAAAAGAAGAACTTCCGAAACCTATATTGACAGAAGAGCAAAAAGAGCTTTTGAGCTTTATATGTTATATTGCTGTTTCTCATATAAAATACGGACCAAGTTACGCCACAGTTACAGCAAATGAGTATTTTGATGTGGTAACTGAATTAGGTTCTGATGAAGTAGAACAGCTTAAGAAATTCGGAACAGGAAAACTTTCAAAAGAGCTGACAGAATACAAAGACAAAGATTTTGTAGGTAAAGCAAATGATGTTTTTGCTAAAATAAGTCTAAAACTGATTACCGAAACAGAAGAAAGCTACGCAAAAGCATTGAATTTCGTGAATAACCTTCTAAAATCTGATTTTCCTAAAAGCTTTGAAATTAGTTTTTCGTCCAAAACAAAAGAATTGCTTCCTGTAAAAGGACTTCCAAAATGCGGACAAAATTATTTTTTTGCTGGAGCGGTAAAATATCCAAATCTGCATAATGGTATTTTAGAATATATTGCTCTTACAAAAAAGAAATACGAATGGTATACCAATCTTGAGGCTGAAAATTGTGCCATGCCTTCGACTTTTGCTGTTTTTGCTTTAGGATTGCAAGATGAAAAATATTTTGATACGCTTATCGATTATTATCAAACAATTGATGGAGAACACCAGTCTATTCAGCAGAAATTTACACTAGTGTTTCTGGAGAAATTCGGAATAGACGAAAAATCAATTAAAGTCTACATCAATGCTATTTTATCCATGCAAGAACATCCGCATAATAAGGTTTTTACATCTTATTTTATAAGTGAAAATAGCTTGAAGTTATTATTGGATAGTAAAGAGAATTTTGTTTCGTATTATTTTACAGAAGAAGATTTAAAAGAATATTCAGATAGTGGGACTAATGTTCAAGAAATGGCAAATTATTGCTGGGAAGGTGTGATGTATACAACATTTGGCGAGAAAAAGAATTTTGCTAAAATTAGCAAACAGCTTATAAATGGAGAAAAAGAAATCTTTGAAAAACTTTTGTAACAAGAATCTATATAGTTGATGTTTTATGGATAAAGAGCAGTTTAAAAGTAATTTATTTCAGACCATACAAGAAGCTGTAAACGAATTGAAAAATAAAACAATTCTCTTTACTATAACTCCAATTAAAGAAGAGAATGCAAAATATAATTCAATTGATGATTTTGCTCGATTATGGATTTTAACAGAGAAAAATCTAAGTAAACAATTTTCGTTAGATGAGGTTGTAGATCTTTTGGCGTTGCCTAATTATAAATATCCATTGTGGATAAAAGTGATTTTAAGTGAACGAACAGATGAAAACATAATTTTTGAGTTAAGAATAAGCATGAGATTTAGAACGCCTACACAATTAAAACATAGTGAAGCTGGATATCCGCCTTTTGTTTATGAATTTAAGTAAGATTTAAACATGAATAAGCAAATACAAATCGATGAACTCAACAATAACACTTTTTTCTGGAAGTATTATTTCTGTTGGTCGAGAGGCTATGATGAAAAAGAAGAACTCAATATTGATGAGGTTTTAGAAGTTGTAAAAACAGATGAAACCAAAGCATACGAATGGGAAAGATCATTTTTCAATGAAGAAGATATAGAGGAAAATCCAAGATATGTTGCAGGCGAAATAAATGATGATTTAAATTATGCAGTTGAATTTGCAGAATATGAAATCAACTTTTTCTTGAACGATATTTATATTGGGAATTTAGGAGGTCATTTTGAAGCTTGGTTTTTTACTTTGGATAAATTATTAGCTTTTGAAAAATATCCTAATCTGTTTCTTCTTTTTCTTCCAATGACAGGAATACAAGAAAATGAAAAAGCTGTTTTAAAACCCATAATGGTAAAACATTTAAACGCAATTCCAAAGTTTGAAGCACATTCAGAATATATTTCAGACTGTATTTTAAATGGATTAGTAATGCAATCTCCTTTTGTAGAAATAAAAGATATCGGATTGACAAATACCGAAAATCATAGTGTAAGAAACATAACAGATTATCCGCGCTACAAAGAAGATGTAACGAAATTGAATAAGATTCTGAAAAACAACTTAGTCCCTTAGAATCTTAGCTACTTAGTAGCTTAAAAGACTCATTAAACTTTCATTAACAAAAACTAATTTATCATTATTTTATATTTGTAGGAAACAAATTAATTCTAAAGCATTCTTCTCATGAAAATAAAGCCTTTTTTCTATCTATTTTTATTCGGTATTATTTCAGTTTCGGCTTATAGTCAGAATGTGAAACTGATAAATATTAATCAGCTTAATGAGAGAATCAAAAATGGGAAAGACAGTACATACGTCGTTAACTTTTGGGCGACTTGGTGTGCGCCTTGTATAAAAGAACTGCCGCATTTTGAGAAATTAGGAGCAGAATATAAATCAGAAAAACTGGCTGTTTTATTAGTAAGTCTAGATTTTAAATCGAAACTAACTTCAAATGTAATCCCGCTTGTAAAAAGGAAAAACTTAAAGAATGAAGTCTTTCTTTTAAACGAAAGTAATCCACAAGAATTTATTGATAGAATAGATCCAAGTTGGTCTGGAAGTATTCCAGCAACACTTTTTATTAAAAATGATAAACGAAAATTTGTTGAAAGCGAATTTACCTATGAACAATTATTAACTGAATATAAAAAACTGTAAACCATTATGAAAAAAATAATCTTATTACTAGCATTAGCATTTTCTGCTTTTCTTTCGCATGCCCAAAGTGGCGTAACACTAAAAGCGGGCGACGCAGCACCAGATTTCAAACTGAAAAATGTGGACAACAAAGACGTTTCTTTTGGAACTTTTAAAGATGCAAAAGGATATATTGTTGTTTTTACTTGCAATACTTGTCCTTACGCAGTAGGATACGAGCAAAGAATTATCGATTTGGATAAAAAATTCAGACCACAAGGATATCCTGTAATTGCAATCAATCCAAATGATCCTGAAGCTTCAAATGCCGATACATTTGCTAAAATGCAAGATTTGGCAAAAGACAAGAAATACCCTTTCCCATATTTATTTGATCCAGGACAAAAAATTACTGATGAATATGGAGCAAAACGTACGCCTCATATCTTTATCGTTTCTAAAACGGCAAAAGGAAATGTTGTAGAATATGTTGGAGCTATCGATAATGACCCAGAAGGAAATAATCCGCAAAAAACAAAATATGCAGAAGAGGTTATTGCATCATTAAAAAGCGGACAGAAACCTGCAATTACACAAACTAAAGAAATTGGCTGTACTGTAAAAAGAAAAGCTAAAGCTTAAGCTTTTTGTTTCAAGTTTCAGGTTTCAAGTTTCAAGTTTTATTACGTTACGTTTAACCTGAAACTTGAAACCTGAAACAAAAAAAAAATAAAATATAAAACGCCCCATATTTGGGGCGTTTTTGGCATGTATAATGAACAAGTTTACTTTTTATCTATTCTATAAAGTCTTCCTTGATCGGTAACGGCGTATAATGCTTCATCTTTTCCTTGTGTAATATCTCTAAATCTTTGTCCTTCTCCAGCCAATAATCTTTCTTCTCCAGCAACTTTATTGTCTTTAAAAGCTAAGCGTACAATATGCATACCGCTTAAAGCACCAATAAAAAGATTATTTTGCCATTCTGGAACACGATTTCCTGCGTAGAAAGTCATTCCGCTTGGCGAAACTACAGGATCCCAGTAATAAACAGGTTGTTCCATTCCAGTTTGCTGCGTAATTCCCTCTCCAACTTTCGTACCACTATATTCGATTCCGTAAGTAATTGTTGGCCAGCCGTAATTTGCTCCGCCTGTAATTCTATTAATTTCGTCACCGCCTCTCGGGCCATGCTCGCTTTGCCATAATTCGCCCGTAGTTGGATGAATTGCCAATCCTTGCGGATTTCTGTGTCCAATGCTATAAAGTTCTGGTAAAGCTCCCGTTTGCGTAAAAGAAGGATTTCCTGGCGCTGCTTGTCCGCTTGTTGTAATGCGAACAACTTTGCCCAAACTGCTGGTAACAGATTGTGCTAAAGGACGCGTTTCTAATACAGATCTTTCGCCAATGCTTACGAATAAATTTCCCGTTTTATCAAATAAAACTCGGCCTCCGTAGTGTAATGTACTAGCATTTGGCGTATTAGAACGGTAAATAACATTAACATTTTCAATTGCTGTTTCATTGTCCGAAATTCTGCCTTTTGCTACAGCGGTAATATTTCCGCCAGCAACAACTTCAGAAAAAGCCCAGTAAATCATTCGGTTTGTAGCAAATGCTGGGTCGAGGCAAATTCCGAGTAAACCACCTTGGTCTGCAGGATTTACAGCAGGAACACCAGTCAAGGCATTGCTAATAACTCCAGCTTGAGTTACAATTTTAATTTTTCCAGCTTTTTCAGTAACCAAAAGGCGTCCGTCAGGAAGATAGGCAACGCCCCAAGGAGCGCTTAAGCCGTTGGTGATTACTTTAGATTCAATTTCGGTGGTAGTCTGAATGCTTCCTGCGCGTGTTTGTCCTGAGAATGCGGGCTGATAAGTGGTGTTTGCCGTTCCTGTTTCTACAGGTGGTCCTGTCGGTCCTGGATCTGTGCCTCCTTCAGTATTGTCGTTATTAGAACAGCTGCTCAAAACTAGAAATCCAGCAAGAAGAAATATACTTTTTTGAATAATCATAATGCTTTCGTTTTAATGGTTAAAATTAAATTTTTGCATTATCGAACATTTCGAAAGTGAAGATTTAGGGTAGATGTTTGTTACTTATGAAATGGTCAGTTTCGAACAAACTCTTATTTTCAATTAAGAATGCCTAAATGCTCATGCCATTTTTTATGAAGCAGATGAATTTCAAAAAACAGAAATTAAACTTCTTTTGGAAAGCATTTAGTGGGACATGCCTTATTGGAACGAAAAATTGCTGCAAAATATTGCCACAAAACAAGGGTTTATTCTTTTCTTAGCAGAAATTTAACGTTCTAAAATTCAAGAAGTATTAAGCTGAGGTCTTGCCTTTAAAGGTATTTTTAAAGGCTTTTTAATTTTTTCATGAAGACTGGAAAAACTTCATTTAGTTCGTCAAAAAGAGGATTTTTGCGGTTTTTTATTTTGATTTCGCTAAATAATTTTAAACCTAAAGCAAACTGAACAGCTTGCGAATCGTCGGGAAAAATGTTTTTTTCTTTGATGCGTTCTATTATTCCAAAGATTTCATCGTGATTGTCAAATTCTATTCCGAGTTCTTTTGCCGGTTCGGTTTCACCGTTTGCATATTCCTTAAGGCTTAATGTTAAGTAATATTTGTTTGATCTTTTTTCCATGATTTTGTAATTCTTATTCTAAATTTATTTCAGCCATTTATCGACTAATGTCTTAAAGGCTTCTTTATATTGTTCGCCAACCGTTATTTCTATTTTATCAATAAAAATGGAGTTTTTACTAATGGCGCTTATTTTATCTAATGAGACAATGAAAGAACGATGTACGCGCATGAATTTTGAGGAAGGCAGTTTTTCTTCTAATGCTTTAAGCGAAATAAGAGACATTAAAGCTTTCTGCGAATCTTCAAGATGTACTTTTACATAATCTTTCAGACTTTCAATATAGGTGATGTCTTTTAGTGAAATTCTTACCCATTGATATTCTACCTTCAAGAAGATAAATTCGTCATCTGCCGTAATAGTAGTAAACGTATTGTTGGCTTCTTCTGCTAATTGTAAAACTTTGCTTGAAGCACGCAGAAATTCTTCATAGCTAAAAGGTTTCAAAAGATAATCTACAGCATTTACTTTGTAACCTTCAATTGCATAATGATTGTAAGCCGTAGTAAAAATGATTTTTGGCAAAGGTCCGGCCTGATCTTGTATTAATCTTGCCAATTCCATTCCGCTTAAATTAGGCATATTAATATCTAAAAAAACAAGATCTGGTTTTGTTTCCCTGATAAGACCCATTGCATCGACAGCATTGTCGCAGGTCGTAATTAATTCTAAAAACGGAGTCTGCTCTATAAAGGTTTCTACCAATCTTAAAGCCAATGGTTCGTCATCTACTGCTATACATTTTATTACTGTCATTGCTCTAAATTTATCTTCAATTTAATTTTATATGTTCCGTGGTCGGTAACTCCAAAAGAAATAAAATGCTGATTCGGATAAATCAATTGCAGTCTTCTTTTGGTGTTGGTTAAACCAATTCCGCCTACATCAGAAACTGCTATTTTTTCAAAATAAGTATTTTCAACTTCAAATTCGAGCTCACTTCCATTTTGTGTAAGCTTAATGTAAATTTCACTTTTATCGGTGGCATGAACACCATGTTTAAAAGCATTTTCTACTAAAGGTAGTAATAACATCGGAACAATTGGGTAATCATGTATTTTTTCGGGAATATCTGTTGTAATAGTCAGTTTACTATTGGCACGAAGTTTCATTAATGCAATGAAATCTCTCATAAATTCAGCTTCTTTCAGCAACGTAGTTTTTTCTTCTGTGCTGTAAAGCAGATAACGCATCATACGGCTCAAAGTGTGAAGCGCATTCCTAGAATCTTCAATATCGGTATAAGTAAGTGAATAAATGCTATTAAGCGAGTTAAAGAAAAAATGTGGATTGATTTGTGCTTTAAGCATAGCTAGTTCGGCAGCCGTTTTATCCTGTTCTAATTTTTGCTTATGCTGAGCCGCTTTTTGCCAATATTGCAACATAGCCCAGCTTGTGCTTATTCCTAAAACAAGTAAACTGAGCATTAAAACGTAATTGTCGAAATAAGGATTTTTGTATTTTTTGAATCCTAGAATCAAACTTATTTTGGTGTGAAGATCGGTTTGTGAAGTATAAAAATACGCAATAACCTGCATAGCAAAAATCGTAATAAAAGCCCAAACCAAAAAAGGAGAAGTATTGTCTTTAAAAATGGTTCTTGGAACTATAATTCTTGCATTCGAATAAAAAATGATGATCAGTAAAATCAATAAGACCATTTGCCAAAGCCAGAAGACACCAGGTAGCGTTACATTCCAAGTTAAAGGTATGTAAAATAGCATGATAAAGCCTAATAATACCCAGCTCAGTATGTGTAATCCGGTAAATAAGTAAGGTCTGAAAAAGCTTGGTCCCATTGTAATTTTTGATATTTATGGACAATATTACATTTTATTCAAATACAATTTTTGGGTAATCGCTAAAATGGGATTTAGAGTCTCTAAAAAGCATTTTAGAGCCGATAAGACAAAAATTAAACACTTGTTTAATATTTTAAATAAAACCATCGGTTCTCATCTTGCCTTTATCGATTGTCTCTTGCTGTTCGTCTATTTGAAAAATTTCGTATCTTATATTTTATTTCTTTTGTTCACATATAATCGATAATTACACATTTTTCACAATGACTAAGCAATCATTTTTAAGCATCCTCGCAGCATCACTTATTATCGCTTCTTGCGGTAAAAATGATAAATCGGCTCAAGCCGGAGGTGCGCCGCAGATTAAAGAATATAAGACTGTGACATTACAGCTAAAATCAGCGACATTAAACAGCGATTTTCCTGCTAGTATCCAAGGACAGCAAAATATAGAAATTCGCCCAAGAGTTGAAGGCTATATTGATAAAATTTTTGTTGATGAAGGTGCTGTAGTAAAAGCGGGACAGCCTTTATTTAAGATTAGCGCTCCAGAATATGAGCAGCAAGTTCGTACTGCAACAGCAAGCATTAAAAGTGCTCAGGCAGAAGTTAGTTCAGCAAAATTGGCTGTGAATAAAGTAAAACCATTGGTTGAAAAAGGAATTATCAGCAAATACGATTTAGAGTCGGCTCAATATACTTATGAGTCAGCTGTGGCATCTCTAGCTCAAGCAAATGCAGCTTTAGTAAATGCTAAAGTTAATTTAGGTTATACTACCGTAACAAGTCCCGTAAATGGAGTTGTAGGTTCGATTCCTTTCCGTTTAGGAAGTTTGGTGAGTTCTAATACAGCCGAACCTTTAACAACAGTTTCAAGTATTGGTAATGTATACGCTTATTTTGCAATGAATGAAAAAGTGCTTCTAAATTTCACTAAAGACGCAGGAGGTTCATTAAACCAAAAAATTAAAAGCATGCCAGATGTTTCTTTGGTACTTTCTGATGGTTCGACTTATGATCAAAAAGGAAAAATAGAAACCGTAAACGGATTAATTAATACAGAAACAGGTACTGTAAATTTTAGAGCTCGTTTCCCAAATCCAAAAGGAATTATCAGAAGCGGGAGCAGTACTACAGTGCAAATTCCGAACTACGTTAAAGACGCCATTATAATTCCTCAAAGTGCCACTTTCGAATTACAGGATAAAATGTTTGCAGTTGTTGTAGGAAAAGACAAAAAGACAACAAATGCTAATATCACAGTGTTGGACAACTCAGCAGGAAACTATTATGTGGTAACAAGCGGTTTAAAAGCTGGAGATGAAATCGTATTAGAAGGAGTAGCTTCATTGAAAGAAGGAACTGAAATTAAACCTAATAATCAAAGCCAAGAAGCAGTTTACGCCGATTTAAAATAAAAAAAATGTTTAAAAAATTTATACAAAGACCCGTACTCTCGACGGTAATATCTGTTATTATCGTCATCTTAGGTGTTTTAGGCCTAATTGAGTTACCGATTTCTCAATATCCGGATATCGCGCCACCAACGGTAAACGTTGCAGCAAGTTATACTGGTGCCAATGCAGATGTGGTACTTAAAAGTATCGTAATTCCGCTTGAGGAGCAGATTAATGGTGTAGAAAACATGACTTACATGACTTCTACAGCAACAAATGACGGAAATGCTTCGATCAAAGTTTTCTTTAAAGTAGGAACAAATCCCGATTTAGCTGCGGTAAACGTTCAGAATAGGGTTTCTAGAGCAACAAGTTTATTGCCAGTAGAGGTAACTCAGGCTGGGGTTACAGTAACCAAAAGTCAGAGTAGTAACTTGTTGATTTTCTCTTTATATAGTGATGATAAAGCTTACGATCAGACGTTTCTTCAAAACTATGCAAAGATCAACCTTGTACCGCAAATCCAGCGTGTAGTTGGGGTGGGAGATGTAACGGTTTTTGGTGCCAAAGATTACTCGATGAGAATCTGGCTAAAACCTGACATAATGCAGCAGTATAAACTGATTCCAAGCGATATTTCGGCAGCTTTAGCAGAACAAAATATCGAAGCAGCACCAGGTAAATTTGGTGAAAACGGAAATCAGGCATTTCAATATGTAATTAAATACAAAGGACGTCTAACAAGTGCTCAGGAATTTGGAGACATTGTTATAAAATCTGTTGGAAATGGACAGATGCTTAGACTTAAAGATGTGGCCAAAGTTGAATTGGGATCTTTAAGTTATTCGTCAACGATTAAAACAAACGGAGTGGAATCGGCAGCAATGGCGATTAGTCAGACTCCAGGATCTAATGCTCGTGATGTAATTATCAATTCTAAAAAACTGATTGAAGAAGCAGCGAAAAGTTTTCCAAAAGGAATGAAGTACACTATTATGGTGGACGTTAACGAGAACTTGGATGCTTCTATTGAGAAAGTAATTCACACTTTGGTTGAAGCCTTTATATTGGTTTTTATCGTAGTATTTATTTTCCTTCAAGATTTTAGATCGACTTTAATTCCAGCAATTGCGGTTCCGGTTGCGATTGTGGGTACATTCTTCTTCCTGAATTTATTCGGATTTACGATCAACTTATTGACGCTTTTTGCAATGGTACTCGCCATTGGTATTGTGGTCGATGATGCGATTGTCGTCGTCGAGGCCGTTCACGCCAAGTTGGATCACGGATATAAATCGGCTAAAAAAGCGACTATTCATGCGATGGACGAAATTTCGGGAGCGATTATTTCGATCACCTTAGTAATGGCTGCGGTATTTATTCCAGTAACCTTTATTAACGGATCAACTGGGGTATTCTACAAACAGTTTGGTATTACACTGGCCGTTGCGATTATTCTTTCGGCAGTAAATGCCTTGACTTTGAGTCCAGCTTTATGTGCGCTTTTATTGAAACCACATGCTGATGATCACAAACATAAAAGTTATTTACAGCGTTTTTACACTTCATTTAACGTGGCATTCGACAATGTTACAGCACGATACAAACGTTCTGTAAGTTTCCTTTCTGCGAAAAAATGGATTGCATTGGCTTCAATTGTAATTGCTGGTGCTGCGTTGGTTTATATGATGAAAACTACGCCTTCTGCTTTCGTACCTTCGGAAGATCAAGGAACTGTTTTTGCTAATATTAGTTTGCCACCATCAGCTTCTATGGAACGTTCTGATATTATTGCTAAAAGAGTAGATAGTATTGCGAAAACAATTCCAGGAGTTAAAAATACACTTCGTATTGTCGGACAGAACTTTACAGCTGGAGCAGGTAGTGCCTATAGTATGGTAATTGTAAAATTATATCCTTGGGATCAGCGTGATTTAAGTGTTGATGATGTAATCGGACAGCTTTTTGCAAAAACAAGCGGTATTCGTGAAGCAAGTATTTTCTTTATTTCGCCTCCAACTATCCAAGGTTTTGGACAAAGTGGTGGATTCGAATTCCAATTGCAGGATAAAGGAGGGCATACAACTTCTGAGTTTTATAAAGTTAATAATGAATTCTTAGCGAAATTATCGGAACGTCCAGAAATTCAATATGCAACAACGCCATTTAACCCTGGTTTCCCTCAGTATATGATGGATATAAATTTAGCGAAAGCGAAAGACGCAGGAGTTTCTGTAAATACGATTTTATCGACCATGCAAGGATATTACGGAGGATTGTATGCTTCGAATTTCAACAAATTCGGAAAACAATACCGTGTAATGGTTCAAGCAGCTCCAGAATTTAGAGCGAATACAGAAGGATTGAATAAAATTTTCGTTCGCAACAGCGCAGGAAATATGGCGCCAATTACCGAGTTTGTAAAAATGACCAGAGTTTTTGGACCAGAATCTATTTCGAGATTTAACTTATTTACGTCAATTTCGATTACAGGAGCGCCAAAACCAGGTTATAGTTCTGGAGATGCTATTAAAGCAATTCAAGAAGTGGCAGCAGAAAATCTTCCTGCAGGATATGGATATGAATTTTCAGGTTTAACGCGTGAGGAATTAGCTTCAGGAAGTGAAACAATTTTCATTTTCCTTTTATGTTTGGTTTTCGTTTATTTCTTACTGAGTGCACAATACGAAAGTTACATTTTACCATTTGCGGTATTATTATCAATTCCGTTTGGATTAGCAGGAGCGTATTTATTCTCGATTATTTTTAAATTAAATAGTAACATTTACCTGCAGATTTCCTTAATCATGCTTATCGGACTTCTGGCGAAGAACGGTATCTTGATTGTCGAATTTGCTTTGGATAGAAGAAGAAAAGGACTTCCAATTGTACAAGCTGCCATTGAAGGAGCAGTAGCGCGTTTACGTCCAATTCTGATGACTTCGTTTGCCTTTATTTTAGGATTAGTTCCGTTGATGTTTGCCAAAGGCGCAGGTGCTGTTGGTAATAAATCTATTGGTACTGGTGCCGTTGGAGGTATGTTAATCGGAACCATTTTAGGAGTATTTGTTATTCCGGTTCTGTTTATCATTTTCCAAAACTTGCAAGAAAGAATAAGTGGTCCAGCGAAAGATGGTTATGATGATGACGATGATGATGAAGACGAAATTCATTTAATAGAAGCTCACAAAGAGTAAAATTTAATTACAACAAAAATGACGAATAGTTCTAATAAATATATTTTACTGGTAATAACAGCCGCACTCATTAGTGCGTGCTCTGTTACCAAGAAATACGAACGTCCCACAACTTTAAAAACAGATCAATTGTATCGTGATCAGTCTACTACAGATTCGACTACAATTGCAGACATGCCTTGGAATACTGTTTTTAAAGATGAAAAATTAAATGCATTAATCCAGAAAGGTTTAGAACAAAACTTGAATCTGAAAAATGCAATTGAGAATATTGTTCAAGCAAGAGCTTCTCTGCGTCAGAGTAAATTGGCTTATTACCCAAGCTTGCAGTTGGACGCAAACGTAACGCATAACAAGCAATCGCAGGCAGGATTAAACTTTCCAGCAGGAATCAATATTAATACCTTAACAACTACTTACAAATTAGGCGTAAGCAGTTCTTGGGAAATTGATGTTTGGGGAAAATTAAGCAGTTCTAAAAGAGCGGCTCTAGCAACTTATTTAGCTTCAGATGCTGCAAAACAAGCCGTTCAGACGCAATTAATTGCTGATATTGCTAATAATTACTTCTTGCTATTATCGTATGATGAATCGTTAAAAATTACGGAAGAAACATTAAAAAGCCGTATCGAAAACGTTGCAACCATTAAAGCGTTAAAAGAAGGAGCAATTGTAACTGGTGCAGCTGTTGTTCAGAGTGAAGCTAATCAGCATGCAGCTGAAGTTTTAATTCCGGACTTAAAACAAAGCATTCGTGAAACCGAAAATGCTATAAATATTTTACTAGGGCAAGGGCCTGGACCAATTGATAGAGGAGTTCTAGGAACACAGATTATTCCTGAAAAAATCGCAATCGGAATGCCAGCGCAGCTATTAAATAATCGTCCAGATGTCCGTCAAGCGGAATTTAATTTCAGAGTCGCTTTTGAGTCGACTAATTTGGCTAAAACTTATTTTTACCCAAGTTTGACGCTTACAGCAAGTACAGGATTTTCAAATTTAGAGTTGAATGATTTCTTTAGCCATTCTATTTTTTATTCGATTATCGGGGGATTGACGCAGCCAATATTTAATCATGGTGTGAATAAAATGAGATTGACCACAGCGCAATCACAACAATTGCAAGCATACAACAATTTCCAGCAAAGTCTTTTAGTGGCTGGTCAGGAAGTTTCAAATGCTTTGTATGCGTACCAAATGGCTGTTGAAAAAGAAGATTCTAGAGCGAAACAAATCGCAGCTTTAGAAAAAGCAGTAGACTTTACGCAAGAACTTTTAGAATACAGTTCGGCAACTAACTATACAGATGTATTAACATCTCAGCAAAATCTTTTAGCAGCACAATTAAACGGAGTTAATGATAACCTGCAAAAATTACAAGCTGTTATTAATTTGTACAGAGCGTTGGGTGGTGGTTGGAAATAATTGTTTATAATGATAAAAACCGTCTCAAAACCTGAGACGGTTTTTTGAAAAGTACGTCGTTTAAAAAACGCTCTCCGTCGATTAGTTTGGTAATTTTGTATAATGAATGCTTAAATCGTAAAACTTTGGCACTACTTTCGATTAATATCTAATAAGATTAACATTTAAATTTTAAAGACATGAAAAAGTTTATATTCGCCTCAGTGCTTTTTATGAGTGCATTTTTTGCTCAAGCTCAGGTATCAGTAAATGTAAATATTGGTACACCTCCAAATTGGGGGCCGTTAGGTTACGACAACAGCAGATACTATTATTTGCCAGACATCGATGTATATTATGATGTAAATCAAAGCGTATTTATTTACGACAACAGCGGAAAATGGGTTCGTGAAAGAAGACTTCCGTCAAGATATAGAAACTATGATTTGTATTCTGGTTATAAAGTAGTTTTGACAGATTATAGAGGAGATGCTCCGTACTATTATCACACAAAACATAGAGCCGAATACCCGAAAGGTTACCACGGAAAACCTCAAAAAAATAGAGGAGAAAAACCAAAAGGCAACAACGGAAATCATTACGGAAACGATAAAGGAAAAAACAAAGAAGATAAGTCAGACAAAAACCACGATCACGGTAATGGCAAACACCATTAAATAAACATGACTAAAAGAAAACGCCTCCAATTGGAGGCGTTTTTGATCATTATATAGCCACTAATTGCACGAATTAGCACGAATTTTTATTTTTATAAAAGGGTGTAATTTATGCTAATTCATGGCTAAAATGAATTGCCTCCAGCTTTAGCTGGAGGTTACTAGATTCTACATTTATTGGCTTTAGCCAAACTAGGCGCAAAAGTTTGGCTAAAGCCTTTTATTTGGATAAACAAAAAACCTCCAGCTAAAGCTGGAGGCAATTGATATTTAAATATTTTTTAAAAATAAATTTGTGCTAATTCGAGTAATTCGTGGCTAAAAGAAATCCTTTTAATCCAAATAATCTGTGGCAAAAAACTATTCAGAGAGAGTTTTTACTTTATGACCAAATGCCCCAAAAGAAAGAATGATCAAGAAGCAAACTAAAGGAATAATATATCCTGACTGAATATCATCGTGATTCATATCAATTAAAGTTCCCATTCCGTACGGAATAATAGCACCGCCGACAATCGACATTACCAACCAAGAAGAACCCGTTTCAGTATTCGATTTTAAGCCTTTAATTCCTAAAGAGAAAATCGTTGGGAACATAATTGACATAAAGAACCCAATTCCTCCAAGGGCATAAATAACCACAATTCCAGAACCGTAAATTGCAACTAGACATAATAAAACGCTCATTATGCAGTAGATTGACAACAATACATAATCTTTTACAAAACGTAAAAAGAAAGTTCCAATAAAACGTCCTGCCATAAAAAGAAAGCCATAGATTCCTAAGTAATATCCAGCCGTTTTTTCGTCTAATCCAGCTCCTTGCTGTGCAATTCTGATAAAGAAACTTGTTATGCAAACCTGTGCACCAACATAGAAAAATTGAGCTACAACGCCCCAGCTTAAATGTCTGAATTTTAAAACCGAGAAAAATCCAGGTTTAATTTCAGCTTCTGCATGAGTTGCTTTCATTGAAGGCAGTTGTACAAAGTAAAATATAACAGCAACCAAAACTAAGATGCTTCCTAAAACAATATAAGGCATTTTTACAGAAGCAGCTTCACCTAATAAATAAGCCGCTTTTTCCGCCTCAGGCATTGCTGCCATTTGTTCTTTTGTATGATTTGTTCCGGAAAGAATAAATAGCGAACCTACAATTGGAGCGACCATAGCAGCCAATCCATTAAAAGAAGCGGCTAAATTCAATCTTTTAGAAGAAGATTCTGCAGGTCCTAATATTGCAGCGTATGGGTTTGCACTAGTTTCTAAGATCGTTAAACCACATCCAATTACAAAAAGTGCAAATAAGAACAATTCGTAAGTTCTAGTATTAGCTGCTGGAACAAACAAAAATGCTCCCGCTGCAAAAACTAATAATCCAGTAATGATACTGTTTTTATAACCAAATCTTTTAATCAGCATTCCGGCTGGAATCGCCATAATGAAGTAAGCAAAGAATACAGAAGTATCAATTAGAGTAGACTGGCGATTGTTTAATTCGCACGCTTTTTTCAAGTGCGGAATTAAAACTGAATCTAAGTTGTGGGCCATTCCCCACAGAAAAAATAGGCATGTAACGAGGATAAAAGGCAAAAGATATTGCTTTTGATTTCCTCCTTCTGTTGGCACTTCATGTAGATCGCCGGCTTGGTTTGTAATTTGCATTCGTGTGATAGTTTTTAGTTTATTTTTTTATAGGTTCTAAGGTTCTGAGGTGCTTAGATTCTAAGTTTTTTTTGCCACAAAGGCATTAAGTCGCAAAGTTTTTAAAACCTTAGCACCTTAGAATCTTGGCATCTTAGAACCTTTTCTTCACAAGCAATAGATGATCACATACCAAAACGACTTCACCGCGTTGGTTAATGATTTCTACATGTTCGGTTACGGTTCCCATTTCTGGATTTTTGGCTTCTCCTTTTTCAGAAATAGTAATTTCAGAGTGAATAGTGTCGCCGATATGAACTGGTTTTACAAAACGCATTTTGTCGTAACCTCTAGAAAAAGCTTCTGGATTTATTTCTGAAGCAGTTAATCCGATTCCAATCGCAAAAACCATAGTTCCATGCGCAATTCTTTGCCCAAATGGTTGTGTTTTGCACCATTCTTCGTCCATGTGGTGTGGGAAGAAATCTCCTGTGTGTCCGGCATGAACCACAAAATCAGTTTCTGTAATTGTTCTGCCTAAAGTTATTCGTTTGTCGTCGATTTGATAATCTTCGAAAAAAGTTGATTTAAAATACATAATTTATTCTTTTTATTCGTCAGTTCAACATCACGTTTGTTTTGAAGAGGACTTAAATTTTGTTTTTTGGTTTTGAAATATAGTGTTTTAATTACACTTCTTCAAAAGAAATTCCGCCGTTTTTGTTACTTTCATAACAAGCTTCTACAACTTTCATCGTCCCCAAAACATCTTGGACACTTGCAGACAATGTTGAGTCAGAACCTTCTTTGTAACGCATTAGATTAGACATTGCACCAATAAAAGCTTCTGGAAACCAAGAGCCTTCCAATTTTACTTCTGTCCATTCATATTCATTTTCATTATCTTTTTTGGGTAATGCATACTCAAAAACGTCAGGAAGACCGTCAGGATAGTTCATTAACAAGCCCATTTTTGCTTTAACAGCGCCTTTTGTTCCTTCCCATTTGATGTAACTTTCTTCGTGTTTTGGACCAAAGTGATGATCGTGATTAGTATTGATTACCACGTGCATATTTTCGCCATAATCCAAAATAATCGTAGATCGGCTTGATGATAATTTTTTAAGTGGATGCTTGGCCGTTTTTGCTAGTACATTTTTCGGATTTCCTAGAAAAGATCGAATACAGTCAATATAATGCACACTGTGGAAAAGAATCTCCAATCTGGGATGTTCTTTTATTAAAGGAAACAGTTCCCAAGGCGTATTTACGGTAACTTTAAATTCTAAATCATATAATTCGCCAATAATTCCCTGATCGATTAAATATCTGGCAGCACTTACAAAAGAAGCAAAACGCAGTTGGAAATTGATTGCAGCAACTAGATTTTTTCTTTCGCAAACTGCTACAATCTCACGTGCCTGAGCCAAATCATTTCCCATTGGTTTCTGAATCAAAACAGCAGCACCATCTGGCAATTGTTCCAGAATTTCAATGTATTGATCAGGTAAAACGGTAATATCATAAACAGCGTTTGAAGGCGCATTTTTTACTGCATCGGCAACACTTTCAAAAACATGATCGATTTTGAATTGTTTCTGTAAATCGTATGCTTTCGAAATCGTTCTGTTTGTAATACCAAAAACTTTAAAACCAGCCATTTCGTAAGCAGGAAGATGGGCATCTTTTACAATACCGCTCGCTCCGATGATCACAATGGGCTGCTCTGTTTGGGGAAGTAAGGGTTTATAGGGAATATTCATTTGTTCTATATTTTGAATTTGAGCCTGCCAAGTTTAATTTTTGACAGAGCTGTGTAATGTTGTTCCTTGACTTAATTTTTTAATTTTTTTCTGAGTTTCTTCTAAAAGTATTTCAGACGAAATATCAGTTTCAATGGCTTTTAAAACAGCAGCGTCGATAAGTTGGGCTACTTTTGGCCAAATTGGGGTTTGAGGCAGTGTTAATGCATTTTCATGAAGCATTTCCAGTTTATGATAAAACGGAATTAATGTATTGATTTCTTCATCTTTCCAAGTCGATTTTCGGCATCCAATACCACCTTCAGTAGTTAATAATTTATCGCTTTCTGGCGTTGTTGCAAAACGTAAAAAATCATAAGCTAGTTTTTGGTGTTTGCTTCCAGAGCCAATAGTATACAACCAATATACATTCAAAGAAGCGGTTTTGTGGCCTGGATCGGATGGGAGGGAAGTGATATCGATTTTTCCTTTCACTTTTGATTCTTCTATAACTTCAGCCATAGAAGCAAATCCGAACCAGTTGATTGCCATTGCTGCTTGTCCTTCGGCGAAAGCCAAACCTGCTTCAACAGAGCCAAATTCTCTCGATTTTGGATGAACAGCAGTTGCATTATTGACCATTTTTCGATAAAAATCTAATGCTTTTATCGCTGCTTCATTATGAATGTCAATCTGATTTTTGTTGTTTAATAAAGAACCGCCGCGCGTCCATAACTGCAGACAGAAGTCAAAAACCATATTATGTCCGTCTGGATAATTGGCAAAAACAGCACCATATAAATTTTGCTCGGGACGATTAAAAAATGTGGCTATTTCTGAAAATTCCTGCCAAGTTTTTGGTGTAGAAAGTTCGTAACCAAACTGTTTTTTAAAATTCTCTTTCTCCGTTTCGTTTTCGAATAAATCTTTTCGGTAAATCAAACATTCTGGACCGTCGTGAAAAGGAAGTCCGAAAATGCCGTTACTTAGTTTCTGCAAATGCAAAAGCGACTTATGCCATCCAAAAGGATAATTTTCAGGCGGATTTTCTCCAATTAATGGAAATAAATTAAGAACCGCATTTTCGTTTACAGCATCAAAAATCCAATCGGTATTGATATGAGCAATATCCCATTTTCCTTCTTTTAAACCTTTTTCAGAAATGGTAGTTTCATACAAATCATGAAGTTCTAATGCAACCATTTCGGCTTCAATTTTTATATTATTTTGAAGTGAAAATGCATCCCACAACTTTTGAAGTGTACTTTCGAAAGGATCAAATTTTCGAACGGCGATTCTAATTTTTTCCATCAGCAGTCAATAAATTCTTTAATAATTTTCTCGTTGTCCTGACCTAGTTTCGGCGAACCTTTTCCAGAAGTCAGGTATTCGCCGTCAATTTTTATCGGACAGCGAGTTGTTTTATAGGTATAACCGTCAAGCATTTCAACTTGCTGGGTAAAATTCAAAACCTTAAATCCATCTTCAGCAAATAACTGCTGATAGTTTAAAACTCCTGCACACCAAATGTCTGCAGGTTCTAAAATGTCCAACCAAAACTGTGTTTCTTGCGTTTGCAAATGCTCTGCAAGAATATTTTTGATGTCGTCTCTAAGCGTAAATTTATTTTCAGGGAAAGCCAATAAAGCATCACATTGCAATAGAGAAGCCAAAACAGGAATCGACCCCATTGCCAATGCTAAATAACCGTTTTTGGTTTTGTAAATTCCGTATGGAGCGCCCAAATAAGCATGTGCGTTGTTTGTTTTAGTTCGAACAGGCAATTCGCCTCCGTCATTAAAATAAGTCGTAATGGTTTCAAATTGAAAATCAAACGCCGATTCCAACATACTGACTTGAATTTGTGCGCCAATATTATGCGTTGCTTTTCGGTATAAAGCGGCTAAGATTCCCTGCGCCAAATGTGCTCCGGCAAGCATATCTACAATCGATAATCCCATTGGTACTGGTCCATCTTCTTGATTACCGCTCAACCAAGTTAAAGCCGTTAATGATTGTAAAAGCAAATCTTGACCTGGTAAATCTTTCAAATCTGGATGCTCTCCAAAACCTGAAATTGACCCATAAATCACATTTGGATTAATATTTTTTACGTCGTCATAACTCAAACCAATGCGTTCCATAACTCCAGGTCTGAAATTATGCATCACAACATCAGCCTTGGCTAATAATTTTTTTAGTTTTTGAAGTTCTTCAGACTGTTTAAAATCAATCGCAAAAGATTCTTTGTTTCTGTTGATGGTATGAAAAACAGACGATTCGCCGTTCATAATCAAATCAGAAGTATATAAAGTACGGCAGATATCTCCCGTTCCTGGTTTTTCAATTTTTATTACGCGCGCTCCCATATCTGCCAAACGCAAACTCGCCGACGGCCCCGAAAGAAACTGACTGAAATCTACAATTAAATAATCTTCTAATGGTTTCATTTCAAATCGTTTAAAAATTGTTCGTGTATATTCAAATTGTCTTGTCCTACTTTTGGAGCGGCTTTTTCGCTTAAAAGAATTTCGCCGTCTAACTGAATCGGACTTCTGGTGGTTACCAAAGTTTCGCCTTCGGTATTTTTTACGGTTTGTTTCAGTTGTAATTCATTCACAAAAGGCTGACTGTCTAATTCTTCGTAATTGAAAACTTTACCGCACCAAATACCTTCTTTCTGCAAGATTTCAATCCAATAATCAGAAGTTTGGGTTTGAATTCTTTCGCTCAAAATCGTTCTGATTTCGTCTCTTTTTTCAAACCAAAGATGTTTATCTGCAAAAGCACTTAAATCTAAACCTAATGTTTTTCCAATAAAAAGTAAATCGCCCATTGCAAGAGACAAATAGCCGTCTTGTGTTTGGTAAACTCCGTAAGGCGCACTTAGAAAAGCATGTGCACTTCCTTTAATATCGCCACGTTCAGGTAATTGACCGCCATCATTTAAGAAAGAAGTAATGGCTTCGAATTGCACATCGAGAATAGATTCCAGCAAACTGACTTCAACCAAAACGCCTTTTTTTGTTTTGACTCTTTTTAAAAGCGCAGCTAAAATTCCTTGTACAAAATGATTTCCGCACATTAAATCGGCTACAGCCAAACCAAAAGGAACTGGGCCTTGGCTTTTGCGTCCACTTAACCAGCTTAATCCAGAAAGCGATTGTAACAATAAATCTTGTCCCGGTTTTTTTGCCCACGGTCCTTCGTTTCCGTAACCTGTAATGGTTCCGTAAATAATTTGCGGATTAATAGAAAGCGTATTTTCAAAATCTAAACCGATTTTTTCCATCACTCCAGGTCTGAAATTATGCGTCATAATATCAGCCTTTTCGATTAGTTTTTTAATTAAAACCAAATCGTCAGGATTTTTCAAATCGGCAGCAAAAGATTCTTTGTTTCTATTAATCGTATGAAAAAGTAAACTGCTATCGTCTACAAATAAATCTTTAATGCTTAATTGTCTGCAGGCTTCACCTTTTACAGGACGCTCGATTTTGATGACGCGTGCGCCCAAATCGGCTAGTTTTAATCCTGCCGAAGGCCCTGCCAAAAACTGACAGAATTCCAGAACAATTAATCCTTCTAAAGGTCTCATACGGTCTGAATTTTTAGAGATTCCGCGTAAAGCAAATTCATTTCTTCCAATACTTTTACTTCATCTCCGCCATTCATTAAATAGTTGCGAACCACATCTCCAGCGTGATCTTGGAAATACATGTGACCATAATATCTTGGGCGAAGGAAAGCACGTTCTAAAGCTGGTAAGGTATTTTTGAAATAATCGTGCGTTACGCTATTGATTCGATCACTTTTCCAAGCTTGCAAATGTCCTGGCTGACCGCCATTATCGGTATAAATATTCTGCTGAACTTGTGGCGAACACGTAAATTCAGCATATTTTATGGCTGTATCAATATGTTCACTGAATGAAGAAACCGCTAATCCAGTTCCTCCCAAAGAAGAAATCATCGGATTATCATTCAATTTTACTAAATCATAAAAATGTAAAAGGTTTTGGCTGTATCCAATGCGAGAATAGTTAGAATAACCATAAGCAAACGGACAATACGCAATTTCGTCTGAATTGACCATCGCTTCGTAAACCTGAATTGGATTACGGTTAAAGTTTTTAGGATCAATTAATTGAGCTAATTCTCTAAACATTTGAAGCGCTTTGATTCCTGTTGTTTCAGAAATCACTTTTTCTTCAGAAAGAAATGGAGCTTCGCCCAAACTGCAGCAAAACATATAAAAGCTCATTAGAACGTCTACTGGAATTCCGGCAAAGGCAACTAAACCTTTTTTAGCTAATGCCAATAATTCATCATAAGTTTTAGGAACTTCTAGATTGTTTTTTTCTAAAAGATCCAAGCGGGTAGAGGCAACGGGAGTTGCAGCATCGATTGGAAGCGCCCATAATTTGTCGTGAAAAACATAACTTCCGTATGATTTCCCAACGGTGTTAATTTCTTGATCTTTAATATATTCGTTTGATAAATAATCAGATAACGGAAGAATCGCTTTGGTTTGCGCTCCAAAACCTGTCCAAGGATGATCGATTACCAATAAATCAAATCTTTTGGCTAAATCTTCAATAGAAGCATCTGCAAATTCTTGTAAGCTTCTTTTTTCCCAAGAAATTTCAACATCAGGATGTAGTTCTGTAAAACGCTGTGATGTGGCAACCATTGGTAGTAAACCTCTTGTATGATTCCAAGTTATGCCTTTTAATTTTATCATTTTTATATAGGAATTTTGGGTAGTGAAATCGTTTGAAATAATAAATGTAAAAAATACAATTACAAAAGTAGAAATAAGATTTAAATGCACAAGAAATCCTTTATTTATTAAAGAATCTTTTTGCATAATAGGAGAATTAGTGATATAATTTTTACAAACCGTCTAAAAAATGTTATAAAAATTTAAAGTTTAGTTATTTTAAGAATAGGAAAATGAAATATATCTCGGATATTAATTTTTAAAAAGTATTTTTGTAATTGTATTTTTTACATTTATTAATTCTGCTTTGCTTTTATAAAGGATTTTGAATGAATAATAAGTAGAATTTCTAAGATGATTATGCGATTGATGGATATCTTTCATCAGAAATAATAAACTAACAATTAAAAATATACGATTATGAAATTAATACGTTTTGGAGAAATCGGAAAAGAGAAACCTGGAGTTTTAATTGGAGAAAAGAGATATGATGTTTCTTCGATTGTAACCGATTTTAACGAAAGTTTCTTTGAAGAGAGCGGATTAGAAAAATTACAAAAAGCACTAGAAAATAACCCGACTTTACCAGAAGTTGATGCTTCTGTACGTTTGGGTTCGCCAGTAGCAAGACCTTCAAAAATTATCTGTATTGGATTAAACTATATCGATCACTGTAAAGAAACAAACGCTCCGATTCCGACAGAACCGATTATTTTCTTCAAATCAACAACTTCTTTGTGCGGTCCAGATGATGATTTGATTATTCCAAAAAATAGCGAAAAAACCGACTGGGAAGTAGAATTGGCTTTTATAGTAGGAAAAAAAGCAAGTTATGTTGAAGAAGCAGAAGCTTTAGATTACGTTGCGGGTTATGCTTTATTGAATGATTACAGCGAAAGAGCTTTTCAATTAGAGCGTGGCGGTCAATGGGCAAAAGGAAAAGGAAGCGATACTTTTGCGCCTCTCGGGCCATTTTTGGCTACAAAAGATGAAATCGCTGATGTTGACAATTTAAAGATGTGGCTGACGGTAAACGGTAAAAAATTCCAAGACAGCAATACCTTAAATTTAGTTTTCAAAATTCCTTATTTGGTACATTATTTAAGTCAGTTTATGACTTTACTTCCGGGCGATATTATCAGTACAGGAACGCCTCCGGGAGTTGGCTTAGGAATTAAACCAGATCCGATTTATATTAAAGCAGGCGATGTTGTTGAACTTGGAATTGAAGGTTTAGGAACAAGCAAACAGAAAGCTGTAGCATATCAAAAATAAAAATTAAGAAAGTATAAAATGAAATATATTGTTTGCGAAAAACCTCAGGAATTTCTATTAAAAGAAACCAGTATTCCAGAACCAAAAGAGGGAGAAGTTTTATTGAAAATTAAAAGAATCGGAATCTGCGGAACTGATATTCATGCTTTTGGTGGAACTCAACCGTATTTTGAATATCCAAGAATTTTAGGTCACGAATTGGCTGCAGAATATGTAAAAGGAAATGCTGCAGGTTTTAAACCGGGAGATAAAGTAACTTTTATTCCGTATTTTAACTGCGGAAAGTGTGTTGCCTGCAGAAACGGATTGACAAATTGCTGTGTAAATATCAAAGTTTTCGGAGTTCATATTGATGGCGGAATGGCGGAATATGTTTCGATTCCAGAACAATATTTATTGCACGGTCAAGGTTTAGATTATGATGAATTGGCTTTGGTTGAACCTTTGGCAATTGCGGCGCACGGAGTTAGAAGAGCGGCTGTAAAACCAACTGATACTGTTTTGGTAATGGGAGCAGGACCAATCGGAATTGGATTGATTCAGTTTGCTAAAATCGCTGGAGCAAAAGTAATTGTAATGGATATCAATGATTACAGATTAAATTTCTGTAAAACAGAACTAAATGCTGATGAAACGATTAATCCGTTGAACGATGATGTCGCTCAAAAATTAGCTGAACTAACAAACGGAGATATGGCAAATGTAGTAATTGATGCAACTGGAAATCAAAAAGTAATGAACAGCGCTTTTAATTATATTTCACATGGCGGAAGATTTGTTTTGGTTGGACTTCAAAAGGGAGAATTAAGTTTTAGTCATCCAGATTTCCACAAAAGAGAATCGACTTTAATGAGCAGTAGAAATGCAACAATCGAAGATTTCGAATATGTGATGAAATGTTTGAAAGAAGGCAAAATTGATCCGAAGAAATACATCACGCACAGAACAAGTTTCTCTGAAATGATTACTGATTTCGGGAATTTGATTGATCCGAAAAATAATGTGATTAAGGCGTTAATTGAAATTGATTAATTTGTGAAAAGTGAAAAGTAATATGTGAAATGTGATTTTCATTGCACGAATACAAAGCGATTTAATTTTTAGATTTCACTTTTCACATTTTACATCTCACATATCACTTTTCACAAAAGACATTTTACAAATCACATCTAACACAAAAAAGAAATGGATTTAAACTTAAAAAATAAAATAGTTGTCGTTTCTGGTTCGGCTGGAAAAGAAGGAAGTATTGGAGAAACGATCGTAAACCGATTGGCAGATGAAGGTGCCATTCCGGTTTTAGTTGACAGGAATGCAAGAGGTTTCGAATACGTAGAAAGGCTTCAAAAAAGAGGAGTTAATTCACTATTTGTACAAACTGACGTAACCGATCCTGTTGCGATAGAAAATGCTGTAAATGTAATTGGAGCTAAATATGGGAGAATTGATGCCATAATTAATAACGTTGGTGTAAATGATGGCGCAGGATTAGATTCAAGCTACGAGGATTTTATGAATTCATTGAAATTGAATGTAGTAAGTTATTTTTTATTGGCTAAATATGCACTTCCATACTTAAAAGAATCAAGAGGAAATATTTTAAATATTGGTTCAAAAGTGGCTTTAACAGGGCAGGGAGGAACTTCTGGTTACGCTGCTGCGAAAGGCGGCGTTTTGGGATTGACCAGAGAATGGGCTGTAGATTTGATTCAGTACGGAATTCGTTCAAACGCGATTATTATTGCAGAAAGCTATACGCCAGCTTACGAAGATTGGATAAAAACATTGCCAGACGGACAAACTGTTTTGAATAAAATCAATAAAAGTATTCCGTTAGAAAGCCGTATGACCAAAACAGAAGAAATTGCGGATACGGCTCTTTTTGTCATTTCAGAAAAATCATCGCATACCACAGGACAATTTGTTTTTGTAGATGGAGGTTACGTACATTTAGACCGTGCATTAATCAGCGATGTTAATTAAGAAATTATGAGTAAAAGAATAGATTCCCATCAGCATTTTTGGAAGTTTGATCCCATTAGAGATAGCTGGATTGATGAAACTATGCAGAATATCCAAAGAGATTTTCTTCCTGAAGATCTACAGCCATTATTAAATGCAAATCAGTTTGAAGGTTGTGTTGCTGTTCAGGCTAGCCAATCGGAAGTAGAAACGCATTTTTTATTGGATTTGGCTTCTAAAAATGATTTCATAAAAGGAGTTGTCGGCTGGATCGATTTACGAAATGAGAATATTGTTGAACGTTTGCAATTCTTTTCAGATCAAAAAAAGCTGAAAGGTTTTAGGCACGTAGTTCAAGGTGAAGCAGATGATTTTATGTTTGGAAAGGAATTTAGAAGAGGAATCGCAGCTTTAAAGCCATTCAATTATACTTACGATATACTGATTTTTGAACGTCAATTACCAGCGGCAATTAGTTTAGTTCAAGATTTTCCAAACCAAAAATTTGTAATCGATCATATTGCAAAACCAGATATCAAATCAGGAAGTATTGATTCTTGGAAAAAGGGAATTCAAGAAATTGCAAAGTATGAAAACGTTTGGTGTAAAATCTCAGGAATGGTCACAGAAGCCGACTGGAAAAACTGGAAACCAGAAGATTTAAAGCCGTATTTAGATGTTATTTTTGAGAACTTTTCAGTTAATAAATTAATGTACGGCTCAGATTGGCCAGTTCTAAATGTTGCTTCGGATTATAACGAGGTTGTTAAAATTTTAGAAGATTATATTTCAAAGTTTTCTATTGAAGATCAGAATAAGATTTGGTTTGAGAATGCGAATGCATTTTATGATCTAAATAAATAGAGAATATAAAAAAACAAAAAAGCGTAAATTTAATATTTACGCTTTTTTTTCTTCCTCTTTGTTAAAGTTCAAAACTTTGACAAAGATTCTAATCGCAAACTTGTCTAATATAGCCCGTGGTTTCAACCACGGGAACACAATACAGGACGTTACAATATTGCGTCCCCGTGGTTGAAACCACGGGCTATATTTGAAAATTGGCTTCTTGTATTTCTCCCTTTGACAGAAATACAAAATAGTTTATTTTACTGTTTCAAAACATCATTTTCCGGAGCCCATTTCTTCTGCCATTCAGGATATTTCTTCAGAGCCTTTTCAGGTTTATCGGTGTACCAAGCATAGCCCGTTCTTCTTTCACGGCTTACTTCGGCTAAAGAATATAAAAACTCACTGTCACGATCAGAGAATAAAGGACGATGTGTTTTTAATTCGTAATAACGAGTCCAAATTGGCGGAGCAGTTGTATCGTGTACGACTCTTACGTCATTTTTGATTTTCTTATATTTAGATTCCATTTCTTCAGCAGCAAAACTTTCAACTCTGGTATTATAGATTTTAGAATCCTGAAACCATTTTATTGCGCCTTGCACGGCATTAATAATTTTCTCATTTGGATTATCAATATCCATTAAAAACAAAACAACATCAACACTTTCGGCATTACAGATGCTTGGCGGTTCAAATTTACGTGCCCATGCAGGTTCAAGAGTTATTTCGTCGTGTTGCTGGCACCAAGCAGTCAATTTTCCATTATCTTTAATTTGCATTTTCAAAATACAATCCAATCCTTTTTGGTAAGCATTAGCTACTTTTTTTCTGGTTTTAGCGTCAATAAAAGCATAATCAGGATCATTATTTACAATCTTTTTTAAAAGATTCATGATGCCCATATACGCTCCATCATTAAAAGTAATGTGTCGACTATAACCTTTTTCTAAAGGAAAATATTGTGGCCAGCCTCCATTTGAATATTGTGCTTTTATGACAAAATTAATACCTTTTAAACACCCATCTTTATATTTCGGATCTTTTGTGAGCGTATAAACCTGTGCCAGATAATGAATATGAGTATAAGTCGTTTCATTATCGAAAGTAGTATGTTCTATGTATTTTGTTTTAACTACGCTATCTATTTGCTGTGGCGTTAAAATAGCTTTCATGTCATAATTCTTTGGCCACCCACCATTATCACGCTGGAAATACAGAATATTATCTGCAATTTTAGTATAATCTGTTTCAGCATATTTCGGCTGATTCGGAATCGGATTTATGATATTGGTTTTGTCTTTTATAAAGTACCAATGGTTAGTGCCATCAGTAAAAGGTTTTGTACTGATTTCGCTATTTGACTGTGCATTAGAGCATAAAAATGAAAAAACACAAAACGCAGATGCCAGTAATTTCGAGCTATTTATGGAATTGAACATAGAATCTCGTTTTTAGAATTTAACAGCTTTCTTAGGCACGTTTTTATCGATAGTAGTCGTCTTAGAAAAATTAGCTGAAGAACCGCTTAAATCAATGTTCTTGCTCGCTTCACCATTAATTGTAATCGCATTTGATGAAGAAGGATTAAACTCGATGTTTTTTAGCGAAAGGTTTTTAGTATTGTAAATTTCGAAAGCATTTTTAGCCTCAATATCCAATTGTGCGTTGCTGATTTTAATTCCGTTAGCATCAATTATAGAAAAGCCTTTTTGTGCTTTCGCAATTAGATTTGTGATTTCAATATTTTCTAAATTCATTTCAGGAAGACCTTGTAAAAATACTGCTTGCTGAGCACCTTTAATAGTGATGTTTTTAATCGTAATGTTTTTGAATTGAGGTGTTTCAACCGTTACAGGCATTGCTTTATTAACGATTTTATCGCCACCTTCTTCCAATGTTTCAGCTATTGATTTTCCACCATAATACAAATTAAAAGAAATAGCCTGAGACGGAATATCAGTCATGTATATATCCGAAATAAATATATTTTCTACCACACCGCCTCTTCCGCGCGCACTTTTAAAACGAAGTCCTACATCTGTTCCCATAAAGGTACAATTAGAAACATGAAGGTTTTTTACACCGCCAGACATTTCGCTTCCTACTGTAACGCCTCCGTGACCGTGATATACGATATTGTTTCTCACTATAATGTTTTCGCAAGGAATACCCCTTTCACGTCCGTCTTTATCTTTTCCAGATTTAATACAGATGGCATCGTCTCCTACATCAAAACTAGAATTTTCAATCAATACGTTTTTACAGCATTCTACATCAAGCCCGTCTCCGTTTTGAGAATACCAAGGATTACGGACGCTTACATTTCTAACAATCAAATCTTCTACCATAAAAGGATGGATATTCCATGCTGGCGAATTCTGAAAAACAGGTCCGTCAAATAAAACTCTTTTACTGTTTTGAATGCTTACCATTACTGGACGCAGAAAATCATGAATGGTTTCAAATTCTTCTTTTGTTTTTAAATCTGGGCGCACATTTTGGTCAGCGCCTTTTGAGGCATTCATAAAAACCTCTGAAGGATACCAGCTCGTTTTTTCTTTATTTAAAACACCACCTCTTGAAATTACTTCTTTCCATTGGCTTTCCGTTACTTTACTTTTCTTAACCTGTCTCCATACTTCTCCCGAACCATCCCATACACCATTTCCTGTAAATGCTATATTTTCTAGATTTTTACCGTAGATAGGAGAGATACAACGCCAGGTGTTTAGACCTTCAAAATTGGTTTCAACTAAAGGATACAAAGTTTTGTCTGGAGAAAATTTTATCAGAGCACCCCTTTCAGCATGCATCTCAATGTTGCTTTTTAATATAATTGGGCCTGTAAGCCAGATCCCAGGAGGGATAATTAATTTTCCGCCGCCTTTTTTCGAAAGTGCATCAATGGCATCTGCAAAAGCTTTCGTATTCAAAACATAACCGCCATTTACTGCTCCAAAGTCTTTTAGATTCACACTGTAATTCGGAATTACAGGCTCTTGGATTTCAGCCATTTTAAACTCAATATTTTTATACGTGTCAGCAGTTTTTTGTGCCGAAGCTGTATTGAAACTCAAAGCAAAAGAGGCTAGGGCTACACATAAAAGGTTAATTCGGTTAGTTTTCATTCTTATTTGTATTATAGTTAAAAGTTTTTCAGGAAATCGATTTACTATTAATTCAGTTTTTTATCATGTGAATTTTTATTCAATAAATAAAATTACAGTTTTTTAATTTGAAATATTCAATGTAATCGATTACACAAATCTATTAAAAAAATAATATGAAATGACATTTTAGAAGAGTTTATCACAGATTTTTTATGAATTTAACTTTTTTTGATCGGGAAATTAGAAGATAGTTAAAAGCTAAATTTTCAAAGTTATTGTCTCAAAGTCAATATTACAGGAGGGTACAGGATGCCTGTCATTTTATATTCTTTTAAATTGTCCCAATTATTTGGTAAAAGTGTTAAAAATACATTTATTTGTAAAAATTATAGCGCTTTAAATAAATGCCTCGTAATTTTATCTAAAGAAAAAAATCAATACTATAAATAATGCATTTAATTTCCTTCAACAAATTACTGATTGTTTTTTTACTGGTATTCACACTTTCGGCAAGTGGAGCTGAAATCTGGGTGTCGCCATCAGGAAAAGATTCAAACCTCGGAACAAAATCAAATCCGCTGGCAACGGTTCACATGGCAATGCGAAAAGCCAGAGAGCTTCGTCGTTTAAAAGATCCATCAATAAAAGACGGAATCCGAATCATAGTAATGAATGGAACGTATTATTTAAACGAACCTTTATTTGTACGACCAGAAGATTCTGGAACAGCAGAAAGTCCGACAACAATTGAAGCCGATGTAAATGCAAGACCCATTGTAAGCGGTGGAATTGAAATTAAAAATTGGACAAAATCGACAACCGTTATCAACGGACTTAAAAAAGGATCAGTTTGGGTAGCCGATGCTCCTAAAAAAGCAGGAAGCCTAATTGACTACAGACAATTATGGGTAAACGGTAAAAAAGCGGTGAGAGCCAAAAATACTGCGGGAAGTACTATGGAGCGTATTTTATCATGGAATCATCAGGAACAAACCTGCTGGATTCCGTTTAAGGATAAATCGGTAAAGTTCGAACCGGGAATGGAAATGTTTATTGTGCAATGGTGGTCGAATGCCAACTTGCGTATTAAAAATATCGAAGTACAAAAAGACAGCGCCAAACTTTCGTTTGAAGAACCAGAAAGCCGTATTCAAAGCGAGCATCCGTGGCCTGCTCCGTGGATTTCTAAAAATAACGGAAATTCGGCTTATTTCTTAAACAACGCTTTTTCGCTTTTAAATGAACCTGGTGAATGGTATTTGGACAAGAAAAATGGTAAAATCTATTATATTCCAAGAGCTGGAGAAGAAATTAATTCGGCAATTGTAACTGCACCTGTTTTAGAAAATCTGGTTGAAGTAAAAGGGACAATCGATTCTCCTGTTAATCATTTTCAATTTAAAGGAATTTCGTTTCAATACAGCAATTGGCTTCGTCCATCGCAGCAAGGTCATGTGCCGTTGCAGTCTGGATTGTATTTGTTGGATGCTTATAAACTGAAAGTTCCAGGAACGCCAAATCAGGCGAATTTAGAAAATCAGGCGTGGGTTGGTAGACCTCGTGCAGCGGTTGAAGTAAATTATGCTAATAATATTCAGTTTGAATCGTGCCGTTTTGAGCATTTGGCTTCGACTGGTTTAGATTTAAATAAAGGAACAAATCATAATACTGTAAAAGGAAATTTATTTAAAGATATTGGCGGAAGTGCCATTAATGTTGGAATTTTCTCTGAAGAAGCTTTTGAAGCACATTTGCCTTTAATCATAAAAGATGAAAGAGAAATGTGTTCCGATGAAGTGATTTCAGATAATTTGATCACGAACGTAACCAATGAAGATTGGGGAACTTTAGGAATCAGCGCTGGTTTTGTTAGAAATATTACAATTGAACACAACGAAATTTCGGATGTATCGTATTCCGGAATGGCAATGGGCTGGGGTTGGACGCATACGCCAAACGTGATGCAGAACAATAAAATTCTGGGAAATAAAATTCATCATTATGCCAAACACCTACATGATGTTGCTGGAATTTATACGCTTTCGGCTCAACCTGGTAGCCGAATTGAAGAAAATTATATCGACAAGGTTTACAATAGTCTATATGCTCACGATCCGTTTTTATGGCTGTATTTGTATACTGATGAAGGAAGTGAAGGTTTTACGATTAAAAACAACTGGATTGCCGAAAAGAAAATCCTTAAAAACCATAATGGTCCAAAAGGAAATATTTGGGAACACAATGATCCGTATGTAAGCACTAAGATAAAAGATGCTGCGGGAATTAGAGCGCCTTATAAAGATTTAGAAAAAGAAGTCGTAATCGATGAAAAATGGGGATTGCAGGAAATGCCAAAACCGTATGCGATTGAATTGATAGGTTCTAATTTTGATATCGAAAAAATTAAATCAACTTTAACTGGATTTAGAATTGTAGGTCAGGAATTGTACCAATGGAAAAATCATTTGATGATTTACGGAAAAATGAATCAGCCAGAAAGAACGAAGCGAAAATTAGCGGGTGCTTTTCCTTCTTTAGAAATTAAAATCTATGATGATTTGGTTTACGATTTCCAAAATTTCGAAAGATGTAAAGATTCAAAACCAGCATCAGATTGGGAAAATGTGGTTTTAACAGCGAATCTTCCAGCTGATGAAAAACTGCAAAAAGAATATGTAGAGTATCATAAAACACAATTCGAAAAATGGCCAGAAGTAGCCAAAGGATTCTGTAATGCCGATTTCCAGCAATTGCAGGTTTTCAAAAAAGACAGACAATTGATCTTAGTAATCAGTATTCCGAAAGGAGATAGTTTGGATAAACTAAATCCAAAAACAACTGAAAATAATCCTAAAGTAGATCAATGGAACGCCTTAATGAAAAAATACCAATCGGGAATTGAAGGCGCAAAACCAGACGAAACCTGGATTTTCTTAAGTAAAGTAGAAGTAGAAGCAAAAAAATAATACGTATAATAAACCCGACAGGTTTTTAAAACCTGTCGGGTTTAAACGCGAAAAAAATATTTTGCCACAGATTAAAGGATTTCCACAGATTAAAAAATCCATTTAATCCTTTTAATCTGTGGCAAAAAAACTAAAATCAACAATCAAAAATAATAAAATGCCATGTTAAAAATAGCCATTCTAGGACTTGGAGAAGGACGAAGCACAATGTCGGCCGCTATAGAAAGTTCAAAACTAGAACTTGTTAAAATATGCGACCGAAATGAAGAATTGTGCAAGCAACGTACAAAAGAATTCGATTTTCATTCGTACACGACCAATTACGACGATTTATTGAATGATTCGTCAATTGATATTATCGCGATTTATACACCAGATCATCTTCACGCACAACATGTAAAACAAGCTTTATTAAGTGGAAAACATGTTGTTTGTACAAAACCTTTTATCGATGATCTTTCGGATGCAAAAGAATTGTTAGAATTAAGCAAATCGACAGGAAAGAAAGTTTTCATTGGGCAAAGTTCTCGTTTCTTCGAACCAGCCAAAAGACAAAGAGCCGATTATGAAGCAGGTTTAATTGGAGATTTGATTACCATTGAAGCACAATATCATGCCGATCACAGATGGTTTTTAAAGAAAGAATGGTCGCTTTTGCAATCGTTTAAATGGTTGTACGGAGGTTTGAGTCATCCCGTAGATTTCATCAGATGGTATTTGCCAAATATTCAGGAAGTGATGGGGTACGGAATGATCAGCAGTAACGGACAAAATGCAGGATTAAAAAATGAAGATACGATGCATTTTATCTTCAAAGCAACCGATGGAAGAATTGCTCGTGTAAGTGGTGTTTACACTTCGCCAACACAGCCAGCACAACGCGACAGTGGAATGAGTACGATTTTAAGAGCTACAGAAGGAGCTAGCCAAGCTGATTATCACGAATTACGCTATGCGATTACAGATAGAGCTGGCGAAGAAAAAGTGATTACTTGGGGCGACAGTACGATAAAATATTATTTCCGTTTTGAAGGTCAAAGTCACCACGGCGGAGAATATCAGAATTATTTGGAATATTTTGTAGACAGCATTGAGCAAGGTTTTGAAGCGTATCCAAACATGGAAGAAGGAATTGGAACGGTGGCTTTATTACAAGCAATGGATAAATCTTTGCAAACTGAAATGCCGGTTAAAATTGCCGATATTCTTAACGAATACGGACTATGAACAGTATCTACGATAAATTAACCACGCTCGATTTTGTAATTGTTGCGGGTTATTTGGTGGCTTTGTTAGTTATTGGATATGTGGTAAGTATGAAGCAGAGAAAGAAAAACGAAACGCTTTTTCTGGCCGGAAACTCCTTAAACTGGTACAGCATCGGGTTTAATATGTGGGGAACCAACGTTGGGCCTTCGTCATTATTGGCTTTTGCAAGTATTGGTTACGCTACAGGAATTGTAGCGGGAAATTTCGAATGGTACGCATTTGTGTTTTTACTGCTTTTGGCAATGGTTTTTGCGCCAAGATATATTGCAAGTAAAGTAAGCACGATGCCAGAATATATGGGAAAACGCTACGGCGACAGTACGCAGAATATTTTGGCTTGGTACGCTTTGGTAAAAATTTTGGTAAGCTGGCTGTCTTTAGGATTATTCAGCGGAGGCGTTTTAGTACGTCAGATTCTGGGAATCCCGATGTGGCAGAGCGTTACCGTTTTAGTGATTTTCTCTGGAATTTTCACTTTTGCGGGAGGATTAAAAGCAATTGCTAAAGTCAATGTTTTTCAGATGATTCTGCTGATTGTAGTTTCGCTGACACTTTCTTTTTTAGGCTTGCAAAAGTTGGGCGGAATCGATGTTTTAATTGCCAAAACACCTTCTAATTTTTGGAATTTAGTCCGTCCTTCAGATGATTCGCATTATCCGTGGCCTGCTATTTTGTTAGGATATCCTGTAGCAGCAGTTGCTTTTTTTTGTACCGACCAATCAATGGTTCAGAGTGTTTTAGGAGCCAAAAATCTGGAACAGGGACAATTGGGTGTAAACTTTATTGGATGGTTAAAAGTTATGGCTTTGCCGTTGTTTATTCTCCCTGGAATTTTGTGTTATGCCTTATATCCAGAATTAGGAAGCAATTCAGATTTAGCTTATATGACAATGGTTACGAATCTTTTCCCAAGTGGAATGAACGGTTTAGTAATCTGCGTGATGATTGCGGTTTTGGTGGGAACAATTGGTTCTTCGTTAAATGCTTTAAGCACCGTTTTTACAAATGATATTTATGTAAAGAAAATAAACCCATCGGCTACGATTCAAGATCAAATTAAAATTGGCCGTTTGACAATTGCTGCTGGATGTGTTTTTGCGATTCTAATTGCCGTTGCGATTGACAATATAAAAGGGCAGAATTTATTCAACATCTTTCAGGCGGTTTTAGGTTTCTTGGCGCCTTCGTTATCTGTTGTGTTCCTTTTGAGTGTTTTCTGGAAACGCACTACTAAAAAAGCCGTAAATGCAACGCTTTCTTGGGGTTCTGCCTTTAGTTTGTTTGTTGGAGTTTTATATCTATGGATTTTCCCTGCCGATAAATATCCAGTTTGGCCTCACTTTTTATTGATTTCGTTTTACATTTTTGCTACGCTTTTAATTGCAGCCGTTATTATTTCGTTAACCGATAAAAACCCTGAAGTTAATATTTCAGATGAAACGGATATTCCTAAAACGAGTAAAAAGGTAAAGCTTTTGTTTGGTTTGCTGGGATTGACAATTTTGGTTTTGTATTTAGTTTTTAATGGGAATTAAATTTTCTTCAAACTTTTATAATTTAAAAACGCTTCTTTGATAAAAGGAAGCGTTTTTTTATGCTTTTAAAAAAAATTACACACAATACAATAATCCTAAAAAGAAAGTAAATACCTGTTAAAAATTGAGATAAAATTGTAAGTTTGCACTTAGAGATGACTTTTTTGAATTTAAGAAAATAGGAATCTTGCAGTAAAATTTGAATAGATTTAAAATGAACTATAGTTTTAAAAGTTCGGTTTATATAAGAACTTTTGATTATCTTTGTTAAGTTGGTATTATGAGGATTATTGGGAAAAAGACAATTTTAAAAATTAAAAAGAAAAACATTGGCAATAAAAAATTATGCGATGAAATTGATAAACTAATTACTGATTTAGAGAAGTTTAATCCTAATCAGGATTCTATTAATGAGATTAGAAACGATGCAGATTGTGTACATAATGACGGTTTTTATTTCTTTAATATTAATATCCACAGAACACTTATATTAATCGAATTTGATGATGATGGAGAAGCTACAATTGTGTGGGCGGGGACGCATCAGGAATATGAATCAACATTTAAAAATAACAAAGCGACTATTGAAAAATGGTTGCGAAAAAATAGCTATATAGAATAATGAAAACACATTTTGATATAGAAAAAATAGTAGAAAGAGGCATAATCACAAACGAACTAGATTACGAAAGAGCTCTTATTGCTGACCGAAGATTAAGGCTTCTGGCGAAAGATAATACACATTTTAAAAACTTAAGATCTAATTTGCGTGATATTATTGAGAAGTATGAAAGTTTGGAATGGAATGATGTAAATGAAATTACTGATGAAAAACTTTTGGAAAGTGACAAGTCTGAACGCATAGCAGAACTAGAGAGATTATTTCTTGAAAATAGAAAACAAATAATAAGAAAGAAACTCAAAGAACTTGAATTGACCCAGGAAAACCTGGCTTTAATTTTAGGTCATAAAAGCAAAACTTATATGTCTGAACTTATGAATGGTGTTAAACCATTTACGTTGAGAGATTTAATTGTTATAAATCGATTATTAAAAATAAAAATTGCGGTTTTGATTCCAGTATTCCTTTCAAAAGAAGATCAAACTAAAGTACAAGAAGCTGTAATAAAATTAGGTAAACCAAAGGTAAAGCTAGCCAGCGCTGATTTAGCTTTTTCGTAAATTTTTATTTTTAAACTTATAAAAAAGCGCTTTCCTAATAAGAAAGCGTTTTTTTATGATTTATTTCCTGTCGAAATCAGCAACTCCCGAATATCAACCTTCAAATATTTAGAAATCTCATAAAGTGTTTCAATAGAAGGCTGAGCTTCATTTGTACACCAACGTGAAACAGTCGATACAGTTTTCCCCAAATGATTGGCTAATTCCTTGCTAGTTCGATTGTTTTCAACCAAAACAACTTTTATTCTATTTAATTTAAGTTTCGACACAATGTTGATTTATTGATATTTCATGCAAATATCTTATAATTTAAATATAAGAAAAATAATAATTGAAATCATCAAAGTTGCCCTAAAACGATAATTTAGTGTCTCAAAAATATTATTTGTAGTATAATTTTTTACTATTTTTGTTTCAATGAAATAAAGATAAAATGAAACAATCAGCGAAAAGACGATTAAAAATTCAGCCAAAACATATTGCACGATCAGATCATCGATACGTTATATTTCCAGAAATTCGTCTTTGTGGAAAATGGCTTCAGGAAATCGGTTTTAATTTCGGGAATTTCGTAACGATTGAACATCAGCAAAATAAAATCATTATTACAACCAATAATGAAATTGAAACGAAATAAAAATCATCTGTTTAAATATAACCCGTGGTTTCAACCACGGGAACGCAATGTATAATATCCCGTTTATCAAAATACGTTTCCCGTGGTTGAAACCACGGGCTATGTTTTCAAAAATATTTTGTAAATACACAGATAAAATTTTGCTCGCAAAGTCGCTAAGACGCAAAGTTTTTTTATGAGTTGCCTCCAGTTTTAACTGGAGGTGTATGTAATTAAGAATAGAAAAGGCTCTAGCCAAAATTGTATATATTTTGGCTAAAGCCTTTTGAGCTTTGTATTTTTTTGCATCCCGATTTATCGGGACGCAATTAAAATCTTAAATTAAAAATAAAACTTTGCGTCTTAGCGACTTTGCGAGATTAAATTATTCCTGAGCCTTCTTTTTCTTCTCTAAATTAGGTAAGAATCCAGTAATTACCCCAATTAAAGGTAGGAATGCACAAATTTTAAATACATATTCAATGCTTGTAGCATCAGCAATTTTTCCTAAAATAGCAGAACCTAAACCGCCCATTCCGAAAGCAAATCCGAAGAAAAGACCCGCAACAAGTCCTACTTTTCCAGGCATTAATTCAGTTGCATAAACTAGAATTGCTGAGAATGCCGAAGAAAGAATTAGACCGATAATTACAGATAAAGTTCCAACCCAAAATAAAGAAACATAAGGCAACATCAAAGTAAATGGAGCAACACCTAAAATAGAAACCCAGATTACATATTTTCTGCCGTATCGATCTCCAATTGGTCCACCAATTAAAGTTCCTGCAGCAACAGCGCCAGAGAATAAGAATAAATACACTTGCGATTGCTGAATCGTAATGTGAAATTTATCTATAAGAAAGAAAGTATAATAACTCGTAATGCTACTCATATAGAAGTATTTAGAGAAAATCAGAACCAATAAAATAATCAACGAAGCAATTACTCGGTTTTTAGATAAATGATGTGTTTCAATTTGGTGAGAAGCTTTATTCGCATTTCTTTCCGATAAATGTGCCGTGTACCAAATCGCAATTTTATACAAAGCAAAAACACCAACTAACGCAATAATACAAAACCAAGCGATATAAGATTGTCCGTGCGGAATAACAATAAATGCGGCTAACAAAGGCCCAATTGCACTTCCTGCATTTCCTCCCAATTGAAAAATAGACTGCGCCAAACCTCTTTTTCCGCCCGAAGCCAAATGTGCCACACGTGAAGATTCTGGATGGAAAATCGAAGATCCAATTCCGATTAAACTTACTGATAATAATAAGTTTATAAAACTCGAAGCGATCGAAACAAAGAAAAGTCCAACCATTGTAAAACACATTCCAACAATTAGCGAGTATGGTTTTGAGTTTTTATCGGTATACATTCCCACAAACGGCTGTAAAATAGATGCTACCATTTGGTAAGTCAAAGTAATAATACCAATTTGAGTAAAACTTAAACTAAAATTATCTTTTAAAAGCGGATAAATTGAAGGAACAACAGCCTGTAAAAGATCATTAATTAAATGAGAAAAACTTATGATAAATAAGATCGAATAAGTGGTTTTTTTAACTATGTCAGGATTTGCTTTAATAGTGTCCATGTGGTATTTTTTGATTTTAAATTAGGCTAAAAAACAACAGCTGTATTATTTTTTGCAAAGATTAAAAGAATACTAATGTCAGAATTGCTATATTTGGACAATGAATAGTCAGTATCGGACATATAGAGTAGCAACGGATTTTGGATATCAAGTAGATTCCTCAATCCCGGTTATAGGTTATACTGAAACAGTTAACAACGAAATCTGTATCTCGCACTCGCATCCAAGAGCACAATTGATCTACGCAACTCGTGGTGTAATGAATGTTGTGGTGGGTAATAACATTTGGGTTGTAAATCCGTTGCAAGGCCTTTGGATTCCAAGCGGAGTAGAGCATCAGGTTACTTTTCAGAAAGACGTTAATTATTACAGTGTTTTTATTGATCCTTCTGCAATTAGAGGATTGCCAGAAAAGAGTTTTTCGTTTGATATTCCGATGTTTTTAAAGCAGTTGGTTTTCAAAATCATTTCTTTTGGAACAAGTGGCAATTTAACAGAATCACAATTAAGAATCATTTATGTCTTTTTAGACGAACTGGCTCTAATAATGCCAAGCGCCACATTTTTGCCGACTACAAATGATGAAAGACTACAGAAAGTGGTAGAACTTTTAATGAGTGATGTTTCGAGTAAACAAACAATTGATTATTATGCCGAGCTTTCTTTTATGAGCAGCCGAACTCTATCGCGATTATTCATAAAAGAATTGGGAATGAATTTCAGCGATTGGCGCACCAGAATGAAATTACTGGAAGCCATTAAAAGATTAGGCGAAAAACAATCCATTAAAGAAATCGCTTTAGATTTGGGTTACGAAACAGCGAGTGCTTTTATTTATATGTTTAAAAAGCATTTGGGCAAAACGCCTTCTAACTATATTTTAGAAGATGAAAATGAATCTGAAAAGATGATTGCTTAGATGGTTAGCCTAAATTAGAACGCGGATAAGACGGATTTACTTTTTAAAGACGCTGATTGACGTGGATTTTTTTAACACATAGAAACATAGGTTTCTATTCTCTTTGTGAAATAAAGATGAATAAAAAATGACTAGTCATTAACACATAGCTATGTATATGTATGCCAGTGAAACGCCTTTGTGTTCAAAGCAATTCTATGTTTCTATGTGTTTAGAAATAAAATCTGTTTTCATCCGCGTCTTCGCGATAGCGAATCCGTCTCATCCGCATCCCAAAATTCTAACATCATTTTTTTTAGTACTAAAAAAGTGATAAGTCATAATTTTTCCCTTAAAAATTTATCAAGAATCATAGTTTTTTATGAAATAACAGGATACTACAGGTTGTGAAATGTAAAAATAACACTTATCTTTAGTCCCAAAATAAACTGACTATGCTAAACCGCTTTTCCATTTTTAAGACTTTACTTTTTTTTGTTGCCCTTTTTTCTTGTTCGCTATCATCTGCACAAGAAAAAACAAAAGAAGCGACATGGATCTGGTATCCAGGAGATTTCGAAGTTTGGTTAAGCAATAAAATGCAAGTAAGACGTACAGAGCGTGAAGCAGTATTTCCTCCGCTTTGGCAATATTACAGTCCTTATGCTTTGGTCACTTTTCAGACAGAAGTAGAGATTCCAAAGCCAGACGAAGTGAAAATCTTTTCAGAAGGACCTTTTCAATTACTTTTAGATGGCGTTCAGATTTATGGACAGCCAAAATCAATATCAGTTCCTGCGGGAAAACACAAAATTTCCTTTAAAGTTTACAATCAGGAAGTATTGCCAGCTATTTTTATTAATGGAAAATACGTTAAATCTGATGCTTCTTGGAAAGTAACCAACGAAGATAAACTTTGGATTGATGAAACTGGAAAAGCGCAACAATCGGGTACACCTTGGGTTCCAGTTGGTTCTTGGAATTTTAATTCGCCAGAAAATAAACCTTCGGGTTTTAAACTAACAACTAAACCTTTAACTGCAAAGAAAACAGAGAAAATAGGAACTGGTCAACTAGTAGATTTTGGAAAAGAAACTTTCGGTTACATTAAAATACATGGTTTAAAAGGAAAAGGCAAATTAGCGCTTTATTATGGTGAATCTCGTGAAGAAGCTTTAGATTCTGCTAAATGTGAAACTTTAGATCATTTATCTTTTGAGGGAAAACAATCTGAAACTTATACACATGATGGCTCGAAAGCATTCCGCTATGTTCAGGTGCAAGCAGATGCAGGAGTAAAATACGATTCTATTTCGATGCTTTATGAATATTTGCCATTAGATTATCGTGGCTCATTCAAATCTTCGGATGAGCAATTGAATAAAATTTGGGATGTGTCGGCTTATACCATGCATTTAACTTCTCGTGAATTTTTCATAGATGGAATTAAACGTGACCGCTGGGTTTGGTCTGGTGATGCTTATCAGAGTTATTTAATGAATTATTATTTATTCTTTGATTCGGCTTCGGTAGAAAGAACATTGTTAGCACTTCGCGGAAAAGATCCTGTAACGGCTCACGTCAATATCATTATGGATTATTCGCTTTATTGGTTTGTTGGCGTTTACGATTATTACTTACATACAGGCGATACAAAATTCATCAAAACTTTTTATCCAAGAATGAAATCGCTTATGGATTTCTGTTTAGAAAGAAGAAACAAAAATGGATTCCTGGAACCATTAGAAGGCGATTGGGTTTTTATTGATTGGGCAGACGGACTTCCAAAAACGGGAGAAGTGAGTTTTGAGCAAATGCTTTTAGCAAGAAGTTTAGAAGCGATGGCTGTAAGTGCAGAAATTGCTGGTAAAACTGAGGACCAAAAACAATATCAAAAATTAGGAAATGATTTGAAAACGAAATTATTTGATGTGTTTTGGGATAAGAAAGAAAACGTGATGAAACACCAGCGTATCGACGGTAAAATTCAAAATATTGTAACTAGATATGCTAATATGTTCGGTATTTTCTTTAATTATTTTACTGAAGAACAAAAACAAAGCGTAAAAAATAAAGTGTTGCTGAATAAAGATGTTCTTCAAATTACAACGCCATACATGCGTTTTTACGAATTGGAAGCCTTGTGTGCAATGGGCGAACAGAATTATGTTTTAAAAGAAATGAAAAACTATTGGGGAGGAATGCTGAATGAAGGTGCAACCTCTTTCTGGGAAGAATACAATCCTAATAAAAAAGGAACGGAGCATTTAACGATGTACGGACGTCCTTACGGGAAAAGCCTTTGCCACGCTTGGGGAGCAAGTCCGATTTACTTATTAGGAAAATATTATTTGGGTGTAAAACCAACCGCTCCTGGTTATTCCCAATATGAAATTAAACCAAATTTAGGGGGGGTAAAATGGATGGAAGGAAAAGTGCCAACACCAAACGGAGAAGTTGCGGTGTATTGCAGTACCAAAGAAATCAAAGTAAAAGCTGGAGAAGGACAAGGAAAATTGATTATTGAAAGTGCAGTTAAGCCCAAAACAAACTCTGGAATGATAAAGGAATTATCAAAAAATAAATATCAGTTAATTGTAAAACCAAATGTAGAGTATAAAGTGAGTTATAAGGCGATTTGAGTCCTTAGTGATTAGTCCTTAGTAATTAGTTTTTAATCTACAACTTATAACGCTCAGTTTGTCATTTCGAGGAACGAGAAATCACACTAGAAATTCCGCAACAATTGTCGACAATCTTTATGGTTACGATTGCGATTTCTCCCTTCGGTCGAAATGACAAAACACAAAAAAATAAAACCAATGTTTTCAAAAAAGACAAAATACAACTTCAAATTAAAAACAGTTTTCTTAATGCTATTGGCTGTCTGCATCCAAGCCACAGCACAAACAACAGAATGGAAAACAGCCTCATTTGAAATTGTAAAATCAAAATACAAAACGTTCAAAACCACACAATACGCTCATGTATTTTCAGGAAGTAAACACAATATTGTTCGTTTAGCTCCAGAATTACAAGGTTTAACAGGAATTGAACTTCCTTTAGATAATTATAAAAACGGAACCAATGCTCCATTACAATTAAAATTTAAAGAACAAGTTCAGGTTTTGATTGGAGTTTTTCAAGAAAATAATTCAGATTATCTTCAAGCTGATAAGCTTCAAAATGCCAGATTAATTTTAGAAAACGGATTGACCATTACAGGTTTACCTCCAGTAAATATATATGCGATTTCTTTCTCAAAAGGAACTCAAACATTAAATTTTGGAAAAGGATTATTTGCAGTTTTAGGAGTTGTAAAAGCTTCTGAAAAACTAGAACCAAGAAATGCCAATTTCCCAGACGGAAAACTTTGGAACCCAACTTTTATCGTTGAAGGATTTTCAGATGAAAAACCACTTTTTGAAGTTATCGGTGGAGAAAATAAACCTGTAATTGATGAAGGAATGTCTGGAACAGAAGGAATTCAAGGAGGTTTTGAAGGCGGACGTGTAGTAAAAGTCGGAGATATGTATCATATGTTTCCAACTGAAAGAGCAGGAGAAAAAGGTGTTGATTATTATTACGATCGTGTAAAAACAAAAATCGGACATTGGACAAGTAAAGATGCAATCCATTGGAAAAGAGAATCAACTATTTACCAAGCAAGCGGAACTTATGCTGTTACAGAAGATGATAACCCAATGAATGATCGTCGTGCAGCTATTTGGTCTTATATGCCAATTTTCAACGAAAAAGCAAACAAATGGTATGGCTATTATTTGGCGTATACGGTAAGTAAAGAAATAGAACCAAATCATTCATTCGGAAGAATTTGGCGTTGTGAATCAACGGTTGATGGAATCAACGGAATTGGCGGACCTTACAAAGATATGGGAATCATCATGGAGCCCGGACTAGATTCTCAACCTTGGGAAGGGCGTCAGGGTGTGGCTTCCTTTTTCCCGTATAAAGTAGGCGATAAATACTTCGGATTTTACAGCGGTGCATATCCATTCAATTCATGGGCAGATTATCCGAAAAAATCAGGAAAGGGATGGTTTGTTGCATTAGCCGAATCTAAAAGTTTAGAAGGCCCTTGGTTGAGAATGAATAAAGGTTTGGAACCAATTAAGACCATGCATCCGTTATTCGTCGAAAACCCAATTGTAAGCCAATTACCAAACGGTCTGTACATCGCGATTTTCGACGGAGGCCCAGACGGTTGGGGACATCATTTGCCAAATATGATTGCGTATTCATTATCTGCAGACGGAATCAATTGGGCAGAAGCACATTATTTACCAATCGAAACCAAAGTCGATAAATGGTGGGATATTATGAGAACTCCACTTTGTTTAATTCCAGAAGGAAACGATGTGTACACAATCGTGTATAATGCCATCGACCTAAAAAGAAGATTTCATCCAACAGGAATGGTAAAAGTCAAACTGAATAAAGACGTTATGGAGTCTAAATTAAAAGAATTGAAGAAATAGAAGAGAGTGGGGAAGAAGAAAGATGCAAGATGCAAGATGCAAGATTTTAGAATATAGAGAATAGAAACTTTGCGACTCTGTGACCTTGCGAGATTGGATCGTTTGAAAACAAAAAAATAAAACTTAGTCCCGATAGCTATCGGGATAGCGCCTTAGTGGCAAAAAAAATATAAAAATGAAAATTAAATATCTAATCGTAGCCGTTTCAGCACTTGCTATAACCAGCTGTGCAACTAAATACAAGAAAAGAGAAATTACCGATAGCGTAATGCAGGAGATTTACGAGGAAATCAAAACGCCTTATAAATACGGTTTAGTGATGGTTCCTACCGACAACTCATACAAAATGGATTGTCCTAGTGTTTTTAGAAAAGATGGCAAATGGTACATGACGTATTTAATTTACGACGGAAGAGGTTATGAAACTTGGTTAGCAGAAAGTGACAATCTTTTAGATTGGAAACATCTAGGAAAAGTAATGTCATTTTCAGAAAATGAAAAACACTGGGATGTCAACCAAAAAGCAGGATATATTTCGTTGCAAGATCCAACTTGGGGCGGAAGCTACGAATGGGAAAAATACGATGACAAATACTGGATGAGTTATTTTGGCGGAGATAGTAAAGGTTATGAAGCTGGTGTTTTATCAATCGGAATGGCTTATACCAAAGAAGCACCAACAAAACCACACGAATTTCAAAGATTAGAAAATCCGGTTTTGACTCCAAAAGATAAAGACGCCAAATGGTGGGACAATAGTACGATGTATAAAAACAGTGTAATTCGTGATAAAGAGAAAGTTACAGGACACAATTTTATCATGTATTACAATGCCCGTGGCGATAGTATCAATCCTGCAAAAGGTGCTGAGCGTATTGCGATGGCAGTATCAAACGATATGAAAACATGGAAACGTTATGGCGATAAACCATTAATAAACCATCATAAAGGAATTTCCGGAGATGCTTATATTCAGCGTATTAATGATACTTGGGTAATGTTCTATTTCGGTGCTTTCTGGACAGGTTGGAATCAAGGTGCATTTAACCGTTTTGCCGTTTCAAATGATTTAGTAAACTGGACCGACTGGAAAGGAGATGATTTAGTAAAATCATCTGAGCCTTACGATGATTTGTTTGCGCATAAATCATTTGTAGTAAAACATGATGGCGTTGTCTATCATTTTTATTGTGCCGTTAACAAAGCTGAACAAAGAGGAATTGCCATTGCAACGTCTAAAGATTTAGGAAAAAGCAAATTGACTTTTGTGGCACCACCGGAGAAAAAGAAGAAATAATTATGAGTTATGAGTTATGAAATACCATAATACTTCCAACTGAAACGACTCCGTTAGGAGGCTCTCGTCGGTAGAAAAAAAATAGCGCATAGAAAATTTTGTCCCAGAGGGACAATTGAATCAAAATAATAATGAACAATAATATAAAACCAATGTTTACATCAAAATCAAAATACAATAATCCATTTTCCAGATTACGATTTTTGACGTATACATTTTACATTTTACTATTCACAACTTACACGCAGGCACAATCCGTAACAGGAGAACCAGCGGGAGTACCAGAATTGCATAAAAAATACGAATTTGCTCCTTGGGAAGATCCTACAATTACGAGTATTAATAGACAGCCGTCAAGAGCAACTGCTTATTCGTATGCAAGTGTAGAAGATGCTTTAAAAGGCGACAGAACCAAAAGCCGAATCCAAATGCTAAACGGCGATTGGAATTTTAAATATGCTGTAAATCTAAAAGAAGCCTCAAAAGATTTTTATAATAATACCGTTTCAGGTTGGGATAAAATCGAAGTGCCTTCAAACTGGGAAATGAAAGGATACGATAATCCAATTTACAAAAGTGCGGTTTATCCTTTTAGGCCTATAAATCCGCCTTACATTCCTAAAGATTATAACGGAGTTGGTTCTTACCAGAGAAGTTTTACGGTTCCGGAAAACTGGAAAGATATGACCGTGACTTTGCACTTTGGAGCCGTAAGTTCAGGTTTTGAAGTTTGGCTAAACGGAGAATTTTTAGGTTATGGCGAAGACAGTTTTCTGCCATCAGAATTTGATATTACACCTTATTTAAAAGCGGGAGAAAATGTAGTTTCTGTTCGTGTAATACGTTGGACAGATGGTTCTTATTTAGAAGATCAGGATCATTGGCGTATGAGTGGCATCCAGCGTGAAGTTTTCATTATGGCAGAGCCAAAACTGCGTATTCAGGATTTCTTTGTTCAGACTAAATTGGACAAACAATATACTGATGCGATTTTTAAATTGCGTCCGAAAGTAGAGAATTTAACTGGAGCAAAAATCAAAGATTATACGATGAATGTTCAATTGTATGATGGCAATAATACAGCCGTCTTCAAAGAACCGCTTCAAAGACCTGTGATCGATTTGATTAACGAAAGTTATCCTCGTTTGGATAATGTACGTTTCGGATTCTTCCAAGAAACCATCAAAAACCCAAAAAAATGGAGTTCAGAAGAGCCGAATTTGTATACGATGGTCATTTCTATAAAAGATAAAAACGGAAATGTTACCGAAGCCAAAAGCTGTAAAGTGGGTTTCCGTTCGATTGAATTCTCGAAAGAAAACGGAAAAATGCTCATCAACGGAAAAGAAACCTACGTTTATGGCGTAAACCGTCACGATCATCATCCAACAAGAGGAAAAGCCGTTACGAGAGAGGATATCAAACAAGATATTACTACAATAAAAAAGTTCAATTTCAATTTTATACGTACAAGCCATTATCCAAACGATCCCTATTTCTACGAATTATGCGATCAATACGGAATCATGGTAATGGATGAAGCCAATCAGGAAACACACGGAATAGGTGGAAAATTAAGCAATGATCCGCTTTGGACAAATGCTTATATGGAAAGAATGATCCGAATGGTTGAAAGAGATAAAAACCATCCGTCGGTTGTGATGTGGAGTTTAGGTAACGAAGGCGGAAAAGGTCCAAATCATGCTGCAATGTCGGGTTGGGTTCACGATTTCGACATTACACGTCCTGTTCATTATGAACCAGCGCAAGGAAATGCCAAATTAGACGGATATATCGATCCGCTTGATCCAGGATATCCAAAAACAATTGATCACGCTTATCGATTCGAAAATCCGCAGGATGATTCATATGTCGATATGGTCAGCCGTTTTTATCCGGGCGTTTTCACACCGAAATTTTTAGTAGATCAAAAGAAAGATACTCGTCCGATTATTTTCGTTGAATATTCGCATGCGATGGGGAATTCGGTTGGAAATTTAAAAGAATTATGGGATGAATTTCGTTCGCTTCCAAGAGTCATTGGAGGTTGTATTTGGGAATTTAAAGATCAGGGAATCTTGAAATTTGATTCGAGATCAGGGCAGAATTATTTTGCTCATGGAGGAGATTTTGGAGAGAAATATCATGACGGAAACTTCAATACAAAAGGAATTGTAGATTCTAACGGAAAACCAAAAGGTTCTATTTTTGAAAACAAATGGGTGTATCAGCCAGCGATTTCGACTTTAAAAGGAAATCAATTAGAAATTAAAAATCGTCAGGCCGTTAAATCTTTAGAAGATTATATTCCGGTTTTAAAGGTGTTGGAAAACGGAAACGTAATTAAAACTCAGGTTTTAAAACCGTTTAAAGTAGAAGCAGGACAATCAACAGCATTAGACATCAGTTCTTATCTTCCAAAAATGAAAGCTGATGCCGAATATATTTTAAATATAGAATTCCAGCTTTCAAAAGATGAATTATGGGCTTCAAAAGGTTACGCTGTCGCGGAAGATCAATTTCTGCTGAAAAAGAAAGAGGCTGTTTCGCTAGAATCTAAAAAAGAAACGCTGAACGTTTCTGAATCAGATTCAGATTTTAAAATCAAAGGAAAAACATTTGATATTACGATTGGAAAGACAAATGGCGCTTTGAGTTCGTATATTTTTAACGGAGAAGAACAAGTTTTTGCACCGCTATTACCAAACTTCGTAAGACCGCTTACAGATAACGATAAACGCGGATGGAAATCGCAAAAGTTGTTGAAACAATGGTACAAAGCAAAACCGAAATTGGTTAATATTAAAATTGACAAATCAGCTTCAGAAATCAAAATTACAAGCGATTATGAAGTCATAAAAGACAGTGCGAACGTAAAAGTAGTTTACAACATTTTACCAAACGGACTAATAAAAGTAGATTACAGCTTAAAAGCTTCAAACAAATTGCCAAATATTCCAAAAATTGGAATGCAGATGGGAGTTCAGAGAAAATTCGATCAGATTTCATGGTACGGAAAAGGAGAACTGGAAAATTACAGCGACAGAAGCTTTGGTTCGTTTGTTGGGAAATATTCGCTTCCAATAAATGATTTTATCGAACATTATCCAAAACCGCAAGAAAACGGAAACCGATGTGATGTAAGGTGGATGGCATTAAGCACTCCACAGAAAAGCAACGGATTTTTAGTAGTAAACGATACCAAAGTTTTAAGCATGAGCGCATGGCCGTATACACAGGAAAACTTAAGTTCAGCAGGTCATACATACGATTTGAAAGATCCAGGATTCTTGACTGTAAACATCGATTTAATTCAAATGGGAGTAGGAGGAAACGACAGTTGGACGATTGTAGCACAGCCATTGGAACAATATCAGATTAAATCTGGAAATTATGAGTATAGTTTTTATTTGACGCCTTTCAGCGGTTCAAAAAATCAATTGGAAAGTAGTTTGAAGAAGTTTAAATATTAGGACTTGATAATTGATAATTGATAATTGATAATTTTAAAATTAAGAACTAAAAGTTTAAGGTACAGTTTGTCATTTCGAGGGACGAGAAATCTTCGCAAGAAACTCTACAAAGGTGATCCACCATATGGAGCTACTCACGAAGATTTCTCCTTACGTCGAAATGACAAAAAAGACGAAAAAAAGTAAAAAATCTGCCAAATCTGCCAAATCTGCGAGAGTAAATTTTTCTCGCAGATTTGGCAGATAAAACAGATTATAAAAAAAACAAAGAATAATGTTTCAAAAAAAACACGTCTTTTTTATTCTTCTTTTAGCGAGCATCGTCTCTGCACAAGAAGTCCATAAAAAAGAAACCTCTTTTCAGCCAACATTGGAATCCTCTAGACCTTGGGTGTATTGGTATTGGATGAAATCGGCGTATTCTAAAGCAGGAATTACAGCCGATTTAGAAGCTATGAAACAAGCTGAGATTGCAGGTGCTTATTTAATGACCATAAAAGGGCCAGCCAATCCGCCATTAATAGATCCGCCGGTTTTACAGTTGACGCCTGAATTTTGGGATATGATTCATTGGGCATTCAAAGAAGCAGATCGTTTAGGGGTAAAACTAGCTTTTCACGGAGCTGACGGATTTGCCGTTGCTGGTGGGCCTTGGATTACACCAGAAATGTCTATGCAAAAAGTAGTCTGGTCAACGACTGAAATTTCAGGTGGAAAAAAAGTGGCGCTGAAATTGCCAGTTCCAACACATTATAAAGACTATTATAAAGACATTGCCACTTTTGCTATTCCGATAAAAGAATATCAAATTACTTCGCAGGTGCAACTGCCAAAAGTGACAACATCAAACAATACCGATGCATCTTTTTTGGCTAATCCTAAAAAAGATGAAAATTTCAAGTTTGCAGATGCAGGTTGGATTCAGTATGAATTTGACCAGCCTTTTACCTGCAAATCTATTGTAATTGAAACCAAAGGAAGAGATTTTCAGGCACAACGGCTTATTGTAGAAGTGAGCGATGACGGAATTAATTTTAGATTTCACGAAAGAATGATCGCACCACGCCACGGTTGGCAGGATATGGATTTCCCCAATACACATACTATTACGCCAGTTACAGCAAAATATTTCCGATTTGTGTATGATCCAAAAGGAACAGAACCTGGAGCAGAAGATTTGGATTTTGCGAAATGGAAACAGAATCTGAAAGTGAGTAAAATTACACTTTCGAATCAATCACTGATTAATAATTACGAAGGGAAATCAGGCGCAATCTGGCGTTTGACTCCACAAACTACTGAAAAAGAAATTCCAAATTCTGATGCATTCAAAAAATCAGAGATTATCAATATTTCCAATTTTGTTGATGCCGATGGAAACCTGAATTGGAAAGCGCCAAAAGGAAAATGGAAAATCATCCGAATGGGACATACTTCGACTGGACATGAAAATGCAACTGGCGGAGCAGGAAAAGGATTGGAAGTTGATAAATTTAATACGGAATTAATTCGTTTTCAATTGGATCATTGGTTTGGAGAAGCCGTTCGTTCTGCTGGGCCAGAATTGGCTTCGAAAGTTCTTGAAATCCTTCATTTTGACAGCTGGGAATGTGGAAGCCAAAACTGGTCTTCGGTTTTTGAGGCTGAATTTAAAAAGAGACGTGGTTATGATATTGTAGAATATCTTCCCATTATGGCCGGAATTCCAGTAGAAAGTACCGATTTTTCAGAGAAAGTTTTATACGATATTAGAAAAACAATCGCCGATTTAGTTGCCGATAATTTCTATGGTACGATTGCTCAGATTGCTAAAGAATATAATGTTAAGCTGAGTGCAGAAAATGTAGCGCCAGTTGTTACAAGTGACGCATTACTTCATTATAAATATGTTGATTATCCAAGTGGAGAGTTTTGGCTAAAAAGCCCAACACACGACAAACCTTTTGATATGGTCGATGCTATTTCTGGCGGACATATTTACGGAAAAGATATTATTCAAGCAGAATCTTTTACAGCTTTGCGAATGGATTGGGATGAACATCCAGGAAATCTAAAAACCACTGCAGATCGTAATTATGCTTTAGGAATCAACCGTCTATTCTATCACGTTTTTGTGCATAATCCGTGGACGGACAGAAAACCCGGAATGACTTTAGACGATATCGGAACTTTTTTCCAAAGAGATCAAACATGGTGGAAACCCGGAAAAGCTTGGTTTGATTATTGTCAAAGAGTGCAGTTTCAGTTGCAAAAAGGAAAACCTGTAATTGACTTGGCGGTTTTTATTGGTGAAGATTTTCCTTCCCGTTCTTTTGTTCCAGATCGTTTAGTGCCGTTTATTCCGAATGTGTTTGGTGCAGCAAGACTTGAAAGCGAGAAAATTCGTTTAGAAAATGAAGGTCAGCCAACGGCAAAAATGCCAAAAGAAGTGACTTATTCTAAAAATATAACCGATTTATCACAATGGATTAATCCGCTAAATGGTTATCAATATGATTCATTTAATGCCGATGTTTTAATTAATCGTGCTAAAGTTCAGAACGGTAAAGTAACATTTGATGGTGGAATTGAATATGGAGCTTTATTCTTTCCAGGAAGTCATAAAATGGCACCAAATAAGATGCTTTCTTTGGCTTCTGCTGAAAAAATCCTGCAGTTGTTAGAAGATGGAGCAACGATTTTTGTAGATGAAAAACCAAACCTTCAGCCAGGAATTCAATCAGAAACCAATCAAAAGAAATGGCAGAATGTAATTGATGAAATCTGGAATAACACCAATTCCTCCACATGGAAAATCGGAAAAGGAACGGTTGTCAAATTACCGTATTTAGGAAATGATTTTGCTTCCATCGGAATTACTCAGGATATTTATTTTCCTAATTTAAATAGAGCCGATTCAGAAACATTGGCTTGGGCACATCGTAAATCGGATACTGAAGATATTTATTTTATTTCCAATCAAAAAGCAGAAAAAAGAACATTTGATGCTTCTTTCAGAATTTTAGGAAAAGTACCGCAATGGTACAATCCTGTAACAGATCAAACTTCGGCTTTAGCCAATTGGAAGATAGAAAACGGAAGAACAATTGTTTCGATAAGTTTAGATGCGAACGAATCTGGTTTTGTGATTTTTAAAGAGAAAACAAAAGAAGTTTTAGCACAAGGAAAATCATCTGAATTTGAAAAAGTACAAACTTTAGATGAAAACTGGGAATTGCAATTTGATCCTGAATTTAAAGGCGCAAAAGAAGTGGTTAAAACAAACAAACTTTTTGATTGGAGTACTTCTGAAAATGATCAAATTAAGTATTATTCAGGAACCGTAGTTTATAAAAAAGAGTTTGTCTGGAAAGGAAAAAGCACAGATAAAATCTGGCTGGATTTAGGCGAAATTGCCAATATTGCTGAAATCAAGATTAATGGAAAAGATTGCGGAACGCTTTGGACTTTCCCTTTCAAAACAGACATTTCAAAAGCTTTGCAAAAAGGAAAAAATACGATAGAAATAAAAGTTACAAATACGTGGGCAAATAGATTAATCGGCGATCAAAAATTGCCAAAAGAAGAAAGATTAACCTGGACAACAGCACCATTTCGTTTGGAAGGCGAACCATTGTTAAAAGCAGGGTTATTTGGGCCGGTTATAATTTTACAGGAGAAATAAATGTTAGCCACAGATTAAAATGATTAAAAAAGGATTATTTAATCTGTGATAAAAGAAGAGTTATATGAATTGCCTCCAGCTTTAGCTGGAGGTTTAGAAGAAAATAAGAATTGGGCTTTAGCCAAACTAATTATTTGGCTAAAGCCCTAAAAATGCAAATATTTTATAACCTCCAGCTAAAGCTGGTGGCAATTGAAAAAGCAAGTGACAGATTATAATGATTAACATAGATTAGATATTAGCGAGAATCCGTGAGATAATGAACAGACAAAACAATTCACGAATTATTTTTAGAATAAGAATTGTGGAAAATTCGTGAATTCGTGGCGAAAAAAAAATCTTTCTAATCCTTTTAATCTGTGACAAAAAAAAAACAAAAAATGAAAAAATCAATTATTGCATTATTAACGATTTTAGCAAGTTATCAAATCAATGCCAAAATCAAATTGCCAGCATTATTCTCTGATAACATGATGTTACAGCAAAAATCCAATGCGCCAATTTGGGGCTGGGCAGAAAAGAACGCCAACATAGTAATCAAAACTTCGTGGGATTCTAAAACCTATAAAGTAAAAGCAGACAATTCTGGAAAATGGAAAACAGAATTAAAAACGGTTTCTTTTGGTGGGCCATACACGATTGAAGTATCGGAAGGAAACGAAAAAGTAACCATCAAAAATGTTTTGTTGGGAGAAGTCTGGCTTTGTTCAGGGCAATCGAATATGGAGATGCCATTGAAAGGATTTCAAGGACAACCCGTTAAAAACGGAAATGAAATCATAGTAAGATCAACCAATAAAAACATTCGTTTAATCACAATTCCAAGAGCAACAGTTTTGGAACCTTTACAAGATTTTGAAGGAAAATGGGAAGAAGCTTCTCCTAAATCGACGTCTAATTTTAGTGCGACGGCTTGGTATTTTGGGTCGCTTTTGCAGGAAGTTTTAAATGTTCCTGTGGGATTAATTCATGTTTCTTACGGAGGTTCGAGCATGGAAGCTTGGATGAATCAGGAAATGCTGAAAGATTTTGCAAGCGCTAAAATTCCGACTACAAAAGAAGAATTGGCAAAAGATCCAAATCGTGTTCCGACGACTTTGTTTAACGGCATGCTTTCGCCTGTAATTGGTTACGGAATTAAAGGCTGTATTTGGTACCAAGGAGAATCGAATTATGAAAGAGCATCTGAATATACTGCTTTGATGAAGAAAATGGTCAGCAGTTGGAGAACATTGTGGAATCAAGGAGATTTTCCTTTTTATTTCGCTCAAATCGCACCGTTTAATTATGCTTCCTTTCATCCAAAAGATTATCAGGAAAAATACAATTCAGCTTACGTCAGAGAAGCGCAGTTTAAGGCTTCGAAGGAAATTCCGAATGCAGCAATGGCAGTTTTAATGGACGTTGGCGAAGAAAATAATATTCACCCAATGGATAAAGAAAAAGGAGGAAATCGATTGGCATTTCAGGCTTTGGCAAGAACGTACGGAATTGAAGGTTTCGAATTCGAAAGTCCGAAATACAAATCGATGGAGATAAAAGACGGTGCTGTAACGGTCTCTTTTGATGATGTTGCAAATGGAATTACATCTTATGACAAAGAGGTTTTAGGTTTTGAAATAGCAGGAGCAGACAAAGTTTTCTATCCAGCAAAAACTGTGGTAAGAAGAAAATCAGTGGTTCTGACTTCTGATAAAGTAAAGAATCCAGTTGCAGTTCGCTATTTATGGAAAGATTTCGCTAAAGCAGAATTGTTTAGTGCAGGAGGTTTGCCGGTTTCTTCGTTTAGAACAGACGAATGGTAATTATGAATTATGAGTTATGAGTTTTGGCGTCTAGTTTGTCATTTCTGTAAAGGTTAGATATTTCGGTAACAAAATTTAAATTTAATAAATTTTGTTACGATGAGAAATAATAGTCAAGATTGTACATTAGAGAGGAACTATTTAGAGAAGTATCGTTTCTTAATAAAA